>JBGPHP010000061.1:0-15289 GCA_041484445.1 Gemmatimonadota bacterium
CCAGGGCGAGCACCGCCGCGTCGATCGGGTTCCACGGCAAGAGGTAGAGTGGCACGAACACCAGGAACGGTGCGGCCAGCGCCCAGCGGTGCAACCGGTGCCGGTTCGCCTCTCGATCATGTGCGGGCATCACCCCCAATCGTCGCCGTGTGAACGCATTGTAGAGCACCGCCGCGACCCCGCCGATCCCGAAGGAGAAGACCAAGCTTTCGATATCGAACCCAGTCTTCCGAGCCAGGTCCAACAGACTCGGCGGACTCCAGTAGCTGGGGACGAAGATGGGCTCGGTCAGGCCGAACGGTACGGTGAACAGGCTCGCCCAGAGCATCGCCCTGCGCTGCTCGGGGAACAGGGCGAACAGCAGGGCCCAGGGGACGAGAAACGCCAGCGACCAGACCGACCAAACGTACCGATCCGGAATCATGCCGTCGCACCGGACGTGGCTGCCCCGGCGGCGTCGCGGCGCCGGATCCCGGGGAGCCTGGTCCAGCGCAACGTGAGTGCGTTCAGGGCGACGAGCAGGGAACTGCCGGACATCGAAAGTGCCGCGATCTCTGGTCGTAACAGGAGACCGAACGCCGGGTAAAAGAGCCCGGCTGCGATCGGAAACGCGACGGTATTGTAGCCCGCGGCCCAGACCAGGTTTTGTTTCATCTTGCGTACGGTGGCCCGGCTCAGCGCGATGGCCCCGAGGACGTCATACGGATCGCTCTTCATCAACACCACGTCGGCCGTCTCCATGGCTACGTCGGTGCCCGCGCCGATCGCGATCCCGACATCGGCCTGGGCCAAGGCCGGGGCGTCGTTGATGCCGTCGCCGACCATGGCCACGAGCTTCCCCTGTTGTTGGAGCTCGCGAACCTTGGCGGCCTTGTCGCCGGGCAAGACCTCGGCGAACACCGTATCGATGCCGAGCTCTTTTCCTATCCGCTCGGCGGTCGCGCGGTTGTCTCCGGTCAGCATGGCGACCTGCACGCCCAAGCGGTGCAGCTCATCGATCGTCTGTCGCGCCGTGGGGCGGAGGGCGTCGGCGACCGCGATCACGCCCGCTGCCTGCCCGTCGATCGCGCTGTAGACCACGGTCCGGCCCGCCCCCTCGAGCGCCGCTGCACGTTCGCCCAACGGGCCGAGCGCAATTCCGTTGTCCCGCATCAGCTTCTGGTTGCCGCTCAAGATGCGGCGGCCGCTCACCGTGGCGCGGAGCCCATGCCCCGCGATCGCCTCGAACCCGGTCGCGTCCACGAGCGCCAGACCCCGTTCCTGCGCGAGGTGCACGATCGCCTGGGCGATGGGGTGCTCGCTCGACTGCTCGGCGGAGGCGACGAGCATCAGCATCTCGTCCTCGGTGAACGGATTGCCGGCGACCACCACCTCGACCACTCGCGGCTGGCCGACGGTGAGCGTGCCGGTCTTGTCGAATATGATCGCCCGCACTTTGCTCGCCTGTTCGAGCGCCGTGGCGTTCTTGTAGAGGATCCCGTTGAGCGCGCCGAGGCCCGTCCCCACCATGACGGCGGTGGGGGTCGCGAGGCCGAGGGCGTCGGGGCAGGCGATGACCACGACGGTGATGGCGAGCGTCACCGCGAACACCAGGGTAGCCCCGGCGAACCAGTACCAGCCGGCGAAGGTCGCCATCCCGAAGATGATCGCCGCGGCCACGAGCCACTGTGCCGCCCGATCCGCCAGACGCTGGGCCGGGGCTTTCGAGTTCTGTGCGATCTGGACCAGCTTGACGATTTGTGCCAGGGCGGTCTCCGTCCCCACCTTCATGGCCCGGAACCGGAACGTTCCCATCTTGTTGATCGTTGCCCCGATGACCTTGTCGCCGGGCCGCTTGTCGACGGGGACGCTTTCCCCGGTGATCATCGATTCGTCGACCGTCGACTCGCCGTCGAGCACGTCGCCGTCCACCGGGATCTTGTCCCCGGGCCGGATCAGGACGACGTCACCGACCAGGACCTCGGAGGTGGGCACCTCGGCCGGCTGGCCGTTGCGGATGACCGTTGCCTTGGGCGGCGCCAGGTCGAGCAGCGCCCGCATCGCGTTCGAGGCGCCGGCACGCGCCCGCATCTCCATCCAATGGCCGAACAGGATGAAGGCGAGGAGCACCACCGCGGCCTCGTAGAAGACTTCGCCCGTAAAGAGAAACGTGGCGGCGACGCTGAACAGGTAGCCCGCACCGACCGAGAGGGCGACGAGCACGGACATGTCGAGCGTGCGGCGCCGCAACGCGCGGTAGGCCCCCACGAAGAACATCTGGCCGCCCCACAGCACGGCGGGCGTCGCGAGGACGAACATGAAGAGCGCGGGCGAGAGTCCGAAGGGCGGGGTCAGGCGCACGCCGAACACCTCGGACCCCAACGGTGAGTACAGCGTCACGGCGACGGCCAGGGCGAAGGTGATCCAGAAACGCTTGCGCATGTCGCGAACCATTTCGTCCATGTCCATCCCGGCGCCGTGGCCCATCTCATGGGCCATCTGGGACATTTCGCCGCCGGGAACCCCGCTCCTTGCCGGTGGACCGTGAGCCGCGTGGACGGGTGCGACCGGAGACGGTGCAGTGGCCGCCGGCTCGGGTGCGCACAGGTGCTTCGGCAGCACTTGGCCGCGGCAATGATAGCCGCACTCTCCGATCAGGCGCTGAAGCTCGATCTCGAGGATCACGGTTTCGTCGTAGCCCACCGTCAGCGTGCCGCTCACGGGGTTGACCGCCACGTGATGAATCCCGGGCTGGCGGCGGAGGAACGCTTGCAGCGCCGGGCCGGCGCTGCCGTGGAGCAGCCCACCGGCTTCGAGTACGATCTCTTGCATCAGTCCGTCCTCCGGTATCAGCGGGCGGTCGCCGGCAGGAACGTCTTCCGGATGCCCAGCGCCGCGTCCGTCTTCGCGATCGACCTGGCGCCGTCGGGTTCGCTGCCGGTCAGCGCGCGGATGCAGTCCACCGTCTCCGGCACCACGATCGCTTCGTTGTGGACCTGATAGGTGAGGTACACCTCGCGCCCGTCCGCTGCCAGTGCGTCCTCCCACACGGCGACCTCCCACAGGTCCCCGCGAGGACGGCCGAGATCCCGCATCAGCTCGATCACCGAGTTCAGGGCGACGAGCCCGTCGCTCGCGCGCACGAACGCGATGCGCGGCGCCTCCCATAGCGCCTCGCGCAGCTCGTCCAGGCTGACCGGCTGCGTCGTCTCCACCATGGCGAAGTGGATGTGGCTCAGATTGTACGGTCCGGCCCCGGCCATAGAGACGATGTCGAGGTCCGGAATCACGGTTTGCGCATCGGGACCCTGGTGGCTCGGCACTTTGGTCTCCGGGACGACCGTGTTGATGAGGCCGTTCTGGTGCGACTCCCACGGGTCCGTGCCGCGACGCAGCAGCACGGCACGGGCGCGCTTCACCCAGCCACGCCGGTGCAGCGCGTGCATCACCCGACTGAGCGCGGTCGTGTTGCAGGACACGACCCGGGCGTACTGGCGGTGCAGGGCGCCGGCGTAGTTCACCTGGGCCACGAACGAGTATCCGGCGAGCGCGTGCTTCTCCCCACCCTGCCAGATCGCCTTGACGCCGGCGGCCTGGTAACGCTCCTTGTTTTTAGTGGCCACGCCCTTGGGGGTGCAGTCCACGACGACGTCCGCTTGCCGGATCAATTCGTCCACCGTGCCGGCGACGGGGATGCGGGCCGACTCCATGTCGTTTCGTCGCTCGGGCGCTGAGACAAACACCGGATAGCCGCGCTCCACTGCAAGCCGGGTCCGATAGTCGGCCACCACGTCGGCGACCCCGACGAGGGTCATGTCGTCCTGCAGCGCCACGGCGTCAGCAACGCGCTTGCCGATGACGCCGTACCCGTTGATCGCAACCCGCACCTTGTTCGTCATGCACGCTCCCTATTAATGAAAGCTTCCGCCAACTATCTGCCAGCTGCCAGCACGCGCGACTGGCTCCGGCTGGGCGGTCGCGCCTCGCGGTGCCGCGCCGTCCGGCCGTAGGAGTCGCCGAACGTGTTCGGGATCCCGCTACCGAGAACGGAGAATCAGCAGGACAACGATCGCGATCATCGGCACACAGCAGGCGACCATCCACAACCAGCTCTTCCAGCCACTGTGCTTGCCATCGCTCGTCTCGTGATGCATGGCGGATACCCTCCTAGCTGCTTGTTTGCGGCCCGGCCGTGCTCCACCCCAGCCGCTTGTACAGGGGGCAGTAGCCGCGGATGCCGGTGACCACAAAGTCCACGCCCAGGGCGATCAGGGCGACATACAGCAGTAGCCACGCCACTGCCCCGCCGCCGAGCAACTGTACCAGTGCCCAGACGGCCAGCGCGCCACCCAGCAGCACGCGCAGCACGCGTTCCACTGTTCCGAGATTCTTCGTGACCGGCTCCGCTCTGAGATTCGTCATGTCAGGCTCCTTTCATGTTGGCGCGCGAGCGACGCAGGCGCAGCGCGCGGTTATACCCATCGGCGTATTGCGCCGCGGGGACATCCCAGCCGAACGGCCGGTTCATCGCCGCGCGTATGTGCCCGGCCCAGGCCGCCGGATCACGGTACCGGCTCAGCGCGCGCCGGAGCGCCTGCACGAGTGCTGCGGGGCTGTATTCCTCGAACAGGAACCCGGTGACCCCATCCGCGATCGTGTCGGCCAGACCGCCGACGCGCCGAGCCACGGGGATCGTGCCGTACCGTTGCGCGCGCATCTGCGTGAGACCGCACGGCTCGTACAGCGAGGGCATCAGCAGCAGATCCGCCCCGGCCAGCAGCCGATGCTCCCGCGCATCGGTGAAGCCGACGTGCACGGCGATCCGATCGGGCGCCGCGGCCGCGACCTCGGTCAACGCACGCGCGTAGCGCTCTTCGCCCTGGCCCACGAATACGAACTGGGCCTCGGGCATCGAGCGCAACGCGCCGTCCAGGATCAGGTCGAAGCCCTTCTGACCGACGAGCCGGGCGCACATGCCCACGAGCGGCGTCGTCGCGCGCACCGGCAGCCCGTACGCCCGCTGCAGCGCCGTCTTGCACCGCGCTTTGCCGGATAGATCGTCCACGGAGTAGCAGGCCGCGATGTGCGGGTCGGTCCCTGGGTCCCAGGCCTGTGGGTCGATCCCATTGAGCACGCCCAGGAGCCGGTCTCCGAGCCTGTGGAACGCCTCGTGCAACCCAAATCCGCCCATCACCGTCCGCAACTCGCGTGCGTGGGTGGGACTTACCGTTGCGACGAGGTCCGCCGTAGCCAGTCCGGCGTTGAGCCAGTTCACGCGGTCGTGCCGCGCAGACGGCAACCCGATCTCCTCCCGGGTCTCGGCGGAGAACTGCCCCTGGAATGCCGCATTGTGTACCGACAGCACCACGGGCAGCGAGTCGTAGTATGGTGCCCCCGCTAGGACGGTGCGCAGGTAGACGGATGCGAGCGCGGCGTGCCAATCGTGCGCGTGGAGCACCGCCGGTGCCGGTGCCAGCCGGGGCAACGCCTGCAGCGCCGCCAGCGTGAAGAAGGCGAACCGCCGCGTGTTATCGGGATAATCGGCGCCGGCTTCGCCGTAGATCCCCTGCCGCTGAAAGAGGCCGTCGTGCTCGACGAAGACGACACGCGGTCCGGCTCCCGCATCCCGAGACTGCCAGAGACGCGCTGTCTCCACCACGTGGCCCAGGCGAACCTCGAAGGCCGCACCGAGCGGTTCGAGCCGCGCCCCGCTTTCCCGCACGGACCGATACAGGGGAACGAGTACCGTGCTCCGCAAGCCGGCCGCGGCCTGGGCCTCCGCCAGCCCGCTCATTGCCATCCCGAGGCCCCCGGTCTGGGCGAACGGCCAGTACTCCGCGGTCATGTGCACCACTGCGACCGGACGCGCGGCTACCGCCGGCGGCCGTCGGGACTGCCCTACCGCGGTGGCTACTCGGCCGCCCCGAGATCTGTTCGAGTTCCCCATCGTCGTAGTGGTCATAGCATTCACCCGGGCCAGTGTTGGGCACGATGCGGGCCCAGTCGCTGCGCGTGCTAACCTGATGGAGAGCGTCGCGTTAAGGGAGCGCCGGGAGGCCGGCTTCCCTCGGCTTGCGCGCCATACGACACGGGGCCCGGGGGATTTGCCCCTTTCAGCGGGTTCGAACGAGCCTCGCCGCCGCCATCGTAGAGCGCCGTCACGCCGATGTCGGCGCCCGGGGGCCCTATGCTTCCGCCTCGTCCGGCGCTGGTTCGCCCCATTGGAGCGTTTTCCCGAGCTGGCTATCGATCGACTCGGTCAACCGTTGAACCTTCGCTCTGTCCAGCCCGGCCCGGGTCAAGACGTCCCCAACGGCGCGCCTCAGTTCACCGAACTCTCGCTGAATCGCGGCGCGGCTGAGCCCCCAGGCGCCGAGCGTAACTAATTCCCACCAGATCAACTGCCGGGCCACGATCTCGCGCACCGGGCTCCCGGGCGCGAGGGCGTAGACGATCAAGGCGCGGATGATGGTGCGGGAGTGCTCCCGTTCGTAGGAGGACGGTCCGAGGCGGCGCCGCCACTCATTCCGTACCAGCGTCTCGAGCTCATCCAGCGAGACGGCGCCGAGCTCGGGGTCCAGCTCCCGCTCGATGCTGGTGTCGCTTCGGCAATAGGGGCAGCGTGTGCTGGTGCGAACGTTCACGTCATCCATATGTGCTCCTAGCCGATCAGAGCCTCCCGCTGCAGCGGCCGAGAGAGCCTCTGGCGCCGCCGCAACCCGCCGAAGACCGTCAACGCTCCGGCCGGGCTCAGGTCGCGACCACCGAGTTCTCGCCGCCATACGGGTTCGCGACGGACTTCTCGACGTGGGGATCGTTGATCCACACGGTCTCGTCCAGGAGGTACTTGAACTGGTACTCGCGCCCGTGCTCCAACTCCAACGAGAGCTGCCACTCCCCGTCATCCGTGCGACGCATGGCATGCACCGGGCGCCAGTCGTTGAAGTCGCCCATGACGTGTAACGTGGCCGCTTCCACGTGCGGAAGCGAGAACGCGACTTTGACGAATCCCTTCCTGCTCGCTCGCTGGGTCTTCACCATGTGCCCTCCGCCTGCTGGTGCTCCATTGCTCCCCCACCCCGTCGGCCGCGGGCTGCCGTTGTTTTCAGACGCCGGCAAGGGGAATCCGCGATCACTGCGCCGCTCACACACGTCATCTCGCTTGGGCACGATCCGGGCCCGTCAGCTCCTGGGTGCTAACCTGCTGGCGAGGGCTGTGTTAGGGCGGTTCTCGTGGGCCTCCGGTCCCTCGACACCCGCGCGATACGGCGCGGAGCCCGGGGGATTTGCCCCCCCGGCTCCGTCAGTCGATGACCTCCACCACGTGATCGTCTCGCGAGCAGCACACATCATCGCCGGGGCAGCCCGGATGCGTGCATCGGAAGCGGAACCGCACCTCCCGCGCCGGGGACGGGAACGGCCCCAGGGTCACGTGATACCGCTGCACGCCGGCCATCGCCCCGCCCGCGGGCGTCAGCGGGCTGGAGCGAGGTGCGCCGCCGTCCACTTGCCAGGTAAGGACACCCGGGCAGTTCGTGCACACCGTCAGCCGATCGCCTACCTGGATGCGCTGGACCGGGCTCGTGAACGTCCACGGGATCGCGTGGGGCACGATGTGGCGGTCCAGGACGATGGGAGGCTCGAGGTCGAGGCTGCGGTAGACGTTCTTCAGGTGAAGCCGGAAGAGCTCGTCGAACTCCTCGTCGTTACCCGACTCCTGGTCTGCGCCGAGCCACCAGAACCAGTCGCTCCCCTCGGCCGCGTACACCGCCTCGAAGGCCGCCGGAACCGTCTCGGGAGTGGCGCGCTCCCGGGTGAGGACGTCGCGGGTCCGGCCGAGCAGCTCCCAGGCCCGGTTCTCCTCCGCTTCGCCGATCCACGTGCCCAGATCGACGCCCGGCAGCGAGCCGTTCTCGTCGATCCACGAGCCGGTGAAGACGTCGTACACCTTCGCCAGGCTCTCCAACGGATGGCGCGCGACGTCCCGGGTGGGATCACCGGCCAGGTACTCGGCGAAGGTCACCGTCGCGATCGCCGGATCGCGCTCCAGCAGGCCGTACAAGGCATGGAAGAAGGGCCGCGCGTCCTCGCGATATGCACCCCAGGCGTTCTCGCCGTCGAGCACCACTGTGAGGACGTGATCGCCGTCGTCCGGCACCGGGCGCGCGAAGCGCTCCTTGATTTCTTCGAGGAAGTCGCGGGCGGCTCGCTCGTAGTCCCCGTAGCGCTGGTAGTGGAAGCCGATCTGGTCGGAGAGGGCCGCGTCGCGAAAGAAGACGGCGACGGCTTCGCGGCCCGCCTCGGCTCGGTACGGCTGGCACAACACCGCAGGGTCGTTCGTATCGTAGCCCCAGCGCCCGGAGCGGGCGAGCACGCCGCCGTCGGTCGCGATCCAGCGGACGCCGTGGGGGGGGAAGAACGGGACGATCGATTCGCTCACGCCTCCCTCCGCCGGCCACATGCCGTACGGCGGCCGGCCGAACCAGCGCCGATACGCCTCGACGGCGCGCCGCACCTGCGCCTCGGCATCCTCGGGGTAGGCGAAGCGCCGCGGAACGCTCGCCCCCGGCCGGTCGATGGTCGCCCGGTCCGTATCGACGAGCAGCGGCAAGATGGGGTGATAGAACGGAGTCGTGGAGACCTCGATCTGTCCCCGCTCCTGCAGCGCGCGGTGGATCGGGATGACGGCACGCATGACCTTGTATTGCTCTTGCACCATGTCCTGGATGTCCGTCGTGCTGAACCCGCGGCCCTGCTCGACGAACCGCCGGACGGAGGCGACTTCATCAGTGACCAGTCGCACGGATCCGCTACGGAACTCCAGGCCGAACCACGCGAGGTTGAACCACATCTGAAGGTCGCGGAGATCCTGGGCCAGAAAGCTCCGCCCCTCCTGTCGCTGGAGGAACAGCTCCTTGTAGCGCGGGTGCGGGAAGATCTGGTTGTGCCAGTGGGCGTCGAAAAAGGTGGCGAGGATCTCCTGCCGCTCATCCTGCGCCAGGGCTTCGGCCGGCTTCAGCGTCAGCTCGAGACTCCGGTCGGTTGCGCCGCGTTCCAGATAGTCGGCGATCTGCCACAGCAGGACTGGGGTGAGGTTGATGGTGAGGTGAACCCCTGGATGCTCGGCGACGAGCGCCGCCATGCAGTGGTAGTCGCGGATAGCGTGCAGGCGGACCCAGGGCTGGAAGTAACTCCCCTTCTCGGACCGGCGTCCGGTGTCCTTATAGAGCGGCTGGTGCTGGTGCCAGAGCAGGGCGAGAGACAGCTTCGACCCGACCCGAAACGCGTTGCCCGGCCCGGCCGTCTCGCCCACCGGCGATCGGCCCGATACCGTGTAGCGCACAGGTTCGCCCGCGGTAAACGGTCCGATCTCGGCCCTCCAATAGCTGTTCGGTCCCCGGTTTTGCTGCCACACGGCCTCGACCCGTGCCTCGACAGCCGCCCCGTTTGGATGGTCGGCGCGGTACGTCACCCAGACGGACTGTCCCGCCTCGATCGGCCACGTACCGATGTGGAGCGCCACCGGCTCACCGGGAATCACGCGAGCAGGGGTCCGGGGCGCGTCGGGGGTCAGGTGCCACAGGTCCATCGTCGGTACACCTCGTCAGGCCGTACGCCGCGATCGCCTTTGCTCGTGCCCGCTACTGCGCCAGCGCGTGCGCCAATTCCAGCAGCCCGAGATCGAGGGACTTCTTCTTGGTGACTACCTCAGCCAGCGGGGTAATGGCGACCTCCCCCCGGAGCAGCCCCACGAGGACTCCGGGCTCGCCCCGGGCGAGGGACGCCGTCGCCGCCGCGCCCAACCGGGTGGCGAGCAGGCGGTCGAACGCGCTGGGGCGGCCGCCCCGCTGCACGTGCCCCAGCGTCGTCACGCGCAGCTCGAAGCCCAAGCGGTCGCGGTGCTCGGTGAAGTGCCGGGCGAGCGCCTCCGCGCCGGGGCGGGCGCCCTCGGCGACGACGACCAGGGCATGCGACTTACCCCGTTCATACGCGGCTCGCAGCTCCGCCGCGACGGCATCCGGTTCGGTCTCGACCTCTGGAATGACCACCGCCTCGGCGCCGCCCGCGATCCCGGCCATGAGCGCGAGGTAACCGCAATCCCGTCCCATTACTTCCACGAGGAACGCGCGCTGGTGGGACGACGCCGTCGTCTTGAGTCGATCGATCGCTTCCAGCGCGATGTTGAGCGCCGTATCGACGCCGATGGTGATCTCGGAACCCCAGAGATCATTGTCGATCGTGGACGCAACGCCGACCACCGCTACTCCTGCCTCGAGCAACGCGTGCGCCCCCGCCTGCGACCCGTTCCCCCCGATCACGACAAGGCCCTCGATGCCGCGCTGCTCGAGCGCGCGCACGGCCTCGACGCGCCTGGCCGCCGTCTGGAATTCCGGACTGCGCACGCTGCCGAGCAGGGTGCCACCGCGGTCGATCACGCCGCTCACGTCACGGGCACCCAGGGGAACCATCGTCCCCGCCATGAGCCCGGCGTAGCCGCGCTGCACTCCGAACACCTCCCACCCGCGGTCGCGCCCCGTGCGGACAACCGCCCGAATCGCGGCGTTCATGCCCGGCGCGTCGCCGCCGCTCGTCAAGACGGCGATGCGCCTCACCGGTCCTCCAACCCCAGCTGGGCGATGGCGGTCCGCAGCACGTCTGCGGAGCGGCGGAGGCTCCCGAGTTCCGCGGGGCTCAAGTCGAGACGGAGCGGGCGCTCGACGCCGCCCCGACCCAAGACGGCGGGAACGCTCAAGCACACGTCGCTGATCCCGTATGCGTCGTCCTGCAGCAGGCTCGATACGGAGTACACGGTACGCTGGTCGCGCACAATGGCCTCGACGATGCGCAGCAGGGCGGCGCCGACGGCGTAATACGTCGATCCCTTGCGTGCGATGATCTCGTACGCGGCGTCGCGCGTATCGCGGAAGATCGCCTCCATGGCGGCCGGGTCGTGCGCGAGGCCGTTGGCAGCACAGAACGCGGCGAGCCGCATCCCCGCGATGTTCGCGAGCGACCAGACCGGCACTTCGCTGTCGCCGTGCTCGCCGATGATCCAGGCGTGCACGCTGTGTGGGTCGACCCCGAAATGCCGGCTGAGGCCGTGGCGGAACCGCGCGGTGTCGAGCACCGTGCCCGAGCCGATCACCCGTGCCGCCGGGAGCGACGACCATCGCCAAGCCGCATACGTGAGGATGTCCACGGGATTGGTGGCGACCAACAGGATCCCATCGGGATTGTGCTCCGCCACGCGCGGCACGACGTCGCGGAACACCGCGGCGTTCTTGCGCAGCAGGTCCAACCGGTCTTCACCCACGTCCTGGGCAGCTCCGGCGGCCACGACAGTCACGGCGGCCCCGCGGCAGTCGGCGTAGTCGCCGACCAGGATCCGCACAGGATAGGCTAGGGGGGCCGCGTGACTCAGGTCCAGCGCCTCGCCCTCGGCCTTGGCTCGGTCCGCGTCCACGAGCACGATCTCGGAGGCCAGACCCCTTAGGAGCAATGCGTAGGCGAACGTCGAGCCCACGTGTCCTGCGCCGACCACGGCGATCCGGATCGGGGCCGCTCGAAGGTTGGAGATGCCTTTCAGCGGGTCGAGCGCTTCGACAGCGCGTTGTAGATCGGCGTAAACACGACTCCCGCGTAGACCCCGTAGAGGAAGGACTCTACCAGCCCGATCGCGAAGCCACCCGGTGTCAGCCAACGGAACCCGGGAAGCGCGCTCTCGAGAAAGCTGGTCATGTGCAGTGATTCCGCAACGATCAGCCCGTACAGCACGCACACGACGAACGTCACTGCGCCGAACAGGCCGAGCGACCAAGTCACGACCTTAATGCTCAGCATGGCCTTGCCTCCCATGACCAGAGGGGTCTTGGTCCTTGGAGCCCCGGGTTTGATCCTCAGGAGGGGACTCCTCCTTTCGCTCGGCGGACTCATCGCGGCTGCGACCGTGACTGTGCCCACCACAGCCGCCGCCTCCGCCGCCACCTCCGCCTCCACCGTGGCCGGCGTGACCGTGGCCGCTGTGCATCTTCGTATGCATCCATATGAACAGCACCCCGATCACGAGCCAGAACCAGTTCTCGCGTATCCAGTTCATAGTATTTCCCCCGTGAGTTCAACCTCTCGGCTTACCACCCCTCTCCCCTCCGCTGAAAGGGCAAAGGTGGTGCCTGGCCCGTGCGCCTCACAACCGGCGACGAGGCAAGCAGTTGAGCTTGGTCGGTCCGAGATGCAAAGCGCGGAGACGGGTCCGTCGCCCCGCTATGTAGGTGATATCCCCCGACGAAGCGCCACGCCGCGGACGCACGCCCATACTACACGTAGGCGTTCGCCGCGTACTGCTGCACCATCCGGTGCGTGTTGAAGAACGACGCGTTGAAGGCGATCGTCCGCCGCATGATGTCGATCCATGCTCTCCGGTCGTGGTAGTACCGCGGCGCGATCAGTCCGCCGAGCTTGTCGTAGAGCTCCGCAGCTTCCTCCCCGGTCGCGGCCACCGTCGGCCCGCGGGCGTTCCGCGGGTCCGGCCCGATGGACCAGCCGGTCATCCCCTCCATGTGGCCCTCGACCCACCAGCCGTCGAGCACACTGAGACTCGGCACGCCGTTGTGCGCGGCCTTCATCCCCGAGGTGCCGGACGCCTCGAGCGGGGGAAGCGGCGTGTTCAGCCACAAGTCCACCCCCGCCGTGAGTAACCCGGCCAGCTCCAAGTCGTAGTTCGCCAGGTAGACGATCCTCACGTCATCAGCCAGCTCGCGCGCCGCCTGGAACACCTTCCGGATCAGCGCTTTCCCCGGCTCGTCTCTCGGATGCGCCTTGCCGGCGAAGACGAACTGCAGCGGGCCGACAGCTCGGGAAATGGTCTTCAGCCGTTCGGGATCGGAAAGCACGAGGTCGACCCGCTTGTAGGCGGTGGCACGCCGGGCGAACCCGATGGTGAGCGCGTCGGGGGAGAGTTTCACCCCTGTGCGCCGCCGGATCTCCTCGAGGAGCGTCTCCTTCGCCGCGACGTGCGCGGCCCAAACCTCGTCGGCCGGAATCCGGATGGCGTACCGGAGCGAAAAGGGATCCTGGGCCCACCCGGGAATGTGGCGGTCGTACAAGCGCCGGAACGGCTCGCCGGTCCACGTCTTGGAATGGACTCCGTTGGTGACCGCGTCAATGGCGAAGCCCGGGAACATTTGCTGCGACACTTGGCCGTGGCGCTTCGCGACCCCGTTGACGTAGTGCGAGAGGTTGAGCCCCAGCAGCGTCATGTTGAGCCGATCGTGGCCTCCCAGCATGCGCAGCGCTTCGAGAGGAATCGGCTCGCCCAACACCGATCGCACCAGCTCGTACGAGAACTGGTCGTTGCCCGCAGCCACCGGTGTGTGGGTGGTGAAGACGCAGCGCCTCCGGACGATCTCGATCCGTTCCGCGAGGGTGCCATCACCGGGCGCTTCGCGCAGCAACTCCAGCGCGAGCAGGCTCGCGTGCCCCTCGTTCATGTGACAGCGCTCGATCTCCGCGTACCCGAGGGCCCGGAGCATTCGGACACCCGCGATCCCGAGGACCATCTCCTGGCTGAGGCGGTAACGCTCGTCCCCGCCATACAACGCATCGGTCAGGGCCCGATCGCCGGGCGCGTTTTCCGGCGCCCCTGTTTCCAGCAGGACGAGCGGCACGACGAACCCTCCCTGGCCGAGGACGTCGTACCGCCAGGCCCGAACCAGCACGGAGCGACCCTCGATGGAGATCTGGACGGTCGGCTCGAGCGGGCGCAGGACCTCCCTGGGCCTCCAGGTCACGGGCCGCTCAGTCTGGTTTCCCTCGGAGTCCAGGATCTGGTCGAAGTATCCCTGCGCAAACAGCAAGCTCACTCCCACTGCCGGGACTCGCAGATCGGCCAAGGAGCGCAGGGTGTCCGCGGCGAGGACCCCCAAGCCGCCGCTGTAGATCGGGAGCCGCGGATCGATCCCCACCTCCATCGAGAAGTAGGCGATCCGCCGGGCGGCAGGGTCGTCGGACGAGCGAATCTCCGCCCCCGCGTATCGCCTAGGCTGTTGGAGAAAGGCATCGCGGCAGTACTCGGAGTCGAAAAAGAAGGTCTGCGCGAGATGCGTCGCCGAAACGGCCTGCTCGGGATCGACCAGCATGCCGCAAACGGGGTCTCGGACTGGAGCGCCCATCAGGGACTCCCTTGGACCCGTCGTCGGTATCCGCCCAGGCGTGGTGGAGTCCCGTGCAGACGACCGCAGGGGATCGCGCCGCTCGTGCCCCTCACTGCGGCCAGGGGACGACGATCGCCAGCAGCAGAGCGAATGTCAGATACGCGAGTAGCTTCCGCGCGCCGCTGAGCTCCGTCACCTCGTCCTGGGCCGGCGGGTGCCCGACGCCCGCGAAGAACCAGATGAGTAACGCCCACGTCAGCAGATGCGGGGAGTACAGCACACCGCCGACGAGCAGGAGCCCGACGACCGCCTTCCCGAGCGCCGCGGCGCCGCGGTGGCCGAGCAGCGCGTAGACGATGTGACCACCATCGAGCTGCCCCACGGGGATCAAGTTCAAGGCGGTCACGACCAGGCCGAGCCATCCGGCGAACGCGACGGCGCCGAGCTGCACCGGCCCAGTCGGGGCGGCACCGGTCGCGAGTCGGTAAATGCCCGCGAACAACAGTGAGGAAGAGGGCGCCATGCCGTGCGCCGTTCCGGTCACGCTCCCCGGCAGGCCGATGAAGAGTGCGATGATAGCGGCGACCAAGCCGGCCCAGGGGCCGGCGACCGCCACATCGAAGTAGGCCGCGCGGTCCCGCACCACGCCCCGCATGCGAATAAAGGCCCCGAACGTGCCCAAGTAAGACGGGATCGGGATGAAGTAGGGAAGCGACACGCCCACGCCGCGGCGTCGTGCCACCAGGTAATGCCCCATTTCGTGTATGCCGAGAATCGTGAGGAGCGCGACGGCGTACGGGAGGCCGGTGGCCCAGCGCTCGGGCTCGCGCAGCAAGTTGACGCCCCGATGGAAGGCACCGGCCCACGTCGTAGTGAGCAGCGTTGCCACCAGCAGGGCCACGTTCCAGACGGGCCGCTCCCCGGCAACGTCTCGCGGCGCGGCTGAGTCCATCTCCAAGCTGTGTTCCTCGGCCATACAAAGGACATCCTCCTTGAGTTTGTCGCGGTCTCCGTGGCCGGACCGGGCTGCAATCTCGGTGCCCCGGCGCGCAGTACGGGAACCGCAATATCAACAACCGGGTCGGCATCGGCAGTGGGCGACGACCGCAGAGCGGGTCGGGGACGGGCACCCAGAGGATGGGGCTTTTGCCCCAGCAACC
>JBGPHP010000062.1:0-15205 GCA_041484445.1 Gemmatimonadota bacterium
AGCTTCCACGCCGGGTTCGCGATCGCGAAGGTGTCGGTGAGCTGGACCGAGTCCACCGCGGTGGGCGCGCTGACGCCCATCTGCTCGAACAGCCGCAGTTTTTCGACGCGCTGCGCCGTCTGCGCCCGCAACCGCCCGACCTGCGCCTGTCCCAGGGCGACCTGGGCCTGCCGCACGTCGATCAGCGTGGCCTGGCCCACGTCGTAGCGCGCCTGCGCCAGCCGCAGAAACTCCTGGTCGCGCGCCAGCAGCTGTTCCGCGACGCCCACGTTGTCCCGCGCCTGCAGCACGGTCAGATATTCCTGCGTCACCCCGGCATCGAGCGTAGCCCGCGCCCCGTCGATATCCGCGTCCGCGGCGACGAGCGAGGCCCGCTGCAACCCGGGCTGCGACAGGGTGGACCCCGAAAGCGTCCAGTCGAGCCCGAGCGAATAGTTCGAGCTCACCGTGGCGTAGGCCTGCGAGAAGTTGGACGTCAGGAACCGCTGCGATCCGGTGCCGGAATACCCCAGCGTTCCCTGCGCCGTCACCTGGGGAATCAGCAGGTTGGCGAACGCGTTCCTGGTGGCCCAGGCGGCCGGTCCGCGATTGTTCAGCGTCTGGCGGTACACGGGGTTGTGTTGCTGCGCGATAGTGAGCGCATCGGCCAGCGACAGGGTGGCCGGCACGGGCTGCTGCGCGGCCGCCGCACTGGCGGCGCTGAGAAGACCGAAGGAGAGCACGAGCGTTTTCATGCGGATCCTTGCTGACGGGCGAAGGTGAATGCGTGCTTCGGGAACGTACCGAAGCCCCGGCCTGTACGCGTTAGGGCTCAGTCAGGTTTCGGGCGGAGACGGCGGGAGGCCAGGAAGGGAAAGCTAACCGCAGCAAGGATTTCCGTGCAGTGGGTCAGGCGGGAAGTCGCTCCGCGCGCAGCGTTTGATCGGGAACTTCGACTTTCATCAGATGCCCCCCGCTGTCGAGCCACACATGAACCGGACCCATGGGCCCGCCGGTGATCAGCACGTGGTGCAGGCTCGTGGGATCCCGGTTCAACGTCGTAGCCTCGACCCCCTGGTCGGTGACGGTGAGCGTGACGCGCACTGCGCTGCGCGGGAAAATGGCGGTGACGTTCGTGGGCGTGGACCGGGCGCGCCAGGCCGCGAACAGGTACAGCGAGAACACCGAGTCGTCCGCCACGACGATCAGGGGACCGGCTGCCACTTCGCGCGCCCGCTCCAGTCCGGGGGCGACGTAGCGCAGCGTGAAGCGCCCGGGGCCGGGTTGTCCCGTGATGTGCTGCGACTTGCCGTTCGCCGTGACGTCGAACGCGACCGCCACCGGCACCGAATCCGGGGTGAGCTCCACCACCGGGGCGAGCACGGTCACAAAGCCCGGTCCGGCCCACCGCGCGCTCGCATCCAGCAGCCACCCGCTGGCGGGGTCGCCGGGACGCCGCTCGAGGAGGTGAAACGTCTCCCGGGCAAGCTCCTGCGAGTCGCGCCGCACCACCAGGACGCCCTGGTCGATGACGCCGGTGGGGGCCTGGAGCAGGAGCAGCGTGGCCGCGATCTGGAAGGGGATCATACCGTGGCGGCCGCCAGAACTCGCGTGGCGACGCGCTCCCGGATCATCTTATAGATACGCTCGCCCTTCTCGGCCGTCGCCAGCGTGGGCCGGCCCAGGGAGCCCGGTGAGAGGGCCGGCAACGGCGCGGTCAGGCCGCGTACGTGGCGGCGTTCCACCCGGCCGGTGGGCAGGAAATCCTGCGCCTGATCCATCCGGACCAGCTGGGGCGCGAGGTGGAGCAGCAGGGACGTATCGAGCTCCCCCCCGTGGGTCGGGGAGTCGGGGTCCAGGAGCAGGTCTCCCAAGTCGAGAGCGAACACGTCCACCGTGAATACACGCGCGCGGTTGGTCCGCAGGGTGCTGAGGGCTTCCTGGTGGGGATCGTGTCCGTGGGCGGTCAGGATGATGAACTGCTCGACCCCGGCCTCTTCCCAGGAGCCGAGCAGGTCGTTCATCCAGCGATGCAGCGTCTTTCGCCGTACCATCGCATTGCCCGGGAACGGCCGGCGGGTCGCGGTGTTGACCCCGTACTCGATCGTCGGGGCCCGGAGCACGCCGAACTCGGCCGAGAGATCGTCGGCGAGCCGCTCGACGATGATCGTATCACACCCCAGCGGGAGATGCGGGCCGTGCTGCTCGCAGGTGCCCACGGGAATGAGCAGACGCGGATCACGGGCGAGGTGCACGCGGATGTCTTCTGGAACCAGGAGCTTCAGGTGCAGCGGCGCGCTCATTCGGTGATCGCCGGAGTGGTCGCGGTGGCGGCGACGACTGAATGGTTGTACAGCCTCGACGAACGCTGGGCGTGGGTCGCCGGAGGCGCGGGCATCGTGGCGGCCGCGCTCGCCCTGGTGCCGCCCCGGCGGCGTATCGCGGAGGCGGCAGGCCTCGCCTGTCTCGCGCTGGGAGTCCTGCTCCTCACCGGCGTGCGTTCGGTGCGCCGCGTCGAATGTTGTTGGCCCGTGTTGCGCGAGGCGCGGGTCACGCGGGCGTCGAACGCACTGCGGACGACGTTGGTGGACGCTGCGGCGGAAGCGCGTCGCCTGGCGGAGCGGGGCGAGGCGGCCGCCCTCTTGCCCCAGCCTGGCGCGTTCGACGCGCTCGCGGCGGCGATGACCCGGGGGCCAGCGGCGCTGGAGCGCGGGGTCGTGGTGCTCGAGCCGGACGGTGCCCCATACGCGTGGGCCGGCCGACGACGGGCCGTGCCCGTGCCCGACACGGCGGAGCTGCACGCAGTCATCACTCCATTCTACGTCACGCTCGAGGCCCGGCGCCAGGCGCCGAACGGTCGACAAGCGGTCGGCACGGTGCTGCTCGATGCCGCGCCGGCGGTAGCCGATCGCGGCGGTGCGCTGTCGGTGCGCTTCGCCCGCGACCACGGGGTCGCGCTGCATTTCGATCCGCCCGGTGCGGCGCCACGCGACTCCGACGAGTTCGAGTTCTGCGGGGCGAAATGCGAATCGAGTCCCGTGCTGTTCAGCGTCCGCCCGGTTCCGCCGTCGCAGGGAGACGCGAAGCTCGCGGGTTTGGCCCGCATCGCGGTGCGCGCCGGCATCACGCTCACGGTGGCGCTGGCCCTGCTGCTCTTCGCGGCGCCGCCGGGCCGGTGGCGCTGGCTCGTGGCCCTCGCCGCCGCCTGGACCGCCGCGCGCGGGCTCTTCGGGCCGGCGTTGTTTCCGTCCACGCTGTTCTCTCCCGCGACCTTTTACCGGCCCATGCTGGGGGAATTCAGCGATTCCGCCGGATCGCTGCTCGCCCTCGCGGTGCTGGCGTTGCTCGCCGCGGGGGCCATGTGGCGGCGCGGCGTGCGGCGCCGCTGGTGGACGCTGTTGCTCGCCGGCCTGCTGCTGGTGTATGCGCCATACCTGGTGCGCTACATGGGGCGGGGCATCGCGCCACCGGCGACCGGTGTGAGCTTCGGCCTGTGGCTGTCGTGGGAGGCGGCGCTGGCGAGCGCGAGCATGGCGCTGGTGCTGCTCGCGGCGGCGCTGGTGCGCGGGCCCGCCGAGCCCGCGCGCGTGCCCTGGACGATCCCCGCGGCCTGCGGGTGGGCGGCGCTCGCCGGTCTTGCCGGCCTGTGGTTGTGGCGGCCCTCGGGAGCCTGGCCCGAGTGGTACACCTTCCTCTGGTTGCCGGCGCTCGCCGGGGTGATCGTCCCGGCGCCCCGCCGGTGGGCCTTGCTCGGCATCGCGATCGTTGCCGGCACTGCGGCGGCGCTGGTGACGTGGGGGGCCGCCGTCGAGGGCCGCATCGCGCTCGCCGAGCGGGACGCGCAACGACTCGGCACCGCGCCCGACCCCCTGGCGGTCGCCGAGCTCGAGCGACTGGGCGCCCGGACACTGGCGCAGCCGTCCCCAGCCAGCGCAGCGGATCTCTATGCCCTGTGGAGCGCTTCGCCGCTCGCGGCCGAGGACTACCCCACGGCGTTAGCGGTCTGGAATCCGCGCGGCGACCTCATCGCCGACCTGCGTCTCGCAGCGGTGGATCTCCCCACGTCGCTCCTGGCGGCGTTGGCGCGTTCCGAGCCGTCGGGGGGCATTCGCGTCGAGCGGTTGGAGCGCATCCCCGGTGTTCACTATGTACTGGTGTCGCGCATGGCGGGCGACGACGTGTTGACGGTAGGGGTCGGCCCGCGGTCCCGGCTGGTCCCCGCGAGCCGTGTCGCACGATTTCTTCAGGGCGAACGAGCGATCGAGCCGCCGTATACCATCGCGCTCTCCCTGCCGACGACGTCCGTCGAGCCGGGGCGCGTGCAATGGACCCGAGTGTCATGGACGGCGCGCGGCGACCGGTTGGTCGAGCTGCCCGGCGCTCCGCGGCACGTCTATGTGCGGGTGGGCCTGCGCGGTCCCTGGGTGCTGCTCGTCCGCGGGGCGCTGGTGGCCTTGTTCGACGTCGCGTTGCTCGTCGCCGCATGGGCCTTGAGCCGCGTCGTCGCGGAGGGCTGGATGCCCCGTTCTCCATCGCTGCGCAGGGCGCTCGCGAGCTACCGCGGACGCCTCACCCTCGCCCTTGTCGCCTTTTTCATCGCGCCCGTGCTGGCCTTCGCGGTGTGGAGCTTCACACGGTTGGGGGACAACGTCCGCGCCAGCGGCGACCTGCTCATCCGCCAGGCGTTGCGCGACGCCGCGGCGAGTGCCGGGGAGCCACCCCCGACGACCACGGCGGGTCTCGCCTTGACCGTTGCCGAGCTGGGGCGGCGACTCGATGCGGACCTCTGGACCTACCAGGGTGGCCGGCTCGCTGGCACGAGCGCCGAGGTGCTGGCCCAGCTCGGGCTCGTCGATCCGCTGCTCACGCCGACGGTGTACCGGCCCCTGACGTTCGAGGACGAGGTCGAGATGACGGTCGACGAGCGCACCGCCGGCCGGCCCACCCTCGTGGGCTATCGCGTCGTGGTGAGCGGCCCGGCGCGCGATCAGGTCGTGCTCGCCGCGCCGCAGCTGCTGGACGACGAGACGGTGCGGCGCCAGCAGGAAGACCTGGCCCTGGTGCTGATCCTCGCGACGCTCGCCGGGATCATCGCCGCCGGAGGCCTGGCCGGCGTGACCGCCCGAACGCTGGCGCAGCCGGTAGCGGCGCTGCGCGAAGCCGCGCTTGCCCTGGGGCGCGGCGCCGCCCCTCCACCCCTGCCGGCCGACGCCCCGCGGGAGTTCGCGCCGGTCCTCAACGCCTTCGCGCGGATGGTGCAGGACGTGCGGCGCAGCCAGGCGGCGCTCGAGGAGGCCCGCCACCGCACGGCACAGGTGCTCGCCAACGTCGCCACCGGCGTCGTGGCGGTGGACGGCGAGCTGCGCGTCACGATCGCCAATCCGCGCGCCGCCGAGCTGCTGGGCGTGGCGCTCGAGCCCGGCACGATGGTCGAGACGGCGACCGCACCGGATTGGGAGCCGCTCTGGCAGGCGGTCGGCGCGTTCCTCCGCAAGCCGGCGGGGCAGATCGTGGAGCGCGAGCTGACGGTCCGCGGCCGTGACATCCGGGTGCAGCTCGCCCCGCTTGGCGCGACGCCCGACGGCTGCGTCGTGGCGCTCGACGATACGACGGCGCTGGCGCGTGCGGCGCGGGTGCTCGCCTGGGGTGAGATGGCGCGGCAGGTCGCGCACGAGATCAAGAACCCGCTCACCCCGATCCGGCTGGGCATCCAACATCTGGAGCGCGTCTGGGGAGCGGGGAGCGGCTCGCGCGCCGATTTCGACCGTACACTCGGGGACACGTCACAGCGCATCCTGGCGGAGATCGACCGGCTCGATACCATCGCGCGCGCCTTTTCGCGCTTCGGCGCGCCGGCCGCCGAGCAGCCGGCATTGGAGGCCGTCGATCTCCACGCGCTGGCGCGCGAAGTGGTGCAGCTCTACGCCTTGGGCGACGCCGGCGGTGCGGCCCGCGTGGTACTGACCGGGTCGGCGGACGGTTTCGCCCAGGCGCGTCGGGACGAGGTGAAGGAAGTGCTGGTGAACCTGGTCGAGAACTCGCGGGATGCCGGCGCCCGGGAAGTCCGGGTCGACGTGGACGCGGCCGGCCTCGGGCTCAGCGTGATGGACGACGGGCGGGGCATCGCCCCCGACTCCCTGGGACGTGTGTTCGAGCCGACATTCTCCACGACTTCGAGCGGGTCGGGACTGGGCCTCGCCATCGCGCGCCGGCTGGTGGAGAGCTGGGGGGGATCGATCACCCTGACCAGCGCCCTGGGGCAGGGCACGACCGTCCGGCTGGTGCTGCTTCCGGCGCCTCGGACTGGTGCGCGGTGACCCGACTCACAACATTGTAGTCCGTCGGATGCCACCATTCCTCCTGTCTCCCTTCGAGGTGGATCGTGCGGCGTGTGGTCGTGCTGGGCTGGTCGGTCGTCGGGCTCCTCGCCGGGGCCGCGCCTGCGCGCGCCCAGCT
Organism: Gemmatimonadota bacterium; assembly: GCA_041484445.1. Classification (GTDB taxonomy): domain Bacteria; phylum Gemmatimonadota; class Gemmatimonadetes; order Gemmatimonadales; family GWC2-71-9; genus DASTHG01. The sequence goes on from JBGPHP010000062.1 coordinate 6,436, forward strand.
GTCGTTCGACGCGCGCCGCATGGGCATGGCCGGGGTGAGCCTGAGCCGTGATGGAGCGCTGGGACGCTACAATCCGGCCTACGGCGCGGTGCCCCAACGTTCGGGACGCAGCGCCAAGCTGACGATCCCGATCCCGCTCGGCCTGTTCCAGGTGCTCAAGGACAGCGCGGCGTTCGACTTCGACTCGTCCTATTTCAACCCGATCGCCCTCGCCAACTACATTCTGCACCCGCCGATCTTCCTGGAGATCAAGAAGGTCCCGACGCCCACCAATGACGTCGAATTCACGATCGGCCGGAACGCCCTGCTCGTGGATCTCGGGTCGGCCGCGCAGCTCGTGCCGACCGACCGGTTCGGGTTCGGCGGGGAAAGTCGTCTCATGGACATCGGGCCGACCATCAAGGGCCTCCATGTCGGCGTGCTCGTGTGGGAGGATCACGAGATCGGGTTCCAGCTCGACAGCGCCCTGCTCGGCTTCTTGCGGCTGCAGGATTCGGCGCGCACCAACACGACTTACGCGAGCGACGGCGACGCGATCGTCCAAGGGGGCTTCGCGCCGACCGTGGGGTACGCCGGTCGCATCTGGGGCGACAGCACGCACGGCATCTATCTCGGCGCCGCCGTCCACTACTACCTCGGCGTCGCCTACGGCTCGGTGCGGGGTTCGGCCGGGATCGCCACCGGTGACACGCTGTTCGCCGGCTCGAACCCGGTCACGCCGGCGATCGACGGCCGCGTCCAGTATTCCAAGGCCGGCCACAAGTTCGGCCACGGCATCGGCGGCGACGTGGGCTTCGTGTACGCCAGCGGTCCGGTGGAGGTCGGGTTGGGCGTGAACGACATCGGCGCTACGCTCACCTGGTCCGACACCCGCGTGGACAGCGTGCACTTCGACTCGGTCGCCAACGACATCGCGACCTCGCTCATCGTGAACCACGTGACCACCAAGACCCGGCTGCCGGTCACCTACGTGGCGAACGCGTCGCTCGATCTGGGGACGAACACGACCGTCGGCGCGATGGTGCTGAACAACGGGCGCGGCACCTCGATCCAGCTGGGCGTGGAGCAGCGCGTCGGCCCGCTGGCGCTGCGCGGTGGCGTCGCGCGCGACCAGCGCAAGCGGGTGCAGGTCGGCTGGGGCACCGGCGTGCGCTTCGGACCGTTCGGCCTCGACGTCGGGTTCGCCACGCATTCGAGCTCGCTCTCGAACACCCGTGGGATCACGATGGCCACCTCGATCTCCATCTACTGATGACGATGCGCGCGGGAGCAGCGATGCGCTTCACCCGGTTCACCTGGCTGGCGGTCGCCGCGGGCGCCGCCGCCCTCTCCCTGGGATGCGGGGAGGGACACGCCATCTTCGACGTGGACGTGCTGAGCTTCCTCGGCGGGCAGGGCAACGACACCGTTCCCTATACGATCCCCGGCAACACTTCGGGGAACGTGGACATCCCGCCGGTGCGCGTCTCGCTGCTCAAGGGCCTGGGCAACTCGACGGTGGACTCGGTCACCTTGACGGTGGGCGCCAACGTCGAAAACCGGACCGACAGCGGCAACGTGCAGTTCCAGGTCTTCTTCTCGAGCGACTCGGCCGGACTCTATTCCACCACCCCCTACGCCCAGGCCTCCGTGAGGGTGGTGGGCGCGCAGACGAAGCCACTGGCGCCCGCCCCGATTCCCCTCGTGGCCGACAGCATCTTCGGGCAGGATCAGATATTCGTCGGGGTTCGGGTCGCCGTGGCGGTCGACCCGCCGGCCGGTCCAACGATGGACGGCACGCTGCGGCTTACGGCTGTCCGGCTGCGCATCGTCCTGCAGGATCACCTGCTCCAATAGCTCCACACCAACGTGGCGCCGTCGCCCGTTCAGCCCGTCCCGGCGGGACGTGTGACCTGGCTCACGCCCGGTCGGGGCCGCGGGCTTCTAGCCGAAGTGGCCTTGTTGGTGGCACATTCGCCTACCCCATGAGACATCCCCAGTGACCGACGGCGCAGCGTGCCCACACGTTAGGCCGCGGTGGCGCGACCACCGCGGCCTGCTGGCGCTGTTGCTGACGACGGCACTGGTCACGTGCACCAACGACCGGCCCACCGGACCGGGCCGTGGCGCCGTGGGATATCTCGCCTTCCGGCCGGTGCTCGTTTCGCCCGTCGATCTCACGGCGTTCGGACTCACGATCGACAGTCTGCGGGTTGCGGCGATCCGACCGGTCGCCGATACGGTGGTCGATACCACCGTCTTCTTCGATCCCAACGCCGCGTCGCTCACGCTGAGGCTGCCGATCGAGCTGCGGTCGTCGTCGGAGTCGTTCCAGCTGCTGCTGGAGCTGCGCGCCGGCCGCCTGGTGTTGTTCTCGGTGACCGACACCATCGTCGTCTCCGCCGGCGCCCCCGACACCGCGTTCACGCCGAGCGATACCCTGAAGTACGTCGGCCCGGGCGCGGGGATCACCAATATCCAGATCGCCCCGGGCGACTCGGTGGTCACCGAGACGCAGACGGCGGCGTTTCGCGTCACCGCCGACGCGGATGGGACTCCGGTCGATTCCTTCTACGTGAGCTGGTCCACCAGCGATACGACGGTCGCGCGTATCAACGCGGCCGGCGTGCTGCGCGCGCCCAATGCGCGCGGGAGTCTGTTCGTCCGTGCGGTCGTCCCGAACGGGGTGAAGGATTCGACGCGCGTCACCTTCATCCCGGTGCCGAACGCGATCGCGACCGTGTCGGGTGGCGGCCAGACGGGGGTGGTTGCGACGCAGCTGCCGCTTCCGTTGACGGTGAGGGTGACGGCGCCCGACGGGTTGGGCGTCAAGGGCATCCCGGTGCGGTTCCAGGCGCCCACCGGCGGGAGCGTGCGCGACTCGGTGGTGGTGACCGACAGCGGGGGCGTTGCCCGGGACACCGTCACGCTGGGGACGACGGCGGGCACGCAGAACTTCCAGGCGACGGTGACGGGATTGACCCCCGCCGTCATTCCGGCGACGGGAACGGCCGGGGCCATCGCGCCGGCGTTGTCGGTCGTCACCGTGTCGGCGGGGACCGTCGCGTCGGGGGCGACGGTCACGCTCCGGCTGCAGACCAAGGACGCGTTCGGCAACAACCAGACGACGGGTGGAGCGACCGTCGTGTTCACCGATTCGGGCGGAACGAGCACCGGCGTGATCGGGACGGCGACCGACAACAACGACGGCACATACCAAGCGACCTTCCGGGGTGGTGTGGCGGGCACGCCCACCAGCATCAAGGCCACCGTCAACGGCGTCGCCGTCACCACCGCGCGGCCGACGGTCACGGTGAGCGCCGGGGCCATCTCCGCGCTCACGTCGGTGGTGAGCACGTCGAGCGGCACCGTCTCTTCCGGATCGAGCGCGACCCTCACGCTGTTGGCGAAAGATTCCGCGGGGAATCTCCTGGTTACCGGCGGCGCCACGGTGGTGTTCACGCATACGGGCGGCACGAGCACCGGGACGATCGGGGCCACGACCGACCACGGGGACGGGAGCTATACCGCGACGTTCAACGCCGATTCGGCCGGCACCGCGACGACGATCCACGCGTCGATCGGCGCCGCGGCGGTGGTCTCGACTACCACGATCACCGTGGTGCCCGGCAACACCGTCGCCGCCCAGTCCGTGATCACCGTGTCGGCCGACACGATCCCATCGGGCGGCACCTCGACCCTGACGTTGCAGGCGAAAGACGGGGCCGGCAACAACATCACGACCGGCGGGCTGACCGTGGTGTTCAGCTTCTCGGGCGGGACGAGCACCGGCACTATCGCGCCGAGCCCCGCGACCGACAACGGCAACGGGACGTATACGGCGACGTTCACCGGCGTCACCCCCGGCACGGCCACGACGATTCACGCCACCATCGGCGGCGTGCAGGTGACCTCCACGTTGCCGACCATCACCGTGTTCTCGTCGGTGCACGTGTCGGACATCACCGCCGACTCAACCTGGACCGCGGCGGCGAGCCCGCATGTCGTCAACGGCTATCTGAGGATCAGAAGCAGCGCGACGCTCACGATCCAGGCGGGGGCGGTGGTGAAGTTCAACGCGGGGTCGGGGCTCCAGGTCGGTGATACGGCGCTGGGCGAAGCGGGTCGCCTGATCATCGACGGCGCCGGCCTCGGCATCCTCCTGACGGCCAATACTGCGTCTCCCACCCCCGGATTCTGGCGCGGGATCGAGATTCAGCGCGCCCTCGGAGGTCCGGCGTGGCACGGCGTGACGATCGAGTACGCCGGTGGGTCCCGTTCGCCGTTCGGCGCCGTCCTCTCCGAGGCGTGCGTGCTGATCGTGAACCGCTCCGGCGCGGCACTCGACCTGGACAGCTTGCACATTCGCCGGTGCGTGCACGCCGCGGTTCATCATTTCGGCGGCACGGCCCATGTGCACCGCAGCACGATCGACTCGGTCACGGGCTCGGGCATCCACGTCGATTTCGACGGGCAGCTCGAGCTCGATTCGACCACGATCCGTGGGTCCGGACAGGAGGGGCTGTTCTTCGCCAGCCTGACCTCACACCTGCTGCCTTCGAGCGGCAACCGGGTCTTGGGCAGCGCGGGAACGGGCATTCATCTGAATGCATTCCAATTGCCCGGACTGTTGAAGCAAGATTCGATCGCGGGCAACGGAGTCAATTTCGGAACCAACCTGATCGAGGTACAGGGGGGGCGGCCCGACTCGACCGTCGCGGCGTTCACGATCTTCGCCCAGCCCCAGCCGATCGGCTCGAACGGCTACCTGATTCGCCAGGTCGGTGGCCTGCTCGATATCGGCCGAGTGGGTGGGCAGGCCGTGACGCTCGATTCGAATGTGGTGCTGCGGTTCGAGGGGCAGACCGGTCTTCGGATTGGCGACAGCGCGGGGACGCGCAGCGGCACGATCCGCTCCCTCGCCACGAGCCCCGCGAACCGCGCGGTTCTCTCGGGCTCGGCCGGCAGCTTCCCGGGTGCCTGGGTGGGCGTCGAGATCGGCCGACTGTCGGGGGCCGACACGCTGCGGTTCGTGCACATTGCCGACGCCGGCGATTCGGTGCCGGGCGTCACCCGCCACCACGCTGCGTTGTGGATGCGCAATCCGGTTGCCGCGCCGTTCGTGCTCGACGGCGCCGACATCACTGGCAGTGGCGCTCCCGGCTCTCCCAAGAACTCGGCCGGCATCGCCGTCACGGGCACGGGCGGCACGGTGGTCCGCAATTCGGAGCTGTTCCAGAACATCGGGTTCGGCATCGCGCTGGCGGACCGGGGCTTTAAGATCCTCAACGACACGATCGATGGGAGCACGATCGGGGTCGCGGCATTCATGGAGGGTGGCACGCAGCTCAACGCGGCCGACTCGATCCAGGGCAACACATTCCCGAACACGCAGTACGCGGTTTCGCTCACGGCGGCCGCGCTGCGCGCGCTGCACGGCAATTCCATCACGACGGCCGCGTCCGACACGGTGCTGTTCGACGGCGGGCTGCTCACCGCCGACGCCACGCTGCCCAACCTTGCGGGCTACGTCTGGCGCGCGCTGCGCACCGCCATCATCGACTCGGGTGCCACCTTCACGGTCGCTCCGGGAGACACGATCGCGTTCGATACCTCGGCCGGGATCGTGGTGGGCGGACTCGCGCCCGCCGCGCTCGCCGCCGACGGCGGCACCGGTCCGATCCTGTTCACCGCGAGCGGACCGCTGCCCCAGGGTTGGCGCGGAATCGACTTCCACCGGATGTCAGGGTCGGGGTCGACCACGACCAACAAGTTCCGCCACGTCGACGTCGACCGCGCCGGGTTCATCGCGCCCTGCTTCGGGGAGTGCAGCCCGATCTTCTTCGGGGCGCTGCGCTTCACGGATTCAAGCGCTACCACGGACGTCAACCTGGCGATCGATCATCTGATCCTGCGCCGCTCCAAATCCATCGCGCTCGACTTCCAGCGCGGCGGCACCGGCACAGTGAGCGTGGCCAGCAGCGAGTTCTATCAAAACAAGCCCGATCCGATGATCCGGGCGCGGTTCGGCCACGCCAACCAGCTGACGATTACCGCCTCGGACCTCTATCACTACCGCGGCTGGGCGATCCAGAGCAGCTATCGGAGCGGCTCCCCCACCGACTCCGTCCTGGCGGCCGACAACTGGTGGGGAGACGTCCTGGGGGCGGACACCGGGTTCCTGTTCCAGGACAGCCTCGGTCGGACAACGACGCAGTTCTACGCGGCGGTGACCACGCCGTTCGCCACGACGCCGTTCTTCCAGGTTGGCCCGGCGACCGGCGTGGTGACGACGGTCGACAGCCTGCTGCCCTCGACGGTGCAGAACGACCCGGTCGGCATCCACGCACGGGTCGTGGACGCCCGCGGCCGCGGCGTGGCGGGCCAGTCCGTCACCTGGTCACCGATTCCCGCCTCGCCGGCGAGCTTCATCACCCCCACGACATCGTCGGGTGACATCGGCGGCCGGGTGAACGCGCAATGGAACTTCACCAACGTCGCCGGGCGCCTCACCACGCACGCCACGGGCGGCGGCGGGTTCACCGACTACTTCATCGACGTGGCACCGGGCGCCACGACGGCGTCCAACTGGACGTTCGACATGGCCCGCTCCCAGGGGCAGATCACCGGAGCGAAGAGCATCACGTTCACTAGCGCCAATCGGACCGGCGTGATCGTGACGCATTCGCACGACTCCTTCAACAACGCCACACAGTTCTTCTCGGGCTGCTTCGACATCATCGGCGGGACGTGCACCTTCTTCCCCCAGCCCGGCATCTTCGACTCGATACACACAAGCGGCGGCATCGACGGCGACACCGTCTTCTTCCACGCCACCGCGAATACACCATCCCCGTTCGTGATCCGCGGGTCCTATAGCGGGCTCGCGGGTCTCATCACCGACTCGGTGATCGTGACGATGACGCCGCACGTGGCCGGAGTGAAGATCGACCGCGATCCGTACGGCTTCAACGGGATCCAGACGGCGCCGGACACGGCGCTGTTCAACTCGATCTGCCCCACCGGACAGCCGAACTTCTACTGCCAGGCCGAATACCACGCCTACGTCGTGGACTCGGGACTGGTCCCGTTCGGGAACCAGAACGCCCGGTTCCGGTGGACGGTGGTTCCGCCTGCCGGGCCCCCGATCACCGTCGCCACGCGCGGGACACCGGCGGGAGATACCGCCACAGTGACCGCGTTGGCGAACGGCTTCGTCCGTCTGGTGGTCACCGATACCAGTGCCAACGCCTTCGGCGCCGACACCATGCCGGTCCAGATTACCCAGGCGCCGGGGTACATCTACGTCACGCCGGACACGGTCAGCGTCCTGGTCGGTGGCACGACAACGTTCCAGGCGGTGGTTACCGATTTCGGCGGCGATACGATGCCGACGGTGCCGGTCCACTGGCGCGCGGACAATCCCTTCAATCCGCACCTGCGGATCATCGATACGTCTATCGTGCACCAGGTGACCGTCCGGCTCGACAGCACGCCGTTCGGCAGCGAGTACGTCACGGCGTTCGCAGCGCGTGCACCGGGCGATACGGCGTACGGGTTCGGCCAGGTGTTCAACCCGGTGCTCACGCCGATCGCGGTCGACGTCCAGCCTTGGGCGATGGCCACCAGCTCGGCAACCCACATCGTGTACGTCGGGCACCAGGGAGCGACGCTGTCCCGGATCGACGGCACGGCGGGCACGGTCACCCAGACGGTGACCGCGGGGGCGACGATCGCCGCAGTCGCGGTGAACGCGCTCACGAACCGGGTGTACGTGGCCACCGATTCCGGTGTCGTGGTGCTCTCCGGCATCACGCTCAGTCGCGTGGTCCCGTCCCCGGTAGCCGTCGGCAAGAACGATCAGGGGGTGCAGAACCGCCAGGGGCTGACCGTCGATTCGATCAACAACCGGATCTACGTGACGGTCATCGACGTCGCTGGGGCGTCGCCCAAGCCCGTGCTGCGCCGCATCGACGGCTCGAACAACACGTTCTCAACTGGCAACGACACTCCGCTGCCCGACACCGGCAACGGCGCCGTTTTCAATCCCAACGACGGACTCGTCTACGTCGCGATTCCCGACAGCAACCTGGTCGTGGCAGTCGATCCGGTGAACCGGCTCATCACCAAACGGATCTCCGTGGGGAGCGAGCCGTACGCGATCGCGCTCAACCCGGTCACCAACCGGCTGTACGTGATCGACCAGATCAACACCCAGAACTTCCCGTACTTCATGTACGTGATCGATCCCACGGGCGCCGGCAGCGTGGTCGCGTCCCTGCCGACCAGCTACCAGTCCGCGAGCCTGACGGTGGACGCGGTGAACAACAAAGTGTACGTGGGGGCGAAGTTCCTCCCCTACGTCACGGTCTACGACGGGGTGAGCGGCGGCTTCATCGGGATCATCTCCGTCAGCCCGTTCTCCGACGCGTTGTTCGGGATCGCATTCGACGCCGGCAACGGGAATGTGTACACGGCGAACTATTCCTCGAGCACAGTGACGCGGCTGAAGTTCTAGGGCGATGGAGGATGGTGGAGCAGGCAGGAGCCCTCCACCCGCTTCCCCGCATTAGATTCCCCTCGTCATGCACCGCCGCCGCACCGCCACCGTCGTCGTGGGCGGCGTGAAGGTGGGCTCCGCCCACCCGATCGTCGTCCAGTCGATGACCAACACCGATACCGCCGACGTCGCCGGCACCGTGGCCCAGGTGCGCGCGTTGCACGAGGCGGGCTCGGAGCTGGTGCGCGTCACCGTCAACAACGACGCCGCCGCCCAGGCTGTCCCCGACAT
>JBGPHP010000063.1:0-15023 GCA_041484445.1 Gemmatimonadota bacterium
TGGGTGGTGGCGATCCGGCCCTGGAGCTTCTCCGGGGTCGCGAAGTACGTCCCGATGATGCGCGCGTCGCCGTGGCACCGGCCGCACATGGCGGCCACGTTGAGCGGATAGACGGGGGAGCGGACGTCCTTGACGCCGTATACCACGTGCGCGCCGTGGCAGCCCACGCAGGTGGGCGCGTCTCCCTTGGTAGCGGCGTTGGCGGCATGAATCGATGCCGTCCAGTCGGTCCCTTCCTGCTGGTGGCACGTCTCGCAGGGCACCACGACCGCGCTCACCCGATGCGGATAGCCGCCCTCGAAGCCGCGGTGGCAATCGGTGCAGCGCAGGGTCTGGTGCACGGTCCCCTGCAGCACGGCGGCCGGGACGTAGAGCGCGGAGTCCTGGTGGGCGTTCGCCGTCTTGCTGATGAGGAAGTCCCGGTTGGCGTGGCACCGGGCGCACTCGACCACGGGCGCCTGCTGCGCCGCAGCGCTGCGGGCGGTTCCCGCGACGGCGACGAGCGCTGCGCCGAGCAGCAGCGGCAATTGAGTGAAGCCACGCATGGGCGTCCCTCTCCTTAGGGCCGGGCGGCCGACGGTGCGGGTGGCGCGGCCGCGCGCGTCGTCCCCATCGGCGGCACCTTGTGACAGACGTCGCACGCGCGGCCCGGATAGTGCGCCACCTGCGCGGCGTGGCAGGCCGTGCACACCTGGCGGGTCCACCGGTTCACGCGCGCCGCACCCGCGTGACACTGGACGCACGCCACATGATCGGCCCGCTTGTGCAGCGCGAGCGCACCCCCGCGGTGACACGACAGGCACCCGACGTCGGGCTGGTGGTGCTGGTCGTGACAGCTCTCGCATTGCAGGTCGCGCGCGCTCATGATCGGCGCGGTGTGACAGGCGGTGCACACGAGGTTGGCGGCCGCGTGCGGCCGGTGCGAGAAGTCGCCGCTCTGGAGATTGAAGACCTGCACCGGCGCGCCGCCCGGGCCGTCGTGGCACCGCGCGCAGGCCAGCGGCTGAATCACCGGGTGATGGCACGCGTCGCAGCTCGCCCGAGAGGTGAGCGTCGTGCCGCCGTGCTGATCCAACGGCGTGTGGCAATCGGTGCAGGCCAGGCCGCCGCGCAGCACGTGCGGAGCGTGATCGAACGGCTCGGTCTGGAACCGCCCGCCGCGCCGCTCCACGCCCAGGTGACACTGCAGGCAGGCGCTCCCGCTCACCGGAGGCCCCAAGTCCACCGCCGGTACCTGGTACGGGAGCAATCCTTGTCGCACCGCCTCCCGCACCAGGTCGAGCGAGACGCGCAGCAGCCGGTCCGCGTAGATGATGTTGTGCGCCCCCTTGCCGACCCGCACCAGCTCGACATTGCCCTCGGCCTGCGCGAGCAAGCTCTCCGCCGCCGCGCGCTGCCGCATCGGCCCCGCGCCCGCGACCGCGCGCGCGCCGCCGACCACCGCCCCCACGCGCGACACTTTCGCCGCCATTCCTTGCTGCCATGCCGGGAGGATGTTGGCGTAGCGGATGCCGTGGCAGGCCATACAGGACGTCTCGCCCGCAAGCTGCACGCGCTCGTGCCCCTTGAGCCGGGCCGCCTCCGAGTGGCATCCGAGACAGGAGACGCGCGCCAGGAACATGGCACTGGGCACCGCGCCCGTCCCGTGGCCGCCGACCCCGGCGTAGAGCTGTTGCTGCGCCGTGTGCACGTCGGTATGGCAGGTCTTGCAGTCGAGCTCAACGGTCGTCGTGAGCGACACAATCCGATGCTGGATCGGCGTATGGCATTGGATGCACGCCACGTCATGATCGGCGACGTGCACCCGATGCATGAGCTGGGTGTTCTGGAACTGCCCGAGCCGCTCCGGCTCGTTGTGGCAGCTGATGCAGCGCGTCTGGTCGACCTGCCCCGCGCCCTCGGTGACCTGCGTGTGGCAGGAGAGGCAATCGATGCGGTCGCGGACGTACTGGGCGTGATCGACCGCGAAGCCGGCGGGCGAGATGACGCGGGGCGGCATCGGGTGGCACCCCGTGCACCCGGCCAGCGGCTGCCCGATGGGCCGCCCGCGGAAGTGACACAGGAAGCAGGTCTCCTGGGTCACCGCGATGTGCGTCCCCTGTACGATCTGGGAGTGGCAGCTCGTGCAGCGCAGCTGAATGCCGCGGCGCAGCTCGCCCAGGTGCTTGGTGTGGTCGAAGCGTACGCCCTTGTAGTCGACCACGCCCGAGATCAGCCGGTCGGAATGGCATCCCGACCGCAGGCACGACGCGTCCTCGATCTCGGCCCAGGGCCGCGTGCCGTAGGCACCGGTGAAGTACTTCACCACCATGTTCGCGGCCTGCACCTTCGTCATCGCCTCCGCTTTGATCCCCGGCGCGATGTGACACTGGATGCAGGCGACGTTGCGATGTGAGGATTTCGACCACGAATCGTAGTACGGCTGCATGATGTGGCAGTTGTTACAGAACCCCGGCGTGCTGCTGTACTCCACGAATGCGACGGTACCGACGGACAGCAGAATCACCCCGAGGATGGTGACGGGGAGGAGGATCCTCAAGAAACGCTTGAGGCGGCCGGGGGCGGGGGGGGGCGTGGGGGAGGACATCGCTTATCGCTGCCGACCCTCCTCCACCCTGCGGAGCGCGCGCCAGGTGAGCCAGGCGAGGGCGACCGCGGACAGGGTCAGGAACCAGATGGGCGCGAGCAGCAGCCTGTGCTCCCAGCGGCGCTCGGACAGCGCTTCGGCCGCCGAGCCGAGCTCCACCGAAATCGAGCGCACGCGACGGCTCAATTCCTCCAGACGCGACAGATCCAGACTGTGCTGCACCTGCGCGATCTGTAGATAGTAGGTGAGGGCGGACTCGTAGCGGAACCGGTAGTCGCTCGCCCGCGCGCCGGCCAGGGTCAGCTGCCCGACCGCCCGCCGGGCCGCGTCCAGGTCCGAGGTCGCCCCGACCACGAGCTTCTGGATCTCGAGACTCGTCTGGTGCACGCGGGCATCCCCGGCGTGGCACTTGTCGCACCCCGCGACGATCTGGTCGGCCGGGACGCGCTCCGTCCCGTGGTTGGTGTGACACCCCAGGCACCCGGGAAGCTTGCCGCTGCGCGCCGCGGGCCCGTGGGGGCCGAGCGCGAACGCCTGCCCCACGAGCTGGTGGCAGCGACCGCAGACGCTCGAGACTTCGGTCACCGTCGGCGGCAAGGCGGAATGGGCGCCGTGACAGCCCACGCAGGTGGGGGCGGCGAAGTTCTGTTGCTGGAACAGCGCGATCCCGTGCGCGCTGCTGCGGAAAGCCTCGAACTGATTCGTGGGAATCCGGTAGCGCGCCATCAGCTGCTGATTGGCGTGACAGCGCGCGCAGGTCCCCGGGATGTTGCTCGGATAGACCTTGCTGCGGGCGTCATCGGGTGGATAGATGACGTGCGTGCCGTGACAATCGGTGCACGTGGGCGCGTTGGTGTCGTGCTGTCCCAGCAGCAGCTGACCGTGGCGGCTGGTGCGGAACTCGGCGAGCTCGCCCGTGGGCAGCCCGTACTGCCGCATCCGGTTGGGGTCGGAGTGGCAGGAGCCGCACACTTGCACGGTGCTGAGCTTGTCCCGGCCGCTCACGAAGCGCCCGCGATGCGCCGCGGGGAGCGCGCGGGCGCTCGGATCGCCGCCGTGGCAGTCGGCGCAACGGATGCCGCGCTCGGCGTGCACGCCGAGGATCATCCCCTCGCGGTGGTCGGCGTGACACACGATGCACCCGTAACTCGTGTCGAGCGGCACGCCGCCGGACGGGGGGGTCTGGCCGGCGAGCGGTGCGGCGCTCGAGAAGCCGAGCGCCAACAGCACCATCGCGATGCTGGGCATCGTCTTCACGGCGTCCTCCCGCGCGCGCCTGCGCTGTCGGGGACGGGCGCGGTTGGCACCCCCGACTCGATCGTCGCCTGGGGCGGCATGTTGCGCAGCTGCCGTCCCGCGACCCACGCCACGACGAATCCCAGGTAGAACGCCACCCCGAGCACCGCGACGACAGGGCGGCGGCGCAGCCGGCGCTCCGGCGCACGGTCGAACAGCGGGAGCAGCGCCAGCGCCAGCCCCACCAGCAGAAACAGACCGAGCCCCCACGCCCCCAGGTAGTGCGTCAGCGCGCGCGACACGTCCGCCACGACCCAGCTCGTCAGTAGGGTTCCGGGGGGTTGAGACGGATTGGCGGGGTCGGCGATCTCCCGCGGCCACAGAATGGCCGCCGTCGCGGCAACCGCGAGCACCAGGACCGCCACGACGAAGGAGCGCAGCAGATGGTGCGGGAAGAACGGCACCCCCTCCGGCGCGGCGGGGCGCGGCGTGTCCGGGGGCGCCAGGCCGTGCTTGCGCAACAGGGCGAAATGCAGCATCAAGAGCCCGAAGGCGATCCACGGCAGCACGATGACGTGCACGGCGAAGAACCGGCTGAGCGTGGCCCCGGACACGACCGGATCGCCGCGCAGCACGCCCACCGACAGGCCCCCGAGCACCGGGATGCGACCCAGCATGTCGAGCGCTTCCGTCACGGTCCAGTACGCCCACTGATCCCAGGGGAGGAGATAGCCGGTAGCGCCGAACGCGAGCACGACGAACAACAGCAGCACGCCGGCCAGCCAGTTGGTCTCACGCGGCGGCTTGTAGGATGCGTCGAGAAACACGCGGCCCATGTGCACGAGCGCCGTGATCACGATCAGGTTGGCGCCCCACACGTGCAGGTCGCGGATCAACCAGCCGATCCGCACGCCCGTGACGATGTGCTGGATGCTCTGATACGCCTCCTCGGCGGAGGGCCGGTAGTAGAACGACAGCAACACGCCGGTCACGACGAGCAGGATGAACAGGAGATAGGTGATGCCGCCGGCGGCGTGGCGCCATCCGGCGTGGCGCGACAGCCGGTTGCCCAGGGAGCGGCGGAACGCCTGGTCGATCGGGAGATGCGTGTCGATCGGTCCATAGAGGAGACCGAGGAACCGCAGCACGCCGAGCAGACTGGCGTCGGTGCTCGCCTTGAGGTCGGCCCAGAAGCGCCCGCCCCACTCCTTCACCGTCTCCCACGCGCGGTTGGCCATGTCAGGACCCCGTGACGTACACGACCCCGTCCCGCACGAAAACCGCGTAGCGCTGGAGCGGGACGGTGGAGAGACCCTGCACGACATTGCCGTGCAGGTCGTAGACCAGGTACGTGCACGGAGACAGCACGCGCAGCGACGCCGGGTCCCAGGTCAGGATGCAGCCATCGGTGGGCGCCGTGCCCTGCAAGGCGGCATACGCCTGGTCACCGGTGCGAACCACGAGGATCACCTGCTCTCCCCAGTTCAGGACGCGGCTCGCGCCCACCGGGAAGTCGGCCTCCCGCGCCACGCGGAACGACGGCTGCAGCTCGGCCAGCTGGAGGTGCTCGGGGGGCAGGAGGTACAGCCCGATGGCGAGGGTCATCCCCACGACCATCAGCACCACGATCCCACCGAGCAGGCGCTCGTTGAAGCCCGGCTGCCATTCCGGTGTGCCTGCGCCTCGATCCGCTTGTGTGTTGGTCAGCGCTGCCGTCCTTTCAGTGATCGGCTCTACGGTACGGTCTCGTGAGCCCGCCTTCAAGACCGGCTCACCTGCTCCTTAGCCTCGTCCGCATACGTTGAACTTCATGAAAGGGCTGCTGAACGCATTGTTCGGGCGGGACCTCGTGCTGCTCCACCCGCCGAGCGTCTATGATTTCCGCAAACGCGGGATCATGTTCGGGCCGATCAGCGACGTGATTCCGTCCTCTTCCGTGTTCGAGATGTATCCGATGGGGTTGACGACCATCGCCGGCCACCTCGAGGAGGAGGGGTTCAACGTCGAGATCGTGAATGTCGCCTATCGCATGCTGGCCGACCCCAACTACGATGCGGAGGCGGAGATCGCACGACTGAATCCCGCACTCTTCGGCATCGACCTGCACTGGCTGCCACACGCCCACGGCGCGATCGAGCTGGCCACGATCGTGAAGCGCCATCACCCCGACACGCCGGTCATCCTGGGCGGGCTGTCCGCCTCGTACTACTACGAAGAGCTGCTCGGCTACCCGTGTGTCGACATGGTGATGCGCGGCGACTCCACCGAAGCGCCGATGCTCACGCTGATGCGGACCCTGCGACTGGGCGGGTCGCTCGCGGACGTGCCGAACCTGGCCTGGAAGACCCCGGACGGCGCGATCGTGGTGAACCCGTTCAGCCATGTGCCCGCCAGCATCGACGACATCCCGTTGCCGAACTACTCCTACGTGATGCGGTCGGTGCTGAAGTACGGCAGCCTCGCCAACGTGATTCCCTGCGAGGGCTGGCTCGACTATCCGATCACCGCGGTGCTCACGGCCCGCGGATGCACGCAGAACTGCTCGATCTGCGGCGGGTCGCGCACGGCGTACCGCCAGATCTGCAACCGCACCAAGCCGGCCTTCCGCTCGCCCGAGACCCTGGTGCAGGACATCCTGCGGATTCAGGAATTCAGCACGGCGCCGATCTTCCTGGTGCACGACCTGCGTCAGGGCGGCCGGCACCACGCCGAGCGGTTCTTCGAGCTGCTGGCGCAGGAGCGCGTCCGAAACGAGCTGGTGTTCGAGCTGTTCTTCCCCGCCGGGGACGACTTCTTCGCCCAGATCGCCAAAGCCGCCCCGCGCTTCAGCCTGGAGATCACGCTCGAATCGCACCAGGAATCGATCCGCCGGCTGAACGGCAAGCTCGCGTGCAGCAACGCCGAGATCGAGGCGACGCTGGCCAGCGCGCTGCGGCACGGCGTCAACCGGATCGACGTGTTCTTCATGGCCGGACTGCCCAAGCAGACCTACGACGACGTCCTGGGCAGCGTCGACTACTGCCGCACCCTGCTGGAGCGGTTCGGCGGCGACAAGCGGCTGTGGTTCTTCATCGCGCCGCTCGGCCCGTTCCTGGATCCCGGCAGCCCCGCGTTCGAGCACCCCGAGCGCTTCGGCTACAAGCGCCTGTGTCGCACCTTCGAGGATCATCGGCGCGCGCTCCTCGCCCCGAGCTGGAAGTACCTGCTGAGCTTCGAAACCGACAGCATGACCCGGGAGCAGATCGTCGCCGCTACCTACGAGGCCGGCGCCCGGCTGGCAAAACTGAAGCTCGACTACGGAGTCATCGACCACACCGCCTACCAGGATGTCGTCTCGAGAATCGACGCCTCACGCCGCTTGCTCGCCGATATCGACGCGATCCTCGCGTTGCCGGAAGGCCCGGATCGCGAGCGGCAGTTCGACGTCGTGAAGCGCCGGGTGGAAGTGCTGTCCGCACGGACGGTCGGGACGAAGGAATGGCTCAAGTGGCCGATCCGGCGGCGCTTCGCGACGATCCCCAGGCTGGGCAAGGTCCTCCTCAAGCTGTTCCTGACCGAATCGCGACTGTTCTGGTCCAAACGGGTCCGGCTGGTGCTCGCCGGCTGGCTCCGGTCCGCCCCGACCACCTGATCCACGAGGGTCGAACTGCCTGACATGATGAGGCCCCGGTCGCCACTTCGGCTCCCGGGGCCCACCGTCATGACGTGGCGCTACTCACTGTCCTGCGCTCACCGACTGCTGATCTTGGCGACCGGACGACCACGCACCTGAGCGACATGTCGCAGCGTCTGATCCACCAACAATTGGACCGCCGGCGGAACCGGCAACCCGTACCGGGCCTTGAGCTGATCGATGCTCGTGGCCAGGAGTTGCTGGTACAGCAGCGGGTTGTGCGCCCCTCTGGAGCCGTCGCCATTGGCGTAGCGATCCTCACCCAAGAGGCGCACGTTGAAGAGCACGCCCTCGGCGACCGACACCTTACCGTCCTTGAAGTTGAAGGCGGTGTCCGCCTGCGTCGCACTCAACTGAGTCAGGAGGCCCGTGTCGCCCGCGTCGAAGGCCGAGAACCTGCCACCGGGGAGCGTGTCGTACAGCACCTGGTCGCCGTCGACGTCCTTCCATAGGATGTCGGCCAGCGCGGCGACGACCGCCCGCTGCGACGCCACGGCGTTCTCAGCCTGCGTCGCCGAGTTGTGGCAACCGGACAAGGCACAGCCCGTGAACGCGCGGCTGCCGGCGACATAGCCGGCATCGCCGGGCCGGGCGCAGTTGTCGCCCGACGGCTTGCCGTTCACGAGGCACGGATCCGGATTGAACTCATGGCCCACCGAGAACGTGGTGACGCCCAGCGAGTCCACTCCCTGCACCGCGTTGACGTGACAGCCGGCGCACAGCCGCGGATTGGCCGTCGCGTTGCCGTGGGTCGCGGGCACCGTATCCACGAAGTTCGTCCCCCACCAACCGGCGGTCCCGAGGACCACCGACCCTTGCGGCGCATGCGGGCCGCGTGGGCTGCTGGCCGACGGGACGGCGCGCCGGTTGTGGCACTTCATGCACAGGTTCTGCGAGGGATCGGCGTTGTCGATCGGCCAGCGCAGCTGCCCGGGGTTGTTGTCGGCGTGTGGGTCGTGGCACACGCTGCATACCACCGGCAGCGCTGTGCTGAGATTTATCGCTTGGTCGCGCTCGACGTAGTTCGTGGTGACGCCCCACGCCTTCAATGTGAGGCGGCCTTCGTGGCACGCCATGCAGGACGCTTCGCCGGCCGGGTTCGTGACGTAGCTCGAAATAACCTCGCTCACCGTCCCGGCGTGCGCCGACTGGGCCCACTCTTCCGTGAACGGCTCGTGGAGACCGGTGTGGCACGCGCCGCACGTCGCCGAGGTCTTCGAAATCGACGTGTCCGTGGGAATCGAGAGCCGCGCCAGCGGGATGTTGCCGGGGTTCGGACCCTGCACGTGGGTGAAGCCGGGACCGTGACAGCTCTCGCACTGCACGTCGAAGTAGGTCGAATCCGCGACCTTGGCGTATCCCGCCGGGGTCGAGTCGGGCACGGCGTTGCCGAGCTGGGTCAGCGAGTGGCAGTTGTTGCAGTAGGCCTTCTGAGCCCCGGACGCCACCAAATTCGCCCACGCGTTGGCGTGCTTGGTGACCTTCCACGTGCCCTGCTGATCCACGTGGCAGTTGCCGCAGGTCGTCAGCTTGGAGCTGACCGTGTAGTAGCCAAGGAAACCGTTGATGGAATCGCGGGGGGGGTTGAACGGTTCGCGCGTCTTGAAGACGATTTTTTCGTTCGTACAAGCGGCGAACGCGGCAACGAGTAACGCCGTGGCGAGCCAACGGGAGTTCGTCATGACCCAGGTCCTTTCCAGCAAGTGTCCCCGACGACGGATTCTGCCTCGGTACCTACGTAGAGATACTGGCAGTGAACCTGCCCAGCCCGAGGTGAAGGAAGTATGAAGAAGCAGTGAGGATACACAGACCCCATTTGTCAGCGAAAGGCCGACGGCCGACGCGTGCGGGTGAGTGCCTGGAGCCGTAGCCGCTCTTCCCGCTCCCGCTCCTCCAGCACCTGCCGGACCCGGGAAATGTCCCCCCGCAGCCGCGGCGACAACCGGTGCTCGAGGCTGTGCACTTGGCGCGACGTCTGGGCCAGAGCTTGCCCCAAACGTCGGAGCAGCATTTCGCGGGGGGCGGCATCGAGCAGCAGCTCGGTGAGCTGCTCGAATCCGGCTGCCGCCTGGATGGCGGCCGGCCCCGTGCCCGCCGGGGCGGTCCCGCGGGCACCCAGGGTGCGCGCCAGCGGCGGCCGGGCGACGATGCGCGACACAACGATTCCCCAGACCGAACCCGGCATTACCTCCACCGTGAGGTCCCGGCCCGGCCAGCCGATCGCCCGCACGCCGGCCTGGCCCTGCTGGGCGAGCGCGCCGCCGAGCAGCGGGTACGCCCGGAGAGCCGCGGTCGCGATCTGTTCGCGCGCGTCCGCCGCGGGCCGCGCCAGGCGGAACAGCTCGGTGACGAGTGCTTCGCGCTTGCGCCGCAGCACGGCGGCGCCCCGCGACAGGCGCTCCAGGCGCCGGACCGCGCGGATCAGGTTCAGCCGGGTGGGCGCGAGGGTCGCGATGCTCACGGATGCCTGGCCGACCAGGTGGAGTCGCTCAGCCGCATGAGGTCCTCGCGCGGCAGCGTATCCAGCAAGCGCCAGCCGGTGTCGAGCGTTTCGGCGAGCGACCGGCGTGCAGCGCCCTGGCCCACGAATTCGGTCTCGAACCGCTCGGCGAATCCGAGCGCCCGCCGGTCCGGAGCGGCGAGTCCCGCCTCGCCGACGATAGCGGCCATGAGCCGCGCCTCGCGCCCGCGCGCGTAGATCGCGTACAGCTGATCGGCCCACTCGCGATGCTCAGGTACCGTCTTCCCGGCTCCGATCCCGGCGTTCATCAGGCGGGAGAGCGACGGCAGCACGTCCACCGGCGGAAACACACCGCGGCGGTGCAGGTCCCGGCTCAGCACCACCTGCCCTTCGGTGATGTAGCCCGTGAGATCGGGGATCGGATGGGTGATGTCGTCATCGGGCATGGTGAGGATCGGGATCTGCGTCACCGATCCGGCGCGGCCCGCCACGATGCCGGCGCGTTCGTACAGGCTGGCCAGGTCGGTGTACATGTAGCCGGGGTAACCCCGCCGACCCGGGATCTCTTCGCGCGCGGTGCCGATCTCGCGCAGTGCTTCGCAGTAGTGCGTCATGTCGGCGATGACCACCAGCACGTGCATCCCGGCGTCGAAGGCGAGGTACTCCGCCTGGGTCAGCGCGACCCGGGGGGCGAGGAGCCGCTCGATCGTGGGATCCCGCGTCTGGTTCAGATACAGCACGCTCCGATCCCATGCCCCGCTCCGCTCCACCCGGTCGAGGAACTGGTCGGCTTCGCGCGCCGTGATGCCCACGCCCGCGAACACGACCGCGAACGCTTCGCCCCGCGGGGCGCGCGCGCCTTCTACGATGCGGGCTGCCAGCTCGAGCGCGGGGAGGCCGGGGCCGGAAAAGACCGGCAGCTTCTGGCCGCGCACCAGCGTGTTCATGCCGTCCACGGCGGAGATGCCCGTCTCGATGAAGTCGGCGGGCCGCACGCGCCGTACCGGATTGAGCGGCGCCCCCCAGACCGGACGCGTCGCGTCGCCGATCGGTGCGGGAAGACCGTCGATCGGCTCACCGGTGCCGTTCAACGCCCGGCCGAGCAGCTCCCGGCCGACAATCGCGGTTGCCCCTTCGCCGGTCAGCGTCACCTCGGAGCGGGCCGGGGGCAATCCGAGGGTGTCCTCGAGGATCTGGATGACGCTGATCTCCCGGCCGGCGTCGATCACCTGGCCGCGACGCGGCCGCTGTCCCGGCGCCCGGATCTCCACCCACTCGCCGAGCGCGACTGTCGGCGTGCGACGGATGTAGAGGAGCGGGCCGGCGACGCCGGACGCACCGTGATAGCGTCGTACCGCGCCGCTCATGTCCCGACCGCCTCCAGGGCAGCCTGCACCTCGGCGGCCCGAGCGGCTACGTCGTCGGCGCGCGCGCGCCGCAGCGCCGCGAGCAGGCGCCGCGGGGTGGCGAGGTCGAGCTGCTCGAAGGCGCGACCCGTCTCCAGCGCGCGCCGCCCGGCGTGATGCACCCCGAGGGCGAGGGCCGCGAGACGGTGCGTCTTCTCGAGGGTCGAGAGCGCGTCGTTCGGATCGTGGGCACTCTGCCCCAGCACCGTCTCGCGGATCGTCCGCGCCACTTCGAGCAGCAGCCGGTCGGCGTCGATCAACGCCTCGGGCCCCACCAGCTCCGCGATTTCCCGCAGCTCCCGGTCGCGCTGCAGCAGCTCGAGGGTCTCGCGCCGCAGGTCGGCCCAGTCCGCCCCGGCGTGCTCGACGAACCACGGCGTGGTCACGTCCGTGTAGAGGCTGTAGCTCGTCTCCCAATCCACGGCCGGAAACTGGCGCTGGTGCGCCAAGCCGGCGTCGAGCGCCCACAACGCGCCCACCACCCGCAGCGCCGCTTGGGTCACGGGCTCCGAGAAGTCGCCGCCCGGCGGGGAGATGGCGCTGATGATGGTGAGGGCGCCCTCGCGCTCGGGCGCGCCGACCGCGTACACCCGCCCGGCGCGCTCGTAGAACTTGCCGAGCCGGTTGCCGAGATAGGTCGGGTATCCCTCTTCCCCCGGCATTTCCTGCAACCGCGCGCCGATCTCGCGCAGCGCCTCCCCCCAGCGCGACAGGCTGTCCGCCATCAGCGCTACGCGATACCCCATATCGCGGTAATACTCGGCGATGGTGACGCCCAGGTAGACCGACGCTTCCCGCGCCGCCACCGGCATGTTCGACGTGTTCACGATCAGGACCGTGCGGTCCATCACCGGGCGCCCGGTGCGCGGATCGACGAGACGGGGGAATTCCTCCAGCACTTCGGCCATCTCGTTGCCGCGCTCGCCGCAGCCCACATAGACCATCACATCGGCATCCGCGTACTTGGCGAGCGACTGCTCGATGACGGTCTTGCCCGTCCCGAACCCGCCCGGTACGGCGACGCTGCCGCCCTCGGCGACGGGAAACAGGAAGTCGAACACCCGCTGCCCGGTGACCAGTGGGGCCCCGAGCGCCAGGCGCCGACCCACGGGCCGCGGCTCGCGCACCGGCCAGACATGCCCCAGTCTGAGGGGCGTACCGTCGTCGAGCCGGCCTACCGCGTCGGCTACCGTAAACGAACCCGGGGCGAGCTCCGCCACGGTGCCGGAGACGCCCGGCGGCACGAGCACGCGATGCAGAAAACCCCCGCGCTCCTGCACCGTGCCGAGCACGTCTCCACCCGTGACGGTTGCGCCGGGCGGCACGACCGGCGTGAACGCCCATTGCGCCGCAACGTCGAGCGTCGCCGCGGCCGCTCCAGGGTGAATGAAGTCCCCCGTCGCCGCGGCGACACGGGCCAACGGCCGGCCGACGCCGTCCAGCACCGAGCCCAGCAACCCGGGGCCCAGCTGCACCGTGAGCGACTGTCCGGTGAGCGCGAGCGGCTCTCCCACCTGGAGTCCGCTCGTTTCCTCATAGACCTGGATGGTGGCCCGCTCCCCCGCGATCCGGATGACCTCGCCGAGCAAGCCGTGCTCGCCGACCCGCACGAGCTCGTACAGCGAGGCCGACGCGAGCGGCTCGGCTTCGGCGAGGGCGCCGCTGATGCGGACGAGGGCGGGAGCGGGAGGGGGGGCGGTCACTTGAGCCTCACGCGATACCCGATCACCTGTCGCAGCAGCTCGATGATGTAGGTCTCGGCCTCGCGCCGTCCCCCCCACTGCGGACCGGGGAACGGCACGACCATCGGCAGCGGACGCCGGCTCAGCTCGAGCCGCACATCGTCGGGCAACGCGTCATAGAAGGACTCCTCGACGAGGACGACGCCCGCCGATGGGTCCCGCAGCAGCTCCCGCAGACGGGCGATGCCGTCTGCCGCATCGACGGTCTCGAGCGGGCGCAGTCCGGCGAGGGCGAACCCCGCCGCCACCTCGGGCCGGCACAGCACCTGCACGCTGTGACTCATGGCGCCGTCACGAGGGCAGCTATCAGCGCAGCGCGCGGGGCGGAGAGCGCCGCACCCCAGACGATGCGCTGCAGGTCGACGACCTGGGCGCGCAGTCGCAGCGAAAACCACAGCACCGGCCCGGGACCGAGCGGCGCGCGTCTGGTCCGCCGCGCGATCTCCCGAACGCGGACCCGGAGCAGCTCCTCCTCGAGGTCCACGAGATCGCGCGCCACGTGCCGGAACGGTTCCGCCAGAGCCGTCGGCGCGAAGCCCCGCGCCAGGCGCATCCCGGCGGCGCCCGGCTCCCCGAGAGCAGCCGCTTCCTCGAATACCGTGATCGTGATGCGCTCGCCGCCGGGGAGAAAGACGTCCTTGGGGACGACGTCCTGCCCGGCCACCGCCAGCACGACCGCCGTCAGGGCGTTACGCAGGTCCACCGTTTCGCGCACGTACCCCAGGAGCTCCCCGCCCGCCCGGCGCGCCGCCGCGACGGCGCGCACGGCAATTGCGCGGTCGAGCGCCACGTCGATTGCGAACGGGTCGGGCTGGCCGGCGCCCGCCGCCCGCGCGAGCACTGCCCCATATGGATGGCGCCACGCCGACAGCAGCGCCGCCACGGCGGCCGGGGTGGGTTGGCGGGCCAGCTCCTCCAACGCCCGCTCCGGCAACCCCGGTGTGGGGATGAGACCGGAGAGCCGTGCATCGGCGGCCGCGCCCCGGATCGCCCCTCGCAGGATGGCCCGGAGGCTTTTGCGATCCTCTTCCTCATAGATGACGGCGAGCGTGGCCACCCGTGGCCCGGCCCACCGCGCCAGCGTCCGTAACGCCGCGGCCGCCCAACGGCGCACGGCCAGCTCCAGCTCGGCGGGCGTCGCGACCGCTCGCTCGCCCGTCACGGGCAACCCCAGGCGGCGCATGCCCTCGGTGAGCGCGGCGAGGTCCGGTGCGCGTGTCAGGGATTCGAGCTGCCCCCGGGTGAAGAGCCTCGTGCCCAACCCGCGGGCGCGGGCGTTCACGCCGTCCCAGGAGGGGCTCACGACTCGAGCCCCAGCTGCGCCAGCACCCGGCGCGCCAGCTCGGGGCGGAGCCGGTCGAGCCGGCTTTCGAGGGTTTCGTCCACTTCGACGGCGCCGTCGGTGCTGGTGACGCGGAATCCACTGCCGGCCGCCGGATCGACGACCACGCGTACGGGTGGCGTGGCGGGAGGGCGCAGCCGCTCGAGGTCCCGGGCGAGCGCTTCGGGACAACGGATCACTGCCTCCGCGCCGCCGACCGCTGCCAGCGCGCCGGCCAGTGCCGCCGGGAGGCCCGCCCGGTAACCGGCTCCGGCGGCGGCCGCGGGAAGCTCGCCCCGTGCGGCCGCGAATACACGTTCCAGCAGACGCTCGCGCGCCTCCAGCACCGAGCGCCGTGCTGCGCGGCGTGCCCGGGTCACGGCCTGCTCCACCTCGATCAGGCGGGTGCGCTCCCGGGCGTCGGCCGCGGCGCCCTGGCGCTGCGCGAGCGCGGCCGCCATGGCCGTCGTGAGGCCGTCCGCCTCGGCGCGGGCCTGGGCGAGCAGTTGTTCGATCTGCGCGTTGGCGTCCCGCTCCAGGGCCTCGAGAAGGTGCTCGAGCCCCATCGTGCGCTCCGGCCTCAGGTACGGACGAGAA
>JBGPHP010000064.1:0-14913 GCA_041484445.1 Gemmatimonadota bacterium
CACCACGAACCCGTGGCTCGCCAGGAAGACGGCGATCGCTGTGTCGGACGGTGGCGCCGCGTCCGACACGGCACGCAGCAACACGAGCGGGAAGCGGCCGGTGTCGGGCGCGGGATACCACACGGAGACCGCTCGGCCGCCCCGCGTCTCGAGACGCTTGCCGACCTCGTGCCGTCCGGGACGCAGCGCGTGCGTGAGGCTCGGGCTTTGCGACGCCGCGACGACGCCGGGGCAGAGCCCGAGCGCCGCCGCGAGCACCCCGCCCCGCCAGCTCATGGGAAAGGCCGCGGCATCGGCCGGGGAACGGGCCACGGCCAGGGGTTCACCTGCCCCCGGCCCAACGCGCGGGCCGCGGCGGCCCGCATCTCGGGATCGGCGCTCTTCAGCACCTCCACGAAGACCGCCCGCGCGACGTCGTCGTCCATCTGCGACAGCGCCCACAGTGCGGCGTGCGCCACGTCGCGATCGGCGTCGCGCACGGCATCCCGCAGCGCCATCGCCGTGGTCGCATCGGCGATCCGGCCGAGGGCCCAGGCCGCCCGCTGCCGCACGTCGGAGGACGGATCTTTCAGAGCCGCCGTCAGCGCCGCTGGGGCGTGGTCGGTGCCGATCTGCCCGATGGCCCAGGCCGCATGGCCGCGCACCTCCGAGGCGCTGTCGGTGAGCGCCGCGCTCAACGCGGGGACGGCCGCCGCCTCCCCGATCTGCCCCAGCGCCCAGGCGGCGTTCGACCGGACCCGGGAGCCACGGTCGCCCCGCAGCGCCGCCCCGAGCGGCTCCACCGCCGCTCGGTCGCCGATCTGGCCCAGCGCCCAGGCTGCCCGCTCCCGTACCAACGGCTCCGCGTCGTCGGCGAGACGACGGGCCAGCGCCGGAACGGCCACGCGACTGCCGGCCTGTCCCAACCCCCACGTCGCCATCTCGCGCACATCGCGATCGGCGTCACCCAGCGCGCGGGTGAGCGCCGGGATCGTTTCGGACGAATCGAAATGCCCGAGCGCCCAGACGACGACGCGCCGGACCGCCGGGCTGCGATCGGCGATGGCGTCGGCGAGCGCGGGAATCGCCGCGCGCGCCCCGATCATGCCGAGCGCCTCGGCCGCGGCGATGCGCACGCGCTCATCAGTGTCGTCCCGCAACGCGGCGGCCAGCACCCGGACCGCAGTCGTATCGTCCAGCCGACCCAACGACTGCGCCACGGCGGCGCGCACCGCCGGGACGGCGTCGCCGAGACTGCGGCTCAGCGGCGCCACGGCGCGCGCGTTGTCGAGCCCGCCCAGCGCCCAGGCGGACGCCGCGCGCACGTCGGCATCGGCGTCGCGCAGGCGAGCGATCAGTGGATCGACGCCGGCAGCGACTCCAGCGAGGCCGAGCGCCACCGCCGCCGCCGCTCGCGTCCCGGAAGCCGATCCGGCGAGGGCTCGGAGCAGGCCCGTCGTGACGGCAGGCGACTCGGTCCGTGCGACGAGCCGTGCCGCGATGGTGCGCACGCACGGATCGTCCGCGGCCAACCCGTCGAGCAGTACGGAATCGGACGCGCTGCTGCGGTAGCGGTCGAGCGCCCACTCCAACGCCCGCGAGGTGTCGCTCGAGAACAGGGGGGGCGTCCACGGGCCATGGCCGTTGCGTCCTTCGACCGCGCGGGCCGCGAGCCCGCACAGGATCGCCGGCGCTCCGTGCGCTGCTGCGAGCACATCCGACGCCCATTGGCGCTCTCCCCCGGGATTGGGCGCGCCGCTCAACACCAGCACAGCCGCCAGCGCGCTCAACCCCGACCGCTCCATCATCGCATTGCCCGTCATCCTGGCCTCCGTCGAATGAATGCTGAATTTTCAGCACTATGCTGAATAATCAGCATACATCGACGGAATGTCAAGCAGGCCGTCAACTACAGGTGAGGAGGCGGAAAACGGCGGGCGACCGGGCGCCGTACTCGGCGCCCGGTCGGCAGACTCAACGAACGATGGGCATCGGCCAGGGCCAGGGCCAGGGATCCCCGTGACTCCCGGCGAGGGCGCGGGCCGCGCGGGCCCGCACCTCCGGATCGCGATCTTCGAGGGCCTGCAGCAACGCGCTCTGCGCGGCGTCCCCCCCGATCTGTCCCAGCGCCCACAGCGCGGCGCGACGCACCTCAGTGGTCGAATCGCGCAGCGTGGCGGCGAGCCCCGTTACGGCGCCCGAATCGGCGATCTGTCCCAGCGCCCACGCGGCCCGCAGCCGGACGTCGGCCGATGGATCCCGCAGCGCGGCGATGAGCGGGACGGGCGCGCTCGAAGGCGCAATCGACCCCAGGGCCCAGGCGGCGCGGCCCCGGATCTCGGCGGATGCGTCGCGCAGCACCGCGGTGAGCAACCCGACCGATGCGGGATCCTCGAGCTGCCCGAGCGCCCAGACCGCCATCCCCCGCACGTCCTCGGAGGAGTCTCGTTGCGCTGCGACGCCCAGCGCGCCAGACGACCCCCGGCTACCGATCTGCCCCAGGGCCCAGGCGATCATTTCGCGGACCTTCGCCGCGGGATCGCGCGCGAGATGTGCGGTGAGGGGCTCGACTGCCGTCTTGGCTTCGAGCTGGCCCAGCGCGTAGGCGGCGTCCTCGCGCACCGCAGCTACGGAATCCCCCAAGGCGCGGACGAGTGCCGCGATCACGCCGGCCGAGTCCCTGCCCTGCGCGTTGGGCGTGGCCGACAGACGCGTGACCCTTGGAGGCGTCGCCGAAGGCCGCCGGGGGACGCTCACGGAGTCCTGGGACTGCTTCGCGACCTGGCTTCCCGGCGGCGGACCCGGCTGCTTGATGTCCAGGTGCCGGGTGGGGACAAGTGCAGCCAGCGGGACTACGAGCGCGAAGGCGAGCGCGCCGAGCACCGCGGCGTGACGGCCCGAGGCGGGCTCGCGCCGGGCAGCCCGTTCGAGGATCGCGAGCATGCGGCCTTCGAATTCGTGGCGCTGCGCCATCGGGAGGGCGATGGCCGGCGTGCGGGAGCGCGCCGCCCGGCACACGATCTGGAGCAGATGATCGGCGTATTCGGATGGGCGCGTGCCGACGCCCAGCACCAGATCATCGCAGGCGCGCTCGCTCTCGATGCGGAGCTTGCGCACCGCCATCCACACGAGCGGATGGAACCAGTACAGCGCGCAGGTCACCTGGCCGATGGTGTTCGCGATCAGGTCGTAGCGGGTGAGATGCGCCAGCTCGTGGAACAGCACGGTGCGGCGGCGGCGGTCGTCCCACTCGGCGGCCCCGGTCGGGAGGACGATCGCGGGGTGCACCAGACCGCACGCGAAGGGCATCGGCAGCCGGTCGCTCATCACCAGCCGCGGGAGGCGCTCCAGGGCGAGCCGGTCGGCGGCCTCGAGCAGTGGACGCCGCCATTCCGGCGTGTCGAGCGGAGTCCCACGGCGCACGACGCGTCCGAGCACCAGAGCCCCCACGGCGAGACGTCCCAGGAGGTACAGCGCGCCCAGCGCCCAGAGACCCAGGAATAGCGCGAACCACGAAGCCGGGGTCAGGCGCCGCAGCCAGCTCCGTTGGGGAGGTGCGGCTTGGGACTCGGCGGCCTGCTGCCCCACAGTGGCGGGAGCGGATCCGGTCACGGGCGCCGCGCGTGGCGGTGTCGGCACGCTCGGAACCACTGCGTTGGACGGCGCGGCGGCCGGCGCGAGAGTCACCACGGCAAGCCGCCACGGCAGGACCGCGCTCACGAACGGGAGGACGAGCAGAGTCGCGATGACGGTACCCCACACCAGGTGACGCAGCGAGGCAGATGCGCGGCGCAGCAATACGGCGACGCCGGCCGCGGCGAGGAGCAGTGCCGTTCCCTTCAGCAGGGTCGAGGCGATCCAGATGGCGTCCACGGTCAGCGTCCCTCCTCGCCGGCCCGGCGAATCTCGCTCGTGAGCCGGTGGATCTGTGCGTCGGAGAGATCGAGATCGGAGCGGTCGAGCAGCGCGACCAGCGCGCGCTCGGCGGAGCCGTCGAAGAACGTGTTCACCACGTGGTCGAGCGCCGCTTGGCGGGCGCGCTCGCGGCCCAACGCGGGAGCGTAGACGTAGCGCGGGCCATCGGCGCGATGGGTGATGTGGCCTTTTTCTTTCAGCACGCGCAAAATCGAGCGTACGGCCGAATAGGTCGGCGGGTCTTTCAGGTCCTCCATCACCTCGGCGACCGTCGCTTCCCCGCGCCGATAGAGGACATCCATCACTTCGCGCTCGCGCCGGGAGAGGGTCTGTCTTGTTTCCGCCATGATGCCGCCTCAATGCTGAAATTTCAGCACAAGGTAGTGATCGGCATCTCGGACGTCAACCGGCTCAAAACCGAAGGAAGCGGTGGGCTATTCGCCCAGGAGTCGCCGATCGGGGCGCCGTAGGGCGGGCCCCGGGGCCAGCTCGAGGGCCAGAGCAGCGAGCCGGTCCGCCACCTGCTGGAGCTCCGCGGCACGGCGCCGGGAGCTCCGACTGTAGACGGTGCGGGCCACCGTGAGCGTGGTAGCCAGCCAGAGGGGGACGATCGCGAGCAGGCCCAGCGGCGAGACGTGCAGACTTGCGAAGGTCCCCATGATGGGGCCCATCCCGCCGCCTCCCATCCCGCCGCCGATGCCGCCGAAGATGCCGCCGATCAGATTCGACAGACTCTCCTGCACGATGATGCGGGTCTGCCCGCCGCGCACCGATACGGCCACCTCGAGACTGCGGCGCGTCGAGGTGACGGCGGAAGTCCAGGTGAACGACCGGCCGAGCTGGCTCACATGTCCGACGTTTTGCAGGATGCGCCGGATCTCTTCGACCATCGTGGGGAATTCCTCATCCGGGACGTCCACCGGCACCACCCGCTCGAACAGCAGGCGCGTGGGACCGCCGATCAACCGCTGGACCCCGGGAGACCCGACCGCGGTGCTGCCCGGCGTGCTGCGGCGCGCCAGCGATTGGGCCGCCGAACGCACGACGTCCGGCGCGATCCCCACCTCGGCCGCCAGCGCCTCGACACCCCCGATCGTCATGGCGCCGCTCTCGGTCGGCGTCGTTGCTTCCTGCTCGGCGGCGCGCTTGACGATCTCTTGCACCTCCCCTTCGCTGTAGCGCCGGCGCGGTGCAAGGACGGCCTCCTGCGGGCTGGTGAGGTCTTCGATCAGGGCCCCCGGCGACGTGGTCCGCTGGTCGTGCCGAATGGCCAGCCCGTGCACCAGCGCCGCCTCGACGCGGCCGCCCACTTCGGCGAGCCGCGTGCGGTGCACCGCCGTCGCACCGGCGAACTTCCCCGCCCGCACCTCGTCCTCGGTCGGCCACCGGCCGGGCAGCTCCCCGACCAGCATTTCGTAGATCACCACCGCGAGACTGTAGACGTCACTCCGCGCATCGAGGTCGGTGAGTCCGGCGGCCTGCTCGGGACTCATGTAGCCCGGCGTACCGATGGGGAACCCGGTGCGGGTGAGGTTGACGCCGCCGGCCGAGGTCACCGCCTTCGCGATCCCGAAGTCGGCGACGACCGGGTGCCCTTCGGAGAACAGGATGTTTTCGGGCTTGATATCGCGGTGCAGGATCCCCATGCGATGCGCGTAGGCGAGCGCTCCCGCGACCGGCGTCGCGATGGCCAGCGCGCGCGCCGGGCTCAGCCGGCGCTCCTCCTGCAACAGCTGCCGCAGCGATCCCCCGTCGACATACGGCATGACGTAGTAGAGCTGCCCGTCCGCTTCCCCCGAGTCGTACAGCGCGAGAATGTGGGGGTGGGTGAGGTGGGCGGCGATGGCGATTTCCTTGAGGAACCGCTCGACGCCCAGATGGGCCACGAGTCCCGGGAGCAGCACCTTGAGGGCGACCTGCCGCTGGTGCTTCTTGTCGAAGGCCAGGTAGACGCTCGCCATGCCCCCACGGCCGAGCAGGCGGCGCAGCTCATAGCGCCCGGCGAGGGCTGTCTCGAGGCTGGCGGGAATGTCTTCCTTCACGGAGGGGAATATACGGACGGGTGTCGCGTTTGCTCCCAGCTGCCGCAAAAACGCCCTCACCCGCTACTATGAAATCCGGCATGATGCAACCGCCCCCCGAACCGAAGCGACCCATGTCTCTGCCGAACCGCCATCTCCTTTTTGCCCTGCCTATGATCCCGGCCGCCGCCGCCCCCGCCGCCGGGCAGGCAGCTTCCGTCGATCGGTACGAGACGGTGTTCACCGCGCTGCAGACCTCGGAGCGGTGTTCGTCGGACGGGGGTCGGTCTCGTTCGCCCCTCCCCTCGCGGTCGAGCGCGCGGAGCTGAAGCGCCGCCGCATCCGGGACCGCGGAACCGATGCCCCCCCGATCGGCCTGGGCTGGCGCGTCGCCCAGACCGACGATCCGCGCGACTACTCGGTGGTCATCTACGAGAAGGGCGCCTGGGTGCTCCAGAGGCTGCGCAACATGATGCTGAACCTGCGCACCACTTCCAGCGCGTGGTCGAGCGCCACACCGGGATCGCGATGGGTTGGTTCTTCGACGAGTGGGTCGATGGGACGGCCACCCCCTGCTGCACCTGCGGGTGCGGCAAGAAGGGGTCCCGCCCGGCTTCGTGATGCCGGTGCCGCTGCGCATCCAGTTTCCCGATTCCGCCCAGGCCTTCGTGCGCGTGAACGTGCGCGGGGCGGTGACCGAGGCAACGCTGCGGCTGCCGGCCGCGCCGGCGCTGCTCGAGCTCAATCCGCTGGGATCGGTGCTCGCCGAGGTGAAATCGGAGCCCTGGACAGGCACTCCCGCCCGGCCAGACTGACCGCCAGCCGTCTTGCCACGCGCGCCCCGACGTTGCATTCTACGGACGGGCGGCGATCCACGCCCAACCTCATCGACCCTCCCCCAGCGGGGGTCCCTGTGAGGCAAAGGGGGGCAAACTCCCGGATCCCTTCGCGTGAGCCTTTGCGTCGCCACTGGGCGCCGCTGCTGGGGGGCAGCCCGTGGCTCGACCAAAGGACTGGACCCATGACTGCCAACAAGGACTTCAAGCGCATCGTGCGCGCCCGCATGCGGAAGACGGGCGAGTCGTACACCGCCGCCCGCATTCAGCTGCTCAAGAAGACAAACGGACCGACCTCCACCGCTGTCGCAGCCCCGATCGCGCCCGCACAGTACGCGGCGCTGGCGGGTTACTCGGACGCCGCGGTCAAGGCGAAGACCGGGTGCAATTGGGAACGGTGGGTGAAGGCCCTCGACTACAAGCAGGCGCACACGTGGTCGCACGGCGAGATCGCGGCCTACGTGCATAAGACGTACAAGATCCCCGGCTGGTGGAGCCAGATGGTGACGGTCGGCTACGAGCGCATCAAAGGCCTGCGCGCCATCGGCCAGCGTCGCGACGGCGGCTTCGAGGCATCCAAGAGCAAGGTCGTCGCCGCCCCGATTTCGCGCCTGTACCGCGCGTGGCGCGACGCGCGGCTGCGCGCCCGCTGGCTGCCGGATGTCCGTCCCGTCATTCGCACCGCGACGCGCAACAAATCGATGCGCGTGACCTGGCCGGACGGGACGCGGGTCGACGTCGGCTTCACCGCCAAGGGTCGGGCGAAGAGCCAGGTCGCCATCCAGCACGGCCGGCTGCCCGATCGCGCCGCGGTCGCCCGAACGAAGGAGTACTGGGCCAAACGGTTCGCCACACTCGCGGAGCTGCTCGCGCAGATGTGATGGTTTCGTGAGCGCGGCGACTGTCAGGGGATCGTAAGAGCCTGGCGGTCGCCGCGTCTGCCCTCGCGGAAATGCGTAGGTTAGGCCCGATGTTCCTCCACCTGATCGTTCCGATCCTGCTCGGCGCGGGTCCCTATTCCGGCGTCGCCGGGCAGACGGAGGTAGCGGTCCCGCGGCTCGCCGAGACCGGGGTCGTCGTCGACGGTAGCCTGACCGAAGACGTGTGGACGCAGGCGGCGCTGCTCACCGGGTTCTCCGAGTACACCCCGGTCGATGGACGTCCCGCGGAGGATTCCACCGAGGTCCGGGTGTGGTATTCGCCGACCGCGATCTGGTTCGGCATCCGCGCCATCGAGTCCCACGGCCCGGTCCACGCGACGCTGGCGAACCGCGATCGCATCGGCAACGACGACTGGGTCGAGATCCTGCTCGACACCTTCGACGATCACCGCCAGGCGCTCGTCTTCGGGGTCAACCCGCTGGGGGTGCAATCGGACGGCACGCTGAGCGAGACCCAAGCCGGATCGCGCGACACGGTGGACCGCTCGGCGGACTTCGTGTATCAGTCGCACGGACGCGTCACCGACTACGGGTACGAGATCGAGATCCGCATTCCCTTCAAGAGCATCCGGTATCAGCCGCGCGACGCTCAGGAATGGAGCCTGAACATCCTGCGGGCGGTGCAGCACTCGGGCCACCAGCAGACCTGGACTCCGGCGCGCCGCGCCGCCGCGTCGTTCCTGGCGCAATCGGGAACGCTGACCGGGCTCTCCGATCTGCATCGCGACCTGGTGTTGGACGTGAATCCCGAGGTGACGGCCACGGTCAACGGGACGCCGGGCGCGGCGCGCTGGGCGTATCAGCGCGTCGACCCCAACGTCGGCGGCAACGTGCGCTGGGGTATCACGAACAACCTCACGGTGACCGGCACTGTCCGCCCCGATTTTTCCCAGGTGGAGACGGATGCGAGCCAGCTGGTGTTCGACCCGCGCCAGGCGCTGTTTTTCCCGGAGAAGCGCCCGTTTTTCCTGGAAGGCCTGGAGCAATTCAGCACGCCGAGCGGGCTCGTCTATAGCCGGCGGCTGGTGCAGCCCGTCGCCGCGATGAAGCTGACCGGCAAGGTGTCGGGGTTCACGATCGGTGCTCTCTCCGGGATCGACGATCGCGCCTATTCGGCCAGCGGCCGGGACCATCCGGTTTACAACATTCTGCGCGCGCGACGTGACCTGGGCGGCGCCTCGACGCTGGGGCTCGTCTATACCGACAAGATCGACGGCGGCGACTACAACCGGGTCGCCGGGGCCGACGCCCGGATCGTGTTTGGGAGGGTCTACACGGCGCGGGCGCAGCTGGCCGGCAGCTTCACCCGTCAGGGCGGCCGGACGTTCGCCGCGCCGCTGTGGGCGGCGACCCTCGATCGCACCGGCCGGGAGTTCGGATTCACCTACAGTTTCGGCGGCATCGACCCCGATTTCGTCGCGGCCAGCGGGTTCATTTCCCGCGCCGGGATCGCGACCGCGACGATCGATCATCGCCTGACGCGCTACGGACGTCCCGGGGCCGCGATCGAGAGCTGGACCGGCGACATCCTGCTGTTCGGCCGGTGGCGGTATCCGAGCCTCACCGCCGGCCACATGCCCGACGATCAGGAGATTCATTTCAACACGACCTGGGTCGTCCGGGGCTGGTCGATCAACACCGGCCTGTTCATCGAGACGTTTCATTTCGATCCGACGCTCTACGCCGATTACGCCCTGCAGCACACCGCCGGCGGTGTCACGGACACGGTGGCGTTCACCGGCACGCCGCGGATCCCCAACCACGACCTCCTGGTCCAGCTCCAGACGCCGCAATTCCGCACGCTCGACGCGAATGTGCTGGTGCTGCCGGCGCTGCAGGACGAGAACTTCTACGAGTGGTCCCCGGCCCGGGTCCTCCTCATCCAGGCGGCCCTGAACTGGCGCCCGTCGGACCGGGTGCGGGTCACCGGGACGTATCTGCATCAGCAGTACTGGCGCAAGACCGACGGGAGCACGGTGGCGCGTGAGCTCATCCCGCGCCTGAAGGTCGAATACCAGGTGGCGCGCCCGCTCTTCCTGCGCATAGTCGGCCAATACGACGCGGCGTGGCAGGATTCGCTGCGCGACGATTCGCGCAGCAACGATCCGATTCTGATCCGCAACCCCGCCACCGGGGTGTACGAGCGCGCCACCGCCCAGTCCAGCAACCGGCTGCGGCTCGACTGGCTGGTGTCGTTCACGCCGTCGCCGGGGACGGTGATGTACTTCGGGTACGGCAGCAGTCTCAGCGAGCCGGAAGCGTTCGCGTTCCGCGGCTTGCACCGGCTGCGGGATCAGTTCTTCGCGAAGCTCACGTACCTGTTTCGCGCGTAATCCGCCGCAGCACGGGCTCCAGCACCTTCCACACGTTGTCCGCCACGATGCGCGCCCCGGCGTTCGTCGGATGGATGCCGTCGGCCTGATTGAGCTC
Organism: Gemmatimonadota bacterium; assembly: GCA_041484445.1. GTDB lineage: Bacteria > Gemmatimonadota > Gemmatimonadetes > Gemmatimonadales > GWC2-71-9 > DASTHG01. The sequence goes on from JBGPHP010000064.1 coordinate 10,123, forward strand.
CGGGTGCCCCGCGACACCATCGAGCAGGAACGGGATCAGCGCCGCGCGGTTGTTGCGGGCCAGCGTGGCAAAGAGATCGCGGAATTCCCGGGTGTAGCGGGTCCCCAGATTGGGCGGTGCCGCCATGCCCGCGATCACGATTCGGACACCGGGGAAGCGCGCCTGCGTCCGGTCGATGATCGCCTGCAGGTCGCGGGCGGCGGCCGTGAGGTCCTGGCCCCGGAGCGCGTCGTTGGCGCCGAGCTCGAGAATGAGCACCGCGACGTGCTGCGGCTGTTGCAGCAGCCAATCGATGCGTCGCAGGCCGTCGGCCGAGGTCTCCCCGCTCACACCGGCGTTCACCACCCGGAACCGGAGACCCGCGGAGTCCACTTTGCGCTGCAGCAGCGCCGGGTAAGCGGAATCGGGGACAAGACCCAGGCCAGCGGTGAGGCTCGTGCCGAAACACAGCACCACCGGCCGGTCGTCGGCCGGTGCGGCCATCGCCGGCGCGGTATCGGCGACCGCGGCCCCCGGCCGGCGGGCGTCGCCCTGCCCCGTGCCACAGCCGGCGCCGAAACCCGCCAGCACCGCGCCCACTATTATTCGCCGCATGATGATCGAAGCCCTGGACCTGGAGCAGACCTACCAGAGCGGCGGCCGGCCGCTCACGGTGCTGCGGCAAATTAACCTCGCGATCGCCCCCCGAGAGTTCGTGGCCGTGATGGGCCCGTCGGGGAGTGGCAAGACGACGTTGCTCGGCCTGCTCGCCGGGCTCGACCGGCCGACCCGCGGCACCATCCGGCTCGACGGCACCGACCTGGGCGCTCTGTCCGAAGACGCCCGCGCCCGGCTGCGCGCCGAAAAGATCGGGTTCGTGTTCCAGACGTTCCAGCTGATGCCGACGCTCACCGCGATCGAGAACGTCCTGGTGCCGATCGAGCTGCGCGGCCGCGCCGCGGGGAACGGGCACGCCGCGCGCGCCCGCGCGCAGCGGCTGCTCGAGCGCGTGGGCCTGGGCGAGCGACTGGACCACTACCCCATTCAGCTCTCGGGCGGTGAGCAACAGCGGGTGGGACTCGCCCGCGCCTTCGCGGCGGAGCCGCGCATCTTGCTCGCCGACGAGCCCACCGGCAGTCTCGATGCTGAGACCGGCCGCGAGGTCATCGACCTGCTGGTCGAGCTGAACCGCGACGCCGGCACGACGCTGGTACTGGTCACGCACGACCCGGCGCTCGCGGCCCGCGCCCGCCGCGTGATCCGGCTGTCGGCGGGCGCGATCGTCTCCGACACCCGGACGGAGCCGGCGTGAAGGCACCGTTCGCACTCGCCATGGCCTGGCGTGAGAGCCGCGGCAGCCGGCGTCGTCTGGCGCTCTACCTGAGCTCGGTGAGCCTCGGCGTCGCCGCGCTGGTGGCGATCAATTCGTTCCGCACCAACGTCACGGCCTCCGTCCACGCGCAAGCGCGCACGCTGCTCGGCGCCGATCTCGAGCTGCGGTCCCGGTCGCCGTTCCCCGACTCCGTCGCGGCCGTGCTCGATTCGCTGCATCGCTCCGGGGCGCCGCTCGCCCGGGTGACGAGCTTCGCCTCGATGGCGCTGGCCTCCCGGACCGGCCGCACGCGCCTGGTCGACGTGCGCGCCGTGGCCGGTGGGTTTCCGTTCTACGGCACGATCGCCACCGCCCCGCCCGGCCAGTGGGCCACCTTCCGCGACCGGCGAGCGGTGCTGGTGGATCCCGCCGTGCTCGTGTACCTCGATGCGGCTCCGGGCGACACGCTCCAGATCGGCGACGCACGGTTCGCGATCGCCGGCGTCGTGACCGATGCGCCCGGCGACGTGGCGCTGTGGTCGGCGATCGGGCCGCGGGTGTTTCTTCCTGCCGCATACCTCGACGAAACGCACCTGTTGCGATTCGGCAGCCTGGCGCAGTACCGGGCGTACTTCCAGCTGCCGGAGGACGCGGTCCAGCGATTCCTCAATCGGCACAACAAGTTGTTCCAGCGCTACCAGATCTCCAGCGAGACGGTCGCCGAGCAGGAGGAGGACCTGACCCGCGACCTGGGCCGCCTGGCGCGCTATCTCGGCCTCGTCGGACTGATCGCCCTGCTGCTCGGCGGCCTCGGCGTGGCCAGCGCCGTGAACGTGTTCGTCCTGGACAAGCTCGACAGCGCCGCCCTGTTGCGCTGCCTCGGGGCGCGGCAGCGCACCGTGCTCATGGTCTACCTCCTGCAGGCGATCGCCCTGGGCCTGGTGGGGGCGGGTGCCGGCGTCATCCTCGGGGTCATCGTGCAGGCCGTACTGCCCGCCGTACTCGGCGGCCTGCTGCCCCTCGACGTCTCCGTCACGCTGCAATGGTCCACCATTCTCGCGGGCCTCGGCATCGGCGCCGGGACCGCGGCGCTGTTCGCGCTGCTGCCGCTGTTACAGCTGCGCGAGGTGAGCCCGCTCCGGGTCTTGCGGCGCGAGCTCGACCTGGGCGCGGGAGCGCGCGCGGCCCGGCCGTGGCGCCTGGCGGTGTACGGCGTGATGCTCATCGGGCTCGTGGGACTGGCGCGGTGGCAGGCGCCCCGCCCCGTCGTGGGATACGCGTTCGCGGTTGCGGTGCTCGTCAGTACCGCCGCGCTGTGGCTCACGGCCAAAGGCCTGATCTGGGCGACACGGCGCTGGTTCCCGCGGCGCGCCAGCTACGTGGTGCGCCAGGGCATCGCCAATCTGTTCCGCCCGCAGAACCAGACGGTCGCCGTGGTGCTCGCGATCGGCTTCGGTGTGTTTCTGATCACCACGTTGTACGTCGTGCAGCGGAGCCTCATCGATCAGATCGCCCTCGATGCCCGTCCCGACCGCCCCAACCTCGTGTTCTTCGACATTCAGGTGGACGAAAAGGACGGCATCGCCCGGATCCTCCGCGCCCGCAGCGTCCGGCCAGTGGATGTCACGCCGATCGTCCCGGCGCGGATGGCCCGCGTGAACGGACGCCCCATCGATTCCCTGGCGGCCGATTCCTCGCGCCGGCGCAGCCCCTGGGCGTTGCGTCGGGAGTACCGCAATACCTACCGCGATACGCTGGTGAGCTCGGAACGGTTGGTCGCCGGATCGTGGTGGAGCGCCGCGCGCCGGGCGGGGGAGCTGCCGCGGATCTCGGTCGAGGAAGAGCTGGCGACCGAGGCGGGCCTCCGCGTGGGCGACCGGGTCACGTGGAACGTGCAGGGCGTGCCGGTGGAAACCCGGGTCGCGAGCCTGCGCCAGGTGAGCTGGGCGCGGTTCCAGCCTAACTTCTTCGTGGTGTTCGAGCCGGGAGTACTCGAGAGCGCCCCGCAGACGTACGTCGTGATGGCGCGCTCCGAAGATCCGGTCGCGCGCGCCGAGCTGCAGCGCGACGTCACGCTGACCTATTCCAACGTCGCTTCGCTCGATCTCACGCTGGTGCAGCGCACGCTCGACGGCGTCGTCTCCAAGGTGACGCTCGCGATCCGCTTCATGGCGCTGTTCTCGATCGCCAGCGGGCTCGTGATCCTCATCGGCGCGCTGACGGCGTCGCGGCTGCAGCGCGTTCGCGAAGCCGTGCTGTTGAAGACGCTGGGCGCGAGCGGCGCTCAGGTCCGCTGGATCTTCCTGACCGAGTACTGTGCCTGGGGCTCGCTCGCCGCTATGACCAGCGTGCTGCTGGCGAGCGCCGCCGGGTGGGCCGTCATGACCCGCCTCTTCGAGCTGCCCTTCCGCCTCCCGGCGCTGCCCCTGCTCGCGGTGTGGATCGCGGTGTGCGGCGTCGTGGCCGCGGTCGGACTGGCGCACAGCCGCGCCGTCGTGCGGGGGACGCCGCTCGCGTTGTGGCGCGAGCTCAGCGAGTGATCAGGGCAGCGGCTGCTCCAGGTCGAGGCGCAGCAGGTCCATCGGGTCGACCGTGATGTCGCCGTAAGAGGCGAACCAGTGCAGGTGCGGGCCGGTCACGCGCCCCGTGGCGCCGACCAGGCCGATGCGCTGGCCGGTCGCGACCGTGTCCCCCGGCGCGACGAGGACCCGGCTCAAGTGCAGGTAGGCGCTGAGCAGTCCCGCGCCGTGATCGATGAAGACGGTGGTGCCGTTGAAGTACAAGTCGCCGGCGTACACCACCACACCGCGGTTGGTGGCCAGCACCGGATCCCCCTCGTCCCCGGCGAAATCCGCGCCCAGGTGACGGCTCCGCAGGCGCCCGTTGAAAATCCGGCCCATCCCGAATTCGCCCGTGACCGGACCGGGGCGTGGCCGCGCAAACGGTCCCTCCCACAAACGCGCCCGGTCGTGGGCCCGGTGCTTGAGACCGCGGACCAGCTCCCGCTCGGCGCGCAGCCGGGGGCCGAGCGACTCCGGCGGCTGGACGAAATCCGGGTCGGTTTGCAGACGCTCGCTCGGCGCGCGACGCGTCCCCACCGGCAGACTCCGGATGACCGTGTCGCGGGCGCCAGCCGCCCGCTCGATCACCAACCGCGCACTGACGCGGCCGCGGGTCGCGAGGGGCACGGCGCCGATGGCGCGGAACCAGCCGTCGTACAGCTCGAAATGCAGCGGCTGGCCCGCCAGCTCACCATGGACCGCGCGCACGCCGCCGCGTGACGCAGCCCGGACGCCGAGCAGCACGAGGGAGCCCTGCACCGGCTGCGCGGGTCGCCACACCACCGACGGCCCCGTCGTGCTCACCTGCGCGGGAGCCGCCTGCGGCCAGCTGACGAGACCCAGGTACGTCACGACGACGGAGCAGGCGCCGAGACTCAAGCGCATAGGCCCTTACGGCACCGCCGGCAGCACGATGTGGGACGGCGCCGACGCCGTGCC
>JBGPHP010000065.1:0-14900 GCA_041484445.1 Gemmatimonadota bacterium
AGGGATGGACCCGGACGAGGCCACCTGGGCCGCCCGCCGGCAGATGGGCAACCGGACCGCCATCACCGAGGCGACCCGCTCGCTGTGGAGCCTCCGCTGGCTCGACGATGCGGCGCAGGACGTCCGTCATGCGGCACGCTCGCTGTTGCGCGCGCCGGTGTTCACCACCGTCGCGGTCCTCACGCTCGCCCTGGGTGTCGGCGCCAACTCGGCGATGTTCAGCGTGGTGCGCGGCGCCCTGCTGCGCCCGCTGCCGTTCCGCGATCCCGGGCGCCTGATGCTGTTGTCGTACCAGCAGCGGGACCGGTGGGCATCCCGCGGCTTGCTCGACCGGCACTACGACATGGTGCGACAAGGGACCCGCGCGTTCGAATCGATCGCGACCTTCGCGACCCGACAGGCCACGCTCACCCGGGCGGGCGATCCCGCCCGCACGGGCGTGGCAGCCGTGAGCCCCGAATTCTTCGCTGTGCTGGGCGTCCGGCCCACCCTGGGCCGCCCCTTCGACTCGTCCGAAGGCGAAGGCGCTGGCGTTCCGGTCGCGATCCTGAGCGAGACGGTGTGGCGCGCTCGCTTCGGAGCGGACAGCAGGATACTGGGTCGTACGATCACGCTGGACGGCACGCCATACGCGATCGTCGGCGTGATGCCGCCGCAGTTCTCCTTCCCGCCGGACGCCGAGGTATGGGTCCCTGCCGACATGCGCATCGATCCGCACCTCACGATGATGCGCCCCGCCATGGGCCGCCTGCGTGCGGGGGCCACGGCAGCGCAGGCCCTGGCCGAGTTCGAGACGCTGTCGCGCGACTTCCCACTCATCCCCGACGAGCATCGGGAGAACATGGTAGCCCGAGTCGATCCGCTCAACGCGTTCCTCGTTGGGAACGCACAGCCTTCCCTGCTGGTGCTCGCCGGCGCCGTGGCGTTCGTGCTGCTGATCGCGTGCGCCAACGTGGCCAACCTGCTCCTGATGCGCGGGGCGGCCCGGCGGCAGGACGTCGCGATTCGCGTCGCGCTCGGGGCCGGGCGGGCGCGGCTCGTGCGCCAGCTGCTGACCGAAAGCACCGTGTTGTTCCTGGTCGGTGCCGCCGCGGGCGTCCCGCTGGCGTTCGCGGGGATGCGAGCCCTGCTCGCTCTCGCCCCCGCCGGCACGATTCCGCGCACGCAGGACATCCGCATGGATGCCGGCGTGCTGCTCTTCACGTTCGCCGTCGCCCTCGTCACGGGACTGGCGTTCGGCCTCGCTCCCGCGCTCGCGGTCACGGGACGCGGGTCGATCGCATCGCCCGGGCACGGCGTGCGCACTACCGCCAGTCGCGCGCGGTTGCGCGGCGGCCTCGTGGTGGCGGAAGTGGCGCTCGCCCTGGTGCTGCTCACCGGCGCCGGACTGATGCTGCGGAGCTTCCAGCGACTGCGGTCGATCGACCTCGGTTTCCACCCCGAGCGCGTCGTGTCGGTGACCGTGGACCTGCCGAACACCAGGTACCGCGATGCGGCGGCGATGCAGGGCTTCCACGACCGCGTCCTGGTCGCGTTGTCGCGACTCCCCCATACGCTGGCGGCGGGAGCGGTCAATTGGCGCCCATTGGGCGATGCCCAGATCGTGGGGACGTTCACCGTCGAAGGACAGCCCCGCCCCGACATGAGCGTCTCCAAGCCCGCCGTGAGCCCCGGCTACTTCCGCGCGATGGGCATCACCGTGCTGCGGGGGCGCGAGTTCACCGAGCCGGACGACGCCCGCGCGTCCCGCGTCGCCATCGTGAGCCGGTCGCTCGCGCAGCGGCTCTGGACCGGCGCCGATCCGGTGGGCCGGCGCATCTCCATGGAGGATCATCCGGAGGCGGCTGACTGGCTCACCGTCGTCGGCGTGGTCGAGGACGTGCGCCAGGAGCGGCTCACGCAAGCGCCCGTGGCGTCGATCTACCAGCCCTACCGTCAGGTCAGGGGGACCTACTCCCTCAGCCACATGAGCTTCGTGGCCCGGACCGATGCCGCGCCCGGAGCGTACGCCAACGCCATACGCGCCGTCCTGCGGGACATCGATCCGGAGCAGCCGGCCCAGGCGCTGGCGCCGCTCGAGGAGCTGGTCGCCGCGCAGCGGCTCGCGCCGCTGTTCCAGGCGCGCCTTCTGGCCACCTTTTCGCTGCTCGCCCTGGTGCTCGCCGCGGTCGGCATCTACGGCCTGCTTGCCTACGCCGTGGTCGAGCGCACCCACGAGATCGGCATCCGCATGGCGCTCGGCGCGGCCACCGGTCGCGTGGTTCGGATGATCCTCGCCCGGACCCTGCTGCTCGCGGGACTCGGCGTCGCTTTGGGAGCCGGCGGGGCCCTCGCCGTAACGCGGGTGCTATCCACCTTCCTGTTCGACACCAGTCCCACGGACCCGCTCACCTTCTGCACAGTGGCGGCGCTGCTCCTGCTGGTCGCGGTGGTCGCCGGGCTGGTGCCGGCGCGGCGGGCGACCCGGGTGGATCCCGTGCTGGCGCTGCGCGAGGGGTAGTCCTTGTCAGTCGCCGTCTGACACCGCATTTTCTTGCGCCATCCTCCAACGGTAGAGCCTGTCATGAAACGCACCAAGCGTCGCCCGGTGCGGCGACCCGGCATCAGCCGGATCGATCAGCCCTCCACTCGCACCTACGGCTGGTTCGTCCGCGCCGGTTTTTACCGGCGGCGGGACGGCGCGTACGTCCCACGGCACACGCGGTTCTTCGCGGATCTGACCTTCGGCGGCAAGCGACGCGCCCTCCACGCCGCGCAGGCGTTCCTGGACACGCTGCCGCCCAAACACCGCCCGCGGGCGCTGCGCCACGCCGCCTAGACACCACGAGCGTCACCGCTCCGAGCGCATCGGGTGGCTGCGCGCCGCCGTGCTGGGCGCCAACGACGGCATCGTCTCGACGGCGAGTCTGATCATCGGGGTCGCCGCGGCCCACGCCGCTCCACACCAGATATTGGTGGCCGGCGTCGCCGGGCTCGTCGCGGGCGCCATGTCGATGGCGGCAGGCGAGTTCGTGTCCGTCAGCTCGCAGGCCGACACCGAGCGCGCCGACCTCGTCCGGGAACGACACGAACTCGATACCGCCCCGGCCTCCGAGCGCGCGGAGCTGACCGCGATCTACGTGGCCCGCGGCCTGTCCCGGCCGCTCGCCGAGCAGGTGGCGGACCAGCTCATGGCGCACGACGCGCTCGGGGCACACGCGCGCGACGAGCTTGGCATCGTGGAGATGCACCGGGCGCGGCCGATTCAGGCGGCGCTGGCGTCCGCCGCGACGTTTTCGGTCGGCGCATTCCTCCCGCTGATCACCGCGGTCCTCGCCCCGCGCAGCGGCACACTCCCGGTGGTCGGCGGCGCGTCCCTCGTGTCCCTCGCGGTCCTGGGCGGTCTCGCCGCCCGCGTCGGCGGCGCGCCGGTCGGCAAGGCCACGCTGCGCGTGACCTTCTGGGGTGTGCTTGCGATGGCGCTGACCGCCGGCGCAGGGGCGCTGTTCGGTGCGGCGGGGTGAGAGAGTCGAGCGATCTCCAGGCCTAGGCGACGCTGGCGGTTCGAGTGCGCGACTGGATCGCCCGGACGATCCGCTCGGCATCCCGCCCCACGCCGTTCACCGTACCTGATGTTGGGTCATGACGCGACGGTCCGCGACCAGCGCTGGAACACGCGATCGAGCGCTTCGGCGCTCAACCGATTGCCGCTGGTGAGCCACCAGGTGACGAGACCGCGGAACGCCCCAACGACGCCCGACACTTCGGCCTCGCGGGTGGGCTCGCGCGACGGGGACATCCGCTCGAGCTCCGCCCGCACCACATCCGTCAGGATCGTCGTGATGGTGCGTTGGACGACGGAGTTCGCCGTCCCACCCAGCGTTGCCAAGGCGAAGCGCTTCTGGGAGCCGATGTGCCGCAGCAACGGCAGACTGAAGCGGAAGCCCGCGGCACGGTCGGCCGGCTCTTGGGCGGCCAAAGTCCGCAGCGCGACCGCGAAGCCGTCGAACAACAACTCCTCTTTCGAAGTGAAGTGAGAATAGAAGGTCGATCGTCCGACATCGGCCTTTTCGGTGATGTCCTCGATCGTGATGCCGTCGTAGCTGCGCTCCTCGATCAATTGCAGGAGCGCCTCCTTCAGACGACGGCGCGTCCGCTGCACGCGCCGATCGAGGTGTGGCGACCGGGTTGCTGGCGCTGCGTTCCTGGACAAGTGCGGGCTCCGCGTCCAATTCGAGACACATCCGCGGCCCGTGCTGGTTGACGGGCGCGTCCGACGGCCTAGTCTGTACCGGACGCTAGTCCATTTCCGGATTACCGTCCAGCAACGGCGAGGCCCCGTGCACGTCCACTTCGTCTATCTCCTGGCGCTGCTGCTGCTCGGCGCGACCGTCCACGCCGCCGTGCTGCAGCAGCGCACGGTCGGGCGTGTCGCGGAGATCGTCCTGCTCTACGTGCTCGTGGGTTACTGCGGCATACCGATGCTGGCGGTGAGCATCTGGGTACTGGTAAGCCCGGAGCACGCGGCTTCAGGCTTTGGCTTCAGCGCCGCGCGACCGCTGCTCGACTTCTTCGGATGGGCCTACCTCGGAATGTCGCTGCTCTCCCTGCTGGCCCTGCGCTACCGCGGCACGTTTCTCGTGGCTCCGGTCGTCGCCTGGACGGTGTACCTCGGCGGCGCCACCCTCGTTCACCTGCAGGGATCACATGGGCGCGCGCTCGAGATCTTCGCGAGCCACGGTCTCATCGCCGTCCTGCTCGTCGGCGGTTTGATCGCGAGTGGCGCCTGGAGAGTGCGGAGCTGAGCCGCCGGTGGGACTCGCCGTGCACGCGCGCGGTCCCACCGGCGCGGTGACGCGACTTACTGCCCTTGCTGTCGAGCCGTCGGCGGCAACAGACCGTTGAGCCGCAGGTAGTTCGCCATCTGGCTGTAGTGATCCTCCCAGTCCCCCGTCGCGATCAGGATCATCGACGCCCGCGAGACCTTGCTGCCGAAGAACGGCAGCTCCTCCGCCAGCGCCGAGTCGTCCAGCTTCGCGAGGGCCGTCCCGCAGTAGTCGAACGTCTCCCGCAGGCGGGCCACCAGCTTGTCCTTCGCCGCGGTGGCGGCGAGCGAATCCCGCTTGGGCGCGGTCGACCCGGTGAGCGCCGAGCAGAAGTAGTCGTTGCCCTCGGCCAAGTGCAGGACGATGTCGGCCACGCTCATCTGCGCCGGGGTGGGCTTGTACCCGTACTTGTCGGGCGGCATCGTCTCGGCTGCTGCGACCAGCTTGGTGGCCGAGCGCTGTTCGTAGGTGCGAAACGCGTCCGCGACCGGACTCGCCACACCCTGCGCCGCCAGCAGCGCGGGTACAGCGGTCAGGACCAGGGCCACGGCACGAGCGTCGAGCTTCATGACAGTCTCCGATTCGGGTTAGACGTTTATTCTGCCCCGGCGGTGCGCGCCTGTCCAGTTCCCATCCCGGGTTCGTATGTTTGCTTTCGATGACGTCCCCTCCTCCCGTCCGCGCGCCGCACCCGCCGCCCCCCCGCCGCACCCCACCCGTCTGGGTGTTCGTGTCGGCCGCCTGGCTGGGGCCGGCGATCCTGGCAGGCTTCGAGACGTACATGCAGGCACGGCTCGGGAAGTGGCAGGATTTCTCCTGGCGCTGGGTGGTGTGGGAAGGCGGCGACTGGCTCATCTACGCGCTGCTCACGCCATTCGTCTTCATGATCGCGCGGCGGGTCCCTCTGGTCCGGGGCCACCTGGCCCGACGCGTTCCCGTGCACTTCCTGGCGTCCATCCTCTTGTGCGGCGCGTGGGCGGGCCTGGGGACCCTGCTGCGCTGGGCGCTGTTCCCGCTGCAGGCCCAGCCGACGCCGGCGAGTGTGGTCAGCTGGTTCTTCACGAGCCTGCCGTTCGGCGTCGCCGTGTACTTCGCGGTGCTTGGCGTGGAGCATGCCGCGTTCTTCTTCCTGGAAGCACGGACGCGCGAGACCCAGGCCGCCAAACTCTCGGCGCAGCTCGCCGCAGCGCGGCTCGGCGCCCTGCGCATGCAGCTGCAGCCGCACTTTCTCTTCAACAGCCTGAACGCGATCACCGTCATCGTGCGCGACCGGGACACGGCGACCGCCACCCGCATGCTCGAGCAGCTGGGCGAGATGCTCCGCCGGGTGATGCGCGCCGGCCGCCCGCAAGAAGTGCCGCTGGCCGAGGAGCTGGAGTTCGTGCGCCAGTATCTGTCGATCGAGCAGATCCGCTTTTCCGATCGTCTGCGGCCGGTGATCGCCGTCGCGCCCGGTCTCGAGCGGGCGGCGACCCCGGAGTTTTTGCTGCAGCCGCTGGTCGAAAACGCCGTGCGCCATGGACTCGCCAAGCGAATGACGGCCACGCTGCTGAAGATCGAAGCCCGCCGGGAGGGCGACGAGCTGGTCCTCACCGTCACCGACGACGGACCGGGCCCGGACGCCGTCGCACCGGAGCCGCGGGAAGGCGTGGGACTGACCAACACCCGCGAGCGCCTCGCCACGCTGTACGGCGCCCGCGCGCGTCTCACCCTGGCCGCCACCCCGCAGGGGGGCGCGGTGGCCGAGGTGCGGCTCCCCTACCGGGACCTGCCGGCCGAAGCGGAACCGTCCCATGCCTGACATCCGGGCGCTGATCGTGGACGATGAGCCGCTGGCGCGCCGCGGCGTCCGCCAGCTGCTGACGCCCTACCCCGACATCGTCGTAGTCGGGGAGTGCCGCGACGGCCGCGAGGCGTTGCGCGCCCTCGCGACGCTCACGCCGGATCTCGTCTTCCTCGACGTCCAAATGCCGGGGCTCGACGGCATGGGGGTGATCCGGACGCACGGGGTCGAGCGCATGCCGGCGGTCGTGTTCGTCACCGCGCACGACGAGTTCGCCGTGCGGGCGTTCGAAGCCCAGGCGTTGGACTACCTCGTCAAGCCGCTCATCGAAGCGCGCTTCCGAGCGACGATCGCCCGGGTACGGGAACGGATGCGGATCGCCGATGCCGTGGCGCTGGCGACGCGCCTCAGCGCGCTGCTCGCCGACGCGGGCGGCGGGTCGCCTGTCCCCGGACGCCTGCCCAGCGCACCCGGGGGCCCGCGTGCCGGCGGCCGCATCGCGGTCCCCACGGAAACGGGCGAGCTGCTGATCGACGCGGCCGAAGTCGAGTGGATCGCGGCCCGGGACTACCAATCCGTCGTGCACGCCGGCGGCAAGGCGTACCGGGTGCGCGAGTCGCTCGCAACCCTCGAGGCGCGGCTCGACCCCGCGCACTTCATCCGGGTCCATCGGTCCGCGATCGTGCGGCTGGACCAGGTGCGCGAGCTGCGGCTCGGCGGGTCCGCCGGGGCCGAGGTGTCGGTCGTGCTGCGCGACGGCACTCGCGTCCCCGTGAGCCGGCGTCGCCTGGCGCAGGTCAAAGCGTTGCTGTAGCCGTCACGCCGCTCGCCGTCCGCCGAGCGCCAGCCGCCGCTCGCGGCACGGACGCCGCCGTCCGTCCCAGCCGCGTTGACGGCGGGCCGGCGACCGCCCTATCGTGGGCGCCGTGAGCACGACCCCACCCGCGACCACGCGCCTCGAGTCCATCGACATCCTCCGGGGCGCCGTGATGGTGCTGATGGCGATCGATCACGTGCGCGTCTATTCGGGGTTGCCGCCCGGAGGCCCGACCGCCGGGATCTTTTTCACGCGGTGGGTGACGCACTTCTGCGCCCCCGCCTTCCTGTTCCTCGCCGGCACGAGCGCCTTCTTTTACGGCCGCCGGCACAGCGATCTCTCCCGCTATCTCGTCACGCGCGGCGCCTGGCTCGTGCTGCTCGAGCTGACCGTGATCCGCGTCGCCTGGACCTTCAATTTCGACTTCGCCCACTATCTCATGGCCGGCGTGATCTGGGCGATCGGCTGGTGCATGATCCTGCTGGCGGTCCTGGTGCGGCTCCCCATTCCTGCGGTCGGGGCCATCGGGCTCGCGATCATCGCGGGCCATAATCTCGTGGACCCATATCTGCCTCGAATCATCCCGGCGCTGGGCGAGAACAGCCTCGCCGGCCTGTGGAAGATTCTGTACGTCGGATTCTTCGCGGGCCCGATCGCGCTCGGGACCGAGGGTCCGCGGCTCATCGTGCTGTATTCGATCGTCCCCTGGATCGGCGTCATGGCGGCGGGCTATGCGTTCGGCTCGATTCTGACCGCGGCACCCGAACGCCGACGGCGGCTGTGTCTCACGATCGGCCTTTCCGCCACGGCGTTGTTCCTGGTGCTGCGGGGGTTCAACCTGTACGGGGACCCGGTGCCGTGGACCGCGCTGACGCACCCGGCCGGAGAACGGCCGCCGATGCCGGCGCTGCTCGCGTTCCTGAGCGCGAACAAGTACCCGGCCTCGCTCGACTTCCTGCTGATGACGCTCGGTCCGACGATCGCCCTGATCCCGGTGCTCGAAGGGGCTCGCGGCGCACTCGCCCGGTGGCTCACCGTGTTCGGTCGGGTCCCGTTTTTCTTCTACGTCCTGCACATCCCCCTGATTCACGCCCTCGCGCTCGTCGTGTCGGCGCTGCGCCAGGGGGCCGTGGACCCGTGGCTCTTCACCAACCACCCGATGGGCAACCCACCGCCCCCCGCGGGATACACGTGGAGTCTGCCGCTGCTCTACGGGGTGTGGGCGGTGGCGGTGGCCATGTTGTACGTCGCGTGCCGCTGGTTCGCCGACCTCAAGGCTCGCCGCCGGGAGTGGTGGCTGCGGTATCTCTGAGATGCGGCCCCGCCGCGCCTTCCGCTGCGCCGCCCGCCTCGACATAATTCCCGAATCGTATCACAGGCCATTGCCGCATGACTCCGGAAACCACCGAGAAACTGCGCCTCCAGCTCACCACGTTTGCCGAGCGCCAGGCGAGTGGCAAGCCCGTCCTCAAGACCGGGGACGGGGTCGCGGAACGGAAACGACGTGCCTGCGCCGACTGTCTCCGGACGGTGGTGCGGCCGGTGCTGGAGGAGTTCGCGGTCGAGCTGCAGCAGGCCGGCCACGACGCCACCACCCGCGACCACAGCGACCTCGACGACGCGTATCCCAGCGTCGCCCTGTCGCTCACCCCCAGAATCCACGCCGCGCGGAGCCCCGAATCGGTGCTCGCCTCGGCTCTGATGTTCAAGTACGATCCGCGCCGCGGCATCCTGGTGCACCGTGACGTCAAGCTGTCGCCCGCCAAGGGCCGGGTCACCCCGGTCTCGGGCGACCGTACCGGGACCATCGGCGTGGACGCGGTCTCGGCCCAATGGGTCGAGACCAAGACCCTGAGCTTCGTCGAGGACGTGCTCAAGGCCAACTGATGCGGCTCGCGACGGACGCTGATGTCCCCGCCCTGCAGCGGCTCATCGAGCAGTCCGTCCGCGCGTTGAGTGAAGGGTTCTACTCCGCGGCCCAGATCGACAGCGCGCTGCGCTACGTGTTCGGCGCCGACACACTGCTCATCGCCGATGGGACCTACTACGTGATGCCCGCGGCCGACGAATCGCTCATGGCGGCTGGAGGATGGAGCCGCCGTGCCACCCTGTACGGCGGCGATCAGATGAAAGACGCGGCCGATCCCCTGCTCGACCCGGCGACACAAGCGGCCCGCATCCGAGCCTTCTTCGTGCACCCGGCGTGGGCGCGGCGCGGACTTGCGCGCCGGCTGTTCGAGCGCTGCGCTCGAGACGCGCAGGCCGCCGGGTTTCGTTCCCTCGAGCTGATGGCCACCCTCCCCGGAGAGCCGTTGTACCGGGCCCTCGGCTTCACCGAGATCGAGCGGCTGACGACGACCCTTCCCGACGGCGTCGGCCTCCCGGTGGTCCGGATGGGACGTCCGCTGTGACGCTCCCGGCGGAGAACATCACGAGCCTCTACACGGCCTTCGCCGCCCGCGATCACGAGGCGATGGCGCGGTGCTACACGCCCGACGCCCACTTCTCCGATCCGGTCTTCCTCGACCTCTCGGGGCCCGCGGTGGCCGCGATGTGGCGCATGCTGTGCCGGCGCGCCACCGACCTACGCATCACCTTTCGGGACGTGGTGGTCGCCGGTGAGCGGGGATCGGCCCACTGGGAGGCCTGGTACACCTACTCCGCCACGGGTCGGTCGGTACACAACGTGATCGACGCTACCTTCACCCTGCGCGACGGACTCATCGCGCGCCACATCGACCGCTTCGATCTCTATGCGTGGGCCCGCCAGGCGCTGGGCGCACGCGGCGTGCTGCTCGGATGGACACCGCTGGTGCAGGCCGCCATCCGGTGCGGCGCGGCGCAGGCTCTCACACGCGAAGCCCCCTGACGCCCCCAACGGCGGATCGCCGCGCTTGTCGCCGCCCGCCGCGCGCCGCACCTTAGCTCCCTCCCCCGGAACCACGAGGTCCAGGCATGCGCTGGGATACAGGCAACATCGGTTTCATGCTCGTCTCGACCAGCCTCGTCATGCTGATGACGCCCGGGCTCGCCTTCTTTTACGGCGGCCTCGTGGGACGCAAGAACGTGCTCACGATCATGATTCAGAGTTTCGTCTCGATGGGTGTCACCACGGTGCTCTGGGTGGTGTGCGGCTTCTCGATGGCGTTCAGCGGCAGCTATCGGGACGCCGCCAATCCCGACATCCTGGGCATCATCGGCAATTTCCACATGGCCTTCTTCCGACATATCGACCCGACCACACCGTTCCCCGGGTCTCCGACGCTCCCGCTCATCGTGTTCGTGGCCTACCAGATGATGTTCGCCCAGATCACGCCCGCCCTGATTACCGGGGCGTTCGCGAACCGGGTCACGTTCAAGGCCTATCTGATGTTCCTGGTCGCCTGGCTGCTCCTGGTCTACTGCCCCATCGCGCACATGGTGTGGGGTGGCGGCATCCTCCAGAAGAGCGGCGTGCTCGATTTCGCCGGGGGCATCGTGGTGCATTGTACGGCCGGATTCGCGGCCCTGGCGGCGGTGTTCTACGTCGGCAAACGGCGCGTGCAGGATGCCGGGTCGCACAGCATCCCCCTCGTGGCCCTCGGCACGGGATTGCTCTGGTTCGGGTGGTACGGCTTCAATGCCGGGAGCGAGCTCAAAGTCGACCCGGTCACGTCATTGGCATTTCTCAACACTGACGTGGCGGCGTCATTCGCCGCCATCACCTGGCTCACCCTCGCCTGGATCATCGAGAAGAAACCCAAGTTTGTGGGGTTGCTCACCGGCTCGATCGCCGGGCTCGCCGCGGTGACGCCCGCCGCCGGATACGTAACCACCGGAACGGCAATTCTCATCGGGATCGTGGCCAGCGTCATCTGCTACTACGCGATCTGGCTCAAAAACCACTTGAAGTGGGACGATGCGCTGGATGTCTGGGGCGTGCACGGCGTGGGCGGCGTGATCGGGGTAGTGACCCTTGGCCTCCTGGCCTACCGGGCCGTCAATCCCGATGGAGGAGCCGACGGCCTGTTGCATGGCGGCGCCGCGTTCTTCTTCAAGGAGACGGGCGCGGTGCTGGGCGCCGCCCTCTACGCCTTCGCCTTCACCTATGCGATGCTCGCGGTGATCGACCGGATCACGCCGGTGAAAGTGAGCGCGGCGGACGAAAAGCTCGGCCTGGACGAGACCCTGCATGGCGAGCACGCGTACCTCTAACAGGGCCCGTTTCTTCAACGGTCCGGAGGCGTTTCGCACCTGGCTCGAGCGGCATCACGCGAGGGCGCGGGAGCTGCTCGTGGGATTCCACAAGCGGCACACCGCCCGGCCCAGTCTCACCTGGCCGCAGTCGGTGGACGAGGCGCTCTGTTTCGGCTGGATCGACGGGGTCCGTCGCCGCGTCGACGACGAGCGCTACACCATCCGCTTCACGCCGCGAAAGGCCGGGAGCACCTGGAGCGCCGTCAACCTCAAGCGGGTCCGGGCCCTGATCGCCGATGGCCGCATGTGGCCCGCCGGCCTGAAGACGTTTCTGACGCGCGACCGGAAGAAGGCGGGGCTCTATTCCTACGAGCAGCGGCGGCATATCAAGCTCCCACCGCGCTTCGAGAAGCTGGTGCGGGCGAAGGCCAAAGCCTGGGTGTACTACCGCGCTCAGGCCCCGTGGTATCAACGCACGGCGGCGTTCTGGGTGGTCAGCGCCAAGCAGGAGGAAACCCGGCTCAAGCGACTGACGCATCTGATCGCCTGCTCTGCCCGGGGCCAGTCGGTCGGACCGCTGACGCGGCTTGACAAGCGGCGGGCAACGCGATAAGTGACCTTGAACACTTCCGAAAGGTCTCGCCGTCATGCGTAGTCGAGCTTCGAAGGACGCCGATCCCGACTATCCGCGGTGGGTGACGCACGCGCCCTCGGTGCGTGCGTGTGCCCGATCGCTGCCCGACCTCCCCCCCAGCCGTACAGCGTTTCTCTTCCCACCTGCGTACCGCACTACACAGGAGGCGGTATGATCGAGCGGCTCACGAAGGGTGCTGTGTTCGTTGCCATCCTGCTCTGTACCGTGGGCGTGGCCCCAGGGAGCGGATCGGCGGCGCTCACCACCGGCAGACGGTCCGAATTCCGTACTGCCGAGATGGCGGCCGCGTATGCGGCCTACACGCGGTCGGTCGCCGGAGCGCTGCGTACTACCACGGCGATTCCGGCGTTCGCCCGCAAGTACGGCCTGCGCTGCTCGGCCTGCCACACCGTCTGGCCCGAGCTGAACGCTTTCGGCCAACGGTTCAAGGACAACGGCTATCAGCTGGGCAACGACCGCGACTCACCGATCTGGCAGAGCAACGGCTACTGGCCGATCGCGATGCGGACCACCCCCCAGTGGCACCTCGAGAACACCACGAACCAGATCACCGACGCGGCACCGGGCGGGAAGACGATCACCCAGGCCGGGTTCGACCTCTCCGGCGTCGATTTCCTGATGCTCGGGACGCTGCACGAGAACATCACGTTCGGGCTCGTGCCGACGCTGGACGCGGACGGCACCACGGGGCTCGAGGCGGCGTTCGTCCGCTTCGACAACCTGGGCAAGTCGTCGTGGGCCAACCTGAAAGTCGGCAAGTTCGAGCTGGACAATCTCCTGTCCGAGAAGCGCTTCACCTGGCTCTCGGCCAACGGCGGGTTTCTCTACGCCTACCACTTTCTGCCCCCCGGGAGCGCGAACAACTTCGGCATGGGGGATAACCAGATCGGGGCCGAGTTCTCGGGCCACTCGCTCAACAGCTACACCCGCTACAGCGTGTCGCTGCTGACGACCGACGACGGCGAAGCGGGCCTGCCGGGCGGCAAGAGCATGGACGCCATGTTCACGTTGAGCCAGGCGTGGGCGATGGGGAGCGGCCTGGGCCCGACGCGGGTCGGCGTCTTCGGCTATCTCGGGCACCGGCCGACCGCCTTCGAGACCAGCGGCGGCGCCCCGATTCCCGGCACCGGCTCGGCCAACAAGTCGTTCATCCGGGTGGGTGCGACGGCACAGGTGTGGCTGGGAAATCTCGAGCTTATCCCCCTGGTGGCGCATGCGTCCGACGACGCCGCCCTGGGGCCCGGCGCTGACAAGCCGACGTGGAACTCGGCGCTGCTCGAGGCCCATTACGTCGCGACGCCCCGTCTGATGGTCCAGGGGCGCTACGAGCTCGTGCGGATGTCCAAGCAGGGCGACGCCGCCATCCCCAAGACGCTGAGCAACGCCGACGCTATCGTGCTCGGCTTCCGGGCCTATCCGTTCATGTTCAGTCGCGACGGGCTGGCCATCCACGGTGAGTTCGCGATGACGAAGACCATCGGGACCGTGCCCTTGAGCGGGGACGGCTCCGGCGTGGATCCGGTGACGCCCGCGACGTCCGTCTGGAGTCGGAGCCTGATGCTCGGCTTCGACTTCGCCTTCTGAGAGGAGCCCACAAATGAAACCGCAAACGCGATGGATGTCGCTCGTGTCGGCGTGTGGCGCCATGCTCCTGCTCGGCGGCGCGACCCCGGCCTCAGCCCAGGACACGCACGTCGCCGGTCTGACCGGCCACGCCTCGACCGGGAAGCCCTTGTATGTCCGCTACTGCGCCGGCTGTCACGGCGATGACGGCGACGCCCAGGGCGAGAACGCCATGTGGGTCGATCCCAGGCCGCGGGATTTCACGGCGGCGACGTTCAAATGCCGCTCCACGCCGTCCGGCTCGCTGCCGACCGATCAAGATCTCTACAATTCGGTAGAGCGCGGATTCGTGACCACGAACATGCCGCCGTGGATCGCGCTCACGCCGCAGAACCGTGTGGACCTGGTGTCCTACCTCAAGACGTTTTCGCCGCGCTGGGCGGGAGCGCCCGCGCCGCAACCGATCACGATTCCGGCCGAGACGCCAGCCACGATCGAAAGCATCCTGCACGGCCGCGAGGTGTTCCAGCGGCTGGAATGCTGGAAGTGCCACGGGCCGGCGGGCCACGGCGACGGGCCCTCGGCGTCCACCCTCACCGACAGCAAGGACAACCCAATCCGGCCGTACAACTTCTCGACCGGCTCTCGCTTCAAGTGCGGCAGCACCAACCAGGACCTGTATCGCATCTTCATGACCGGCCTGGACGGCACGCCGATGCCCTCATTCATCGACAACCTCCAGCCGAGCGAAGCGTGGGATCTGGTGCACTTCCTTCGCACCATGCAGCCCGTCGCCTCGCCGGAGGCGATGACCTGGCAGACCTGGATGCGGACGCACCGGGGCGAGCTCAAGCCGATCGGCCCCGAAGGAGGCACCCAATGAACCGATTGCTGACCCCGACCATCGGAGCGCTCGCGCTGGTCGGTCTGGCGACCGCCGCGACCGACGCCCCGGCGGCGCGTCCGGCGGCCGCGGGCACGATCAGCGGGACGATCACGTTCACCGGCACCCCGCCGAAGATGCGGCCCATCGACATGAGCAAGGAGCCGTCCTGCGCGAGCCAGCACGCCACGCCGGTGATGACCGAAAACGTGGTGACG
>JBGPHP010000066.1:0-14623 GCA_041484445.1 Gemmatimonadota bacterium
ATGTTGTTGAACCGCGTCGTAGCGTACGCCGCGGCCACACTGAGCAGGATCCCGAACACCGTGGCGGCGTGACCCATCCGCAGGTAGTGCTTGTCCGACTGGCCCGGCCGGATGTAGGACTGGTAGATGTCGTAGGTCCACACGGTGTTGAACGCGGTGACGTTCCCGGCCATGCCGGACATGAACGACGCCATGAGGGCGGTGAGGCCGAGGCCCAGCAGGCCCGACGGCAGGTAATGCGCCAGCATGACGGGCACCGCGAGGTTGTAGTTCGGCGTACCGTCGCTGCCGATCGGGAGCAAACCCCCGCGGGTCACGTGCAGGGCGATGGCGATCATCCCCGGCAGGATCACGAGGGCAGGGAACAGCATCTTCGGAAACGCCGCGAGCAGCGGCGTGCGGCGTGCGGCCGTCATCGAGTCGGCGGCCATGGCCCGCTGGACGACCAGGAAGTCGGTGCACCAGTACCCGAACGACAGCACGAACCCCAATCCCATCGCCAGGCCGAACCACTCCACGCCCATCGGGTTGGCGCTCGCCGCATTCAAGTGGCGCCACGAGTCGGACCAGGCGCCCGGGGCGAACCCGGCGTTTGTCGCGACGGTCTCGAGCTTCGTCGTGAGCCCCGACCAGCCGCCCACGTCCTTGAGCCCGAGGAGCACCAGCGGCAGGAAGCCCAGGACGATGAGAAAGAACTGCAGCACCTCGTTGTAGATGGCGGATGTCAGGCCGCCCAGAAAGATGTAGGCCAAAACGATCACGGCCGACAGCACCACGCTCGTGTGGAAGCTCCAGCCGAGCAGCAGCTCGAGCAGCTTGGCGAGTGCGTACATGGAGATGCCCGAGGAGAACACGGTCATTACGGCGAAGGTGGCCGCGTTGAACCCCCGGGTCTTTTCGTCGAAGCGGAGTTTCAGATACTCCGGCACGGAGCGGGCGCGTGAGCCGTAGTAGAACGGCATCATGAAGACGCCGACGAACACCATGGCGGGGATCGCGCCGAGCCAGTAGAAGTGGCTTGTCATCATCCCGTACTTGGCGCCCGAAGCGCCCATCCCGATCACTTCCTGTGCGCCCAGGTTTGCCGAAATGAAGGCGAGCCCCGCGATCCAGGCCGGGATCGAGCGTCCCGAAAGGAAGAAGTCCTCGCTGCTTCGGACCGATCGGCGCAGTACCCAGCCGATGCCGAGTACGAAGACGAAATAGACGATCAGGATCGCGTAGTCGATCGCGCCGAGCTGGATGTGCTGCACGGGCTATCCCCTGGTCTCGATGGGTACACATGTACGAGCCTTTGGGCCCGGAGCGCAAGACCTCCCTGTTTCCGGGCCCGGAGAGGGCGGGAACCTTGCCCGCGGGACAATGGTTGTATATACACATATCGTATTGGGCCACCTTTTGCCGGAGGACCGACCATGACCACCTCGACCATCACCCCCGTACGCCCTCCCAGGGGCGCCCTCCTCGTCGCGACCGTCTGGCTCGGACTGGCCGTCCTGGCGGGGGCCACGGGCGTGCTCGTCCGGCTCCCGTTTCCGGGACCCCAGCTGATCATTTTCACCCTCCTTGGCGCCACGCTCGGCGCGGTGCTCAGTGTCCCCGCACTGCGCGCGTGGGTCGACGCGCTCCCGCTGCGTGTGCTCGTCGGTATCAATGGGATCCGCTTCATCGGGATCACGTTCCTGGTGCTCGCCGCCCGCGGGCGGCTGGACCCCGTATTCGCGGCCCGCGCCGGCTGGGGAGACATCGCCGTGGCCATCGTCGCGCTCATTCTCTTCGCCGCGGGTGACGCCCGCACTCGGCTGCACCGGGGCATCATCCATGCTTGGAATGCGTTCGGCGTCCTCGATCTCGTCGTGGCGGTCGCGACGGCGACGGCGGTGACGCTACGGGGTGGGGTGCCGGGCATCGCGCCGGTGCTGTCGTTCCCGCTCGTGGTCGTCCCGACGTTCCTGGTGCCGATCTTCGTGGCGAATCACGTGATCATTTTCCTGCGGCTGCGTGCCGCCGCTCGCGCCGGCAATGGCCGCTGACGCGCTGCCCACCCTCGCGTGCGCCTGCGCCAGCATCCGGCGCGCGGCGCGCGCGGTGACGCAGCTCTATGAAGCCGAGCTTCAAGGCACGGGAATCCGCGTCACGCAGTTCACGCTGCTGCAAGCGCTGCAACGGATGGGACCGAGTCCGCAGGCGGCCTTGGGAGAGCTCTTGGCGCTGGACGCCACGACCCTCAGCCGCACGCTGCGCCCGCTGGCGCGGTCGGGGTGGATCCACGCCACCCGGGGTGCCGACCGCCGCGAGGTCCGTTGGACGCTGACGCCCGCGGGCCGGCGGCGGTTCGCCCGTGCGCGTCCCTTGTGGGAACGGGCCCAGGGACGGCTGCGGACGCGGCTCCGTCCCGAACACTGGTCGTTGTTGTTGCAGGACCTCGCCGCGGTGGCGGGAGCCGCTCGGCGCGCGTGAGGAACGCGCCGGGCGGGTCGCCGTGCGCTACCGCCACATCTCCCTGAGCCTCGCCTGTACGTCCAACCCCACCGTGGTCTGGCCGTCGAATGCGACGCCCGCCCGCTGCCCGCTTCGCGCCTGTCGCTCGAACAGCGCCGACAGCATCCCCGGGATGAATCGGGTCCTGGGCGCGTGCACGTGATGGTCCCCGTCGGGGCGCCCCCGCGTGTAGAACCGGTGCGGCTGCAGCAGGTACAGGAAGTCGCGCGCCCTGGTCATCGCGACATACAACAGGCGCCGCTCCTCTTCGATCTCCTGCGGCGTCCCGGTCGCCATGTCCGACGGGATACAGCCGTCCACCGCGTTCAGCACGTACACCGCCTCCCACTCGAGCCCCTTAGCGGAGTGGATCGTCGAAAGGATCAGGTAGTCCTCGTCGAGATGGGGCTGCCCCGCTTCATCGCCCATGCCGTCCGGCGGATCGAGGGTGAGATCGCTCAGGAAGCTCTCCCGTGTGGGATGCAGCGCCGCGAGCTGTTCGAGCTGCTCCAGGTCGGCAGACCGCACCTGCGCGGCGTCGTACAGGCGCTGCAGGTGGGGCTCGTACCAGCGCCGCACCATCCCGAGCTGGCCGTGCCATTCCTTCGCTTGGTGCAGCGCAGACATGAGGACGCCGAACGCCGGCCAGTCGGCCTTAGTGGCCGCCGGCACGTCGAGCGACGGCAATACCGTGAGATCGCAGCCGGCGGCTTCGATCTGGTCCTGGAGCCGCCTGGCGTGACCCGGACCGACGCCCGGGAGCAGCTGCAACACCCGGAATGCCGCCACCGCGTCCCGCGGGTTCTCGGCCCACCGCAGCACGCACAGCATGTCCTTCACGTGCGCGGCCTCGAGGAACTTGAGCCCGCCGTACTTCACGAACGGAATGTTGCGCCGGCCCAGCTCCACTTCGAGCATGTCGGAATGGTGCGCGGTGCGCATCAGGACCGCCTGCTTGCGCAGGTCGATTCCCGCTTCGCGATGCTCGAGCACTTTCTCCACCACGTAGTCGGCTTGCGCCTGCTCGTCGGCCGCGGTCACGATGACGGGTCGCTGCTCCGAGGACCTCATCGAGAACAGCCGTTTGGCGAAACCCTCCGGAGCCAGCGCGATCACCGCGTTCGCGGCGTCGAGGATCGGCTGGGTCGAGCGGTAGTTCTGCTCCAGCGTGATGACCCGCGCCGGAGGATCGAACCGCGTGGGGAAGTCGAGGATGTTCCGCACTGTGGCTGCGCGAAACGAATAGATCGACTGCGCATCGTCGCCCACGACGGTGAGCCCGCGGCCGTCCGGTTTGAGGCCCAGGAGGATGCCGGCCTGGAGTGCGTTGGTATCCTGATATTCATCGACCAGGACGTGATCGAAGCGGCGCCGGACGCCCTCCGCCGTCGCACCGTCCTGCATCAGGTGGAACCAGTAGAGCAGCAGATCATCGTAGTCGAGCAGATGGCGCCGCTGCTTCGCGTCCACGTAGGCGCGGAACAGCCCCTTCAGCTCTTCCGCCCAGCTCGCGTAGGCGGGGAAGGAGTGTTCGAGCGTCTGCTCCACCGGATGCCCCGCGTTCACCGCGTGCGAGTAGATGGCGAGGCACGTGTCCTTCTTCGGGAACCGGGTCGTTTGCTTGGAGAGCCCCAGCTCGTTGCGGACGAGGTTCAGGAGATCGGCGGAGTCGGTCCGGTCGAGCACGGTGAACGAGGGATCGAGCCGGACCGACGCCGCATGCTGGCGCAGCAGCCGGTTGGCGATCGCGTGGAAGGTGCCCGACCACCCGATCCGCTGCGCGCCCGAGATCTGCTCGGCGCGCCGCGTCATGATCTCCGCCGCGCGCCGGGTGAAGGTGAGCAGCAGGATTCGCCGCGGGTCGGCGCCGCGGACGGCGAGATGCGCCACGCGATGCGCGAGGGTGTTGGTCTTGCCCGTGCCCGCACCGGCCACGATCAGCAGGGGCCCGGGGAGCTCGCGCGGCAGGCCCGCCGTGCCGTAGTCAGCGGCGGCCCGTTGGGCCGGATTGAGAGTGGCGAGGTAATCCGGGCATTCGGACATGGAGCCCGAATATAAGCCGAAGGCATCCCGCCAGTGTTATCCTCGGCCGACGTGATGACCACACCACCTGTATCCGCTGCGCCGCGGGACCATCTGGCCGTGGCGCATGTGGCCTTGATCGCCGCCCAGGCCTCGTTTGGCCTCTTCCCGGTGTTCGGCGTCTACATCTTCCTGCCGGGTGGACTCTCGCCCCTGGGTGTCGCGGTGTGGCGGCTCGGCGCCGGCGCCGCCATCCTCTTTGCCCTCGCGGCACTCCGCCATGGCCGGGCGTTGCTCCCCGCCCGGACCGACCTGCCGCGGCTCGCCGCTGCCGCCTGGCTCGGTGTCGGGCTCAATCAGGCGTTCTTCCTGGTGGGGTTGTCGCACTCGACGCCGATCAACGCGACCCTCGTCATGTGTCTCATCCCGGTGTTCACCTTCGTCATCGCCGGCGTGGTGCGGCAGGAGACCTTCAGCTCGGTCCGGTTGCTCGGTGTGCTCGTGGCTCTCGGTGGCACGCTGCCGCTCCTCTTCGAGCACGGATTCCACGGCCTGGGCCGCTACGGGCTCGGCAACCTGCTGATGGCCGGCAACGCGCTCTGCTACTCCGCCTATCTCGTGGTCTCGAAACCCCTGGCGGGCCGCTATCCGCCGCTCGTGGTGATCGGGTGGGCGTACGTCCTCTCACTGCCGTTCGTGCCGCTCTTCGCCCGGGGCACGCCGCTCATCCCCGCGGCGGGTCACGCCACCGCCTGGTGGGCCCTCGCGTACATCGTCGTGTTCCCGACCGTGCTCGCCTATCTGTTCAACATGTTCGCGCTGGCACGCGTCCCCGCCTCGACCACGGCGGTCTACGTCTACGCCCAGCCGCTGGTGGCGGCCCTGGCGAGCCGCATCATGTTCGGGGAAACACCGTCGGCCACGATGCTCGTCGCCGCCGCGGGGATCTTCATCGGCGTGTGGCTCGTGGCGCGCCCGCGCTCCCTACGGTTGGCCGGCCAGCTCTCGTAAACGCTCCACCAGTTTCACCATCGCCCACGTGTCCCGCTCGCAATAGTCCAGCAGGTCTTGCCGCACGCGATCGCGCTCCTCGGACGGGATGCGCTGCGCCACGAACAGCAGCCGGGCGATCTCGACGCTCGCGACCAGTCCGTCCACGATGACCAGATCGTTGTAGGTCAGCTCGGGCACCATCGGGTGCAGCACGTACTTGAGGCTGAAACTGCCCAGGAAATCGGGGTGGTACACGTGGTCCCGGATCACGGGGTGCAGATCGATGAGCTTGTCCTCCAGCTGCTTCAGCTCCTGGGCGAGCTCCGGCACCGCCTGTTGCATCGACCGAATGCGGGTCCGCTCGAACGGCGTGTACATCACGACGCGTTCGGCGCCTGCCGTGGCCTCGAGCATCGCCTGCGCCAGCGCCGGCCGTGCATCCTGCGGGCCCTCGGCCAGGTACCCGACGTGGCGGTACGTCCCGTCGCCCCGGGCTTCGTGATAGCTGAACTGCGCCGCCGCCTGCTCCCACGGCGCCATCCCCGGCCACACCGGGATCGCCCGGGAGATCGTCTCGAAATCGAGAAAACCGAGGTTCCCCGCGAACGGCTCCAACGCGCTCGCGAGGTGGGGTTCGACGATCAGCCGGTTCTCGTTCATCGCCCGGATCTGCCGCTTCGCCGCGTGGGGGAGCTTCTGTTTGGGTGGGATCTGGCCGATCGTGTGGACCCCCGTCAGCATGTAGTCACACGCCTTCTTGGGGCCGACGTTGTACAGTTTGATGATGTGGTCGGTCGTCTGCGGCCAGCAGCGCGCCAGGAACGGACATTCCCGCGGCTCGAAGCAGTGCAAGCCGATCGCGACTTCGGGCAGCGGGCCGACTAGCACGTCGAGCTGGGCCGCGATTTCCGCCGGAACGGTGGGCAGCAACTTCGCGACCGCCTCGGTGACGTCGGTCCGCATGAACAGGTCGCCCTGGTCGGGGAACCGGTATTCCTTGTTGAGGTGCATGATCTCGACGGCGCGGACATCGATCCCGCTCTGCCGGGCCACGTGTGTCTGAATCGCGGCGTCGGGGATGTGCTCGTCCTTCTGTGAGGAGGATGACTTCACCTCGATCAACCGGAACCCCTGGTCGAGCCGCTCGAGCACGTCGACGGCCACGAAGGTGTCGTCGGCGACGAAGCTCGCCTCGAAGATCATGGGAAAGCCGGCGTCGAGCGTTGCTCGCGTCCGCTGCAGGCGCTCCGCGAACGCGTTGTGCGGCAGGTCGATCAGCACTCCACCGGGGAACCGTCCGCGGGCGAGCTCGCCGACCTGGGTACCCTGATCGAAGCGGTCCTGGAGGACCTTGTCCGGCTGGAGCTCCACGGCGCCCGGCTCGTGGGCTTTCCACCACAGCAGCTTGTGGCACTGCACCCCGGCCGCAAAGCGGGACTTGGAGAGGCGGGGCAGCGCATGAGCCCCGAACAGAGACAGCTGAGGGGAGTGCGCGGCGTGGGGATTCACGCCTGCAAGCGTAACAGGGCTGCGCCGAGGGTCAAATCCGCTTGCCCTCCGCGCCTCTGATGGTGAGGATTCCTGAGATACCTGTGACCGCAGATCCGATCGCCGCCGGCCTCGAGGCCCTCCAGCGAGGTGCCTGGGAGGAAGCGCGCACCATCCTCCAGGCGAGCCTCGCCGCCGGCGAGACCCCCCAGGCGTTGGAGCACCTCGGCCTGGCGTCGTGGTGGCTCGATGACGCCGCCATGACTTTCGACGCTCGCGAGCGCGCCTACCGTCTCTATCGCGAGCAAGACGATCCCAAGGGCGCGGCGCGCGTGGCGCTCTGGCTCGTGTGGGACTACCTCGCGTTCCGCGGCGATACCGCCGTCTCCGCCGGGTGGCTCGAGCGCGCGCGCCGGCTTCTCGAAGGTTACGAGCACACCGCCGAATTCGGCTGGCTGCTGCTGCGCGACGCCGAGACCGCCCTGTTCCGCGGGCACGATCCGGCGCTGGCGCAGGGCGGCGGCGTCCGCGCCGCCGCATTGGGCCGCGAGACCGGAGACCGGGGCCTCGAGTTTACGGGGTTGGCGCTCGAGGGTCTGGCGCGGGTCAGTGCCGGGGACGTGGCGGCAGGGATGCGCTGTCTCGACGAGGCCACCGCCGCCGCCACGGCCGGCGAGGTGAAGGAGCTGCACACCATCGGCGTCGTGTGCTGCTGGCAGATCTTCGCCTGCGAGCGCGTGCGCGACTATGACCGCGCGGCCCAGTGGTGCGCCCGCGTGCAGGAATTCAGCCGGCGCTGGCGGCTGCGACCGCTCTCGGCGATCTGCCGCACGCAATACGCCGGTGTCCTGATCTGGCGCGGCAAATGGGCGGACGCCGAAGCGGAGCTCGTCGCCGCGACGCATGACTTCGAGCA
Source organism: Gemmatimonadota bacterium (assembly GCA_041484445.1). GTDB lineage: Bacteria > Gemmatimonadota > Gemmatimonadetes > Gemmatimonadales > GWC2-71-9 > DASTHG01. The sequence continues at coordinate 7,901 of JBGPHP010000066.1, forward strand.
GGCGCGGCCCCCACTGGCGGTCCAGGCGCTGGCCCGGCTCGGCGAGCTGCGGCTGCGTCAGGGCCGGCTCGACGAGGCCGCGACCCTCTTCGAGCAGGCGGCCTCGCAACCGCTCGCTCGGCTGGGGCGGGCGGCGCTGACGCTCGAACGGGGCTCGGCGGCAGAAGCCGCGGCCGAGGTGGACCGGTTCCTGGCTCAACTGGGGCCGGGCGAGTCGACGACGCGCGCCGGAGCGCTGGAGCTGGCCGTACGGGCGCATGCGGCGCAGGGCGATCGGATCGCTGCCGGACGTGCCCGCGACGAGCTGCAACGCCTCGCGCAAGCGCTTGGCACCAAGGCGCTCGCCGCTTCAGCGGCGGCGGCCGAGGCGGTACTGCGCCGCCACGCCGGCGATCTCGCGACCGCCGCGAGCTGCTTCGAGCAGGCGGCGGTCCAGTACGAGCGCGGTGGCGCGCCGTTCGAGTCCGCCCGGGCGCGCCTCGATCTCGCCCAGGTGCTCGGCGCCGCCGGCCAGCGCGGCGCCGGCGAGCGCGAGGCCCGTCTGGCGCTGGAAGCGTTTCAGTCGCTGGGAGCCGAGCGGGACGCGACCCGGGCCCGGGCCTGGCTCAAAGACCGGCCCAAGCACGTGGCCGTCAGCGAGCGGCCTGCTGCCAAGCCGCCCCTCACCGGACGGCAGCTCGAGATCCTGCGCCTCGTCGCCCAGGGCCTGAGCAATCCGGAAATCGCGGCGCGCCTCCAGCTCAGCGAGCACACCGTGAAGCGCCACGTCGCCAACCTGCTGACCAAGCTGGGGTTGGCGTCGCGGGCGGCGGCCGTGGCTTACGCGGCGCTCGAGGGTTTGCTCTAGAACCTGTGGCCCGATCGGGCCACGCCCGAGTTCTCCTGATGAATGGCTCTCCCGGGCGAAGCGCGGCCGGGGCGATCTCACTAGCCTGATCACCTCCCACGTGCTTCGAGTCCTTCTTCTGGAGTGTCCCATGCGTTTCCGCGTCACCCTCGCCGCAATCGCTGCATTCGTCCTGCCCGCCACGGCTCGGGCCCAGGCTCCCGCCCTCGTGTGGGGCCCCGCTCCCGCCGTCTTCCCGGCCGGCGCCAAGATGGCCGTGCTACAGGGAGATCCGAGTCAGACGGCCATGTTCACGGTGCGGCTCGAGATGCCGGATGGCTACCGCATCCCGCCGCATTTCCACCCCACCGACGAACACGTGACGGTGATCAGTGGAACGTTCCTGGTGGGGATGGGCGACGCGATCGACGCGGCGCACGCGATCACGCTGCCGGCGGGCGGGTCATCACCGCGGGTGCGAACATGCATCATTGGGGCATGGCGCGGGGACGGACCATCGTCCAGGTCCACGCGATGGGGCCGTTCGCGTTGACCTACGTCAACGCGAAGGATGATCCGAGTCGCACCGCGGGCTCACGCTGAAGCAGCGTAGCGGCGCCCGAGGCGGTCGACTCGAGCGCCGCTACTGCTTCACCCAGGTCGAGCGCAGGTCCCAGGTCACGGCGCGGACCAGACGATCGACCAGGTGCCCATAGGCGACGTTGGGATCGCGGGCGGAGAACTCGGGCACGCCCCCGATGATGGTCAACTCCCCGACCTTCTCCGTGGCCCCCGCGCTGGCGCGCCACAGAACGCCGCCGGTCCTGGTGGAGCGCAGCTCCACGGACAGATCCGCGGAGACCGTCGCCTCCACGTGCGCCAGGGTCAATCCCGCCAGCCCGCTGCTCGGCTTCACGTTGGACACTTTGAGGCGCCCCAGGAACACCACGGGGACACCTCGCGCGCCGCCGAGCGCGGCTCCCGAGTCCGCAATGGGAAACTCTTGCACCTCGATGCCCGGCTGTGCCGCCAGCATGGATTCTTCGAAGCGGCGCGTGATGAAATCGCCCAGGGCGCCCCGTCCGTTCTCGACGGTGAACGTCACCAGTCCGACGCCGCCGTATGGATGCAGAACGAGCGTCGGCGGGACGAGCACGCGATGCGAGGCGCAGGCGGCGCTGGCCAGCGCGGTCAGGACGACGGCGATCCGAGGACGTACCTGCAGGAGGTCCATAGCGACTAGCCCCTTTTGGCTCTCGATTCACACAACATAGTGGATTGCAGGTTCGCGTCAGAGCGTTCACCCGGTTGCGCGACCCCGCGCTCGCCGGGCGATGAGCTGCTCGAGATGCTCCCAAATCTCGGGCCTGATGCTGTCCACCAGCTCCTCGTTCATCTTGCCGAGCATCACGGCGATCGCGCTCGTGTCGAGGCCGGCGAGGCGGCACTCTTCAATCACCGCGGTAAAGTGAATCCGGGCTTCGCGGATCATCCGGCCGAACACGGTCGCCCCGTCTCCGCGAACGCCCAGCGCCAACGCGAGCAGATAGAGGTCCCGGGCACCATCGAGCCGGGCGGCGAGGTATTCCCGCGCCTCGGAGGAACCAGTCATACCGTTTGCTCCTATCGGAGATTCCGTAAGCTAGCCGCCTCCATCCGGCGGCCAGCTAGCTCTTTCTTGCTAAGTCGCTTTTCATCCCGCCGCCCGATGTTCGCTGGCAGCCCTCGGCGTGAGCTTCCGCACTATGGCTTCCAGAGCGTATTGGGCGATGGCCGCCGGTCTCTTCATGGTGACGAGCGCGCTCGCGCAAGGAGTCCCTCCAGGTCCCGGGATGTGGTCCGCGGCGCTTGCGAAGGTCAGTGCGGCGACGGTGACCCTTGATGTGCAGGGCGCATGCTGTGGAGCCGGTGGCAGCGGGCTCCTGTTGACGCATACGGGCCTCATCGCGACGAGCGCGCATGTCATCGCCGGAGCGCGCCGCGTGCGTGTCCGGCTCTCCACCGGTGAGGTCTTCGATGCCGTGGGGACCCTCTCGTACGAGCCTCGGCTCGATCTGGCCTTCATCCTCATCCCAGGTGTCGGCCTGCCGAGCGCGCCGCTCGCCAACTCCGATAGCCTGGCGGTGGGCCAGCGACTGCTCGCCCTCGGCGTCCTGTTCGGTCACGGAACCACGGTGACGGACGCGCTGCTCAGCGCCGTACGCACGGAAGACGGCGTCCGCTGGCTGCAGATGTCCGTTCCAGTCTCACCCGGCTCGAGCGGGGGTCCCATCGTCAACGAGCAGGGCGACGTCGTCGGACTCGTTGTGGTCGGCGCCGCCGGCGCTGCGGGGCAGTACAACATGGCCATCCCGATCAACGACGTGCGCCGTGAGGTGGGGCGGCTGGCCGGGAAGACACCGACTCCGTTCGTTGAAATGGCTTACGCGGCAACGGCCTTTACGGTGGTCGGAGCGCCGTCGCCGAATGAGCCGCCGATCGAGCCGCCGATCGAGGCTGGCCCCGGACCGATGCGGAGCAGCTCGGATTTCGATTTGGATTTCCGTCCCCTGAACGGGGTCGTCCTCTACTTCGAGGAGCAGTACGCCGGTCAGCACCAAGTGCGGGACAGTACCGGATATGTCGTGTCCTTGACGCTGGATGGGAAACTGGGGGTGGAACGGAACAACAGCCGGGAATGGCGGGACCAGGGCGCGAGCGCCCCGCTCGCCGAGCAGGAGCTGCGCACGACGTACGTTGTGGGCCAGCCCAATCGGTCGGCATCGGCCTTCACGATGCGACCGCTCGCCCGCGCGATCCCCACCGATTCGTGGGAGCTGCACATCGATGGCGGTCGGTATTGGTACAGCTCCGCGGAGGGAGTCCACGCGGGTAAGGCAACGCCCGGGCTCGCCCCGCGCGAGATGCTTTCCGCGATCCTGGCGGCCCTTCCCGACAGCCTTCCTCCCGAAGTCCACGTGTCGGTGCTGGACGCCCAGGCGAACCGGAGCCTGGATGTCACCGTGCAGTTCGGGAGACACGAGTCCCGGACGATCCTCGTGCCGCTCATCGGGCGCGCGTGTGGTGCGGATGTCCCGACACGGAGCGTCGAAGTCGACGTCGTCAAGGCAACGCGCCGCACGGGAATGGAGACGGTATCGGTCGTGGTATTGGCTCGCCGCCCGCATGTGATTCTGGGAGGGGGCGCGGTGGGGATGACGTCGAGCCTGAAGTGCGTGGTCATTCCCGGGGTGATTCCCTAGAGGACAACGGATGAGGTCTGCTTGGGGTGACGCGGGCTCAGTACTTCATCTTGCGAGAGCGGTACGGCACCCCGAAAACCGTAACTCCCTGCGCCTGAGCGCGTTGAACGTGCGGCACGGTCCCTGCTTCCTCAGCGAGCGGCTCTGCTCCTGTGGGGAAACGTTCGGTGATCCGGATTTGTACAGCCGCCGCTTCCGTTGTGGGATCGTGCGATCACTGCTGCGCGGTCCCTGAGACGACGCTCTACGCGCCCGAGCAGGTCATCACCATGGTGACCATGCACCGGGGCGAGCACCTCGTGTTCGCGGCCCGCTTTTGCGAGAAGCACTTCCTGCAGTTCTCCGACCTGATCTCCGACCAGGTCGCGGCACTGCTCTATCCGAGGCCGCGCTCCAACTAAGCCGGCCCGCCGACAACCACGATGACCAACTCCACGGTCGCGAGCATGCGGCCGCCGGCCTGAATATCGACCGCACCGAAGCACATATTCCGCCTGCGTCGCACCTGCGCGCGCAATTCCACGCGCTTGTCCTCCGGCAGGAGCGGGTTCTCGAATTCGGCGCTTGCCCTGGCCATCCGCGGGCGCCCCCGCAGTCCCGCCTCCCACCCCCACAGCGCCACCAGCTGGCCCGCGGCTTCGATCAACAGACACCCCGGGAACACGGGGTCGCCGGGGAAGTGCATCGGAAACACCCAATGGTCGGCGCTGACGTCCATCTCGGCCGTGATCTGCTCGCCGTCCACCGCCAGCACGCGATCGAGCTGGAGCATCGAGCCGACAGGCAGGAATGTCGCGGCCATTGCGTCGCGTTGCTGATAGAGGGCGGTCAACGAGACTCCCGGTTGGAACCGGGGTCTAAGGTACGTCCAACCGCCGCGGAGGATAGGACGGGGCAGGGGTCAACCGGGAAGCCTTGGGGCGTGGGGATTGTGGGCCCCCTCGTCACCGCCGACCAGGAGCCAGCGCGCCAGGAACACCACGCCGAGAAACCCGAGCGCCGCGCTGGTGAGCGTCATTTACGCCGTGACAAAGTGCAGCGGGTCCCGCAAGCTCTGCAGCTCCCGGTAAAAGTAGAGCGGCGTAGGCCGCTGATCGGGGAACCGCAGCTGCTTCAGGAACTCGACTTCCGCCGCGGTGGCGGTCGCGCTGAGGGTCGTATCCTGGAGGAACTTCGCGAGTCCCGGCTCGGCGCCGCCGGGCTGCTCGCCTTTCCGCTCGACAAACTCGAATCGCCTCGCTTGCCCGGGGACGACCGTGGGGTTCAGGACGATCTCCAGACTGAACGTCGCCAGGTCGATGTCCCAGGACTCGATCAGCGGATCCAGGAATGAGATGCAGTTCTCGGCCGACAGGTGAAACACATCGGTATCGAGAAACTCGAGCACGATGACCCGCATCTCCTCATAGCTGCGGTCGCTGAGCCGGGCCACCATGCGGAGCCAGTAGTCGTTCTTGAGCTCGTCCCTCGCCACGCGTTTCACGACGTCCAGCAGCTTCTGCGACACGAGTCGCTCGAGCTCCCCGAACGGCTGCTGCTCGAAGATCGCCCGGACGTGGGTCTCCCGCTCGGATTTGCACTTGCGCAGGATCAGCTCACGGACTTCGTGAAACAGGGGGACGGTCTCGTCCCCTAATGACCGCTTCAGCTGCTGCTTCCGCTGGAGGTCGGCCAGCCGGGCCAACTCCCCACTTGGCAGCTTCAGGAACTTGTCCATCCGGTCATAGATGTCGGTACGGCTCGGAGCAGGCGGCGCCTTCTTTCGCGTCAACAGCTGCGAGATGTAGGACTCGGTCACGTGGGCGGCCCGGGCGAGATCGCGTTGCTCCAACCCCAATTCTTCCAGCCGGCGCCGGATCACCATCGGCACATCCACAGGCATCCTCCTCGCCGAGACCTGTTAACCAGCGTTCGTTAATAACATACGACAAGATGTTCAATCTATTTGGTGTACTTGACAAGTCAAGTACATGAATCTATAATCAGAAATAGTCAACTATAACTAGTTAATCGAGAGGCAAGGTGTCATGGCTACCGCGACCAAGACAAAGCTGAGAGTCTCCCCGCTCGCCGATCGTGTAGCGATCCGGCCGGCACAAGAGACCGGAGAGATGAGGGGGGGCCTCTACATCCCGGACACGGCCAAGGAGAAACCGTGGCAGGGAGATGTCATCGCGGTCGGGCCAGGCCGGCTGGAGAAGGGCGCGCGCGTCCCGATGGAGTTGAAGGTGGGGGACCGGGTGGTCTACGGGAAATACACCGGCTCGCAGGTCGAGCTGGACGACGAAGAGATCATCCTGATCAAGGAAACCGACGTCATCGCCAAGCTCAGCTGAGCGGGAGACCCAGATGGCTGCCAAGCATCTCGAATTCAACACGGAGGCCCGCTCGCGCCTGAAGCGCGGCGTCGACCAACTGGCCGAAGCGGTGAAAGTCACCCTCGGCCCCAAGGGCCGCAATGTCGTCATCGATAAGAAGTTCGGTACCCCGACCGTGACCAAGGACGGCGTCACCGTCGCCAAGGAGATCGAGCTCGAGGACGAGATCGAGAACATGGGCGCCCAGATGGTGAAGGAAGTGGCGACCAAGACTTCGGATCTCGCCGGCGACGGCACCACCACGGCGACCGTGCTTGCCCAGGCGATCTTCCGGGAG
>JBGPHP010000067.1:0-14244 GCA_041484445.1 Gemmatimonadota bacterium
CCCATGGCCTGCTCCGGGCTCATGTAGCCCGGCGAGCCCACGGCGGCGCCCGTCTGGGTCAGCGACTGGCCGCCGGCGGCGCTGATCGCGCGGGCCACGCCAAAATCGGCCACCACGGGATGTCCGCCCGACAGCAGGATGTTCTCGGGCTTGATGTCGCGGTGCACGATGCCCTGGGCGTGGGCGTACGCGAGCGCGTCCGCGACGTCGACCGTGATGTGCAGGGCCTCGTCCCACGGCAGGGCCCCCTGCTTCAGGAGCAATTGCCGCAGCGATTCTCCTTCGATGTACGGCATGACGTAGTACAGCAGGCTTCCGACCTCGCCGGCCGCGAAGATCGGGACGATATGGGGGTGGGTGAGCCGCGACGACAGCTCCACTTCGCGGATGAACCGGTCGTACAGCAGGCGCGAGGACAGGTCCGGCTCCAGCACCTTGATCGCCACGGAACGCCGTGGGTGCTGCTCGGTCGCCAGGTAGACGCGCGCCATGCCGCCGGCGCCGATCTGTCGCTCTACCTCGTATCGGGGCGCGAGACCTTCGCGCAGCAGATCGATCACGTCCGTCATCACCGCTCAAAAGTAGCGGCCCGCTCGTCTCCTCGCCTCTGGCCGATTTCCCCACCGCTGATAGTATGCAACACGATATGATGAGACCGGCTCGCAGCTCCCCGTTCGCCCGTCTGGCCGTCTACTACGTGGTGCTGACCGGCGCCGTGTGGGCGCTCGTCGCACAGTTCCCAGGGATTCCGGATCTCCTGGAGCGGTTCCGGAAGCTCTCCGGGCTACGCGCGGGCAACCGGGGTCTGCCGGACGTGGGGACGGGGTTCGAGAATTTCGCCCAGAGCGATCTCGCCCTGATCACCCTCGTGTCCATGGTCGCCGCGTTCGCGCTGGTCGTGCCCGTGGCATACGTGTACATGGTCACGAAGCAGCGGCGCGGCTACGACCAATCGGTGGTCCAGACGGTGATCATCCTGCCCATGGTCGTCGCCAGCACGCTCATCCTGGTGCAGAACAGCATCTCGCTCGCCTTCGCGCTCGGGGCCGTGCTGGCGGCGGTTCGATTCCGCAACACGCTGAAGGACACGAAAGACGCGGTGTACATCTTCCTCGCCCTGGCGGTCGGTGTCGCGGCCGGCGTGTTCTCCCCCGCCGTCGCGGGCGTCAGCTCGTTGCTCTTCAACCTGGTCGTGCTCCTGCTGTGGCAGTTCAACGTCGGGAACATCTACGTGGACCAGCGGGACCGCGTGGCGCCGCTGCGGCCGGGGGAGGCCCTGCTGGGTCCGGGGAAGACGGGGGAGTTCATGGCGGTGGGCGACCCCCAGCTGCTGGCCGCCCTGACGCCGGCCGAGCTCGAAGAGGTCGCCGACCGCGCGGCGCGACTCCAAGCGTACGTCGCCGCCCGCGCTGGCGACGACAAGAAGAAGCGCTTCTCGGCGGTTGTCCTGGTGCACACCACGGAGCCGAAGCCGGCCCAACAGGCGGTCGAAGCGATCTTCGAGGAGCAAACCAAACGCTGGAAGCTCACGGAGATTCTGCCGGGCGAAGGTGGAACCTCGACGCTCGAGTACCTGGTGCGCCTCAAGGACGAGGTGGAGGCGGGCGCCTTTCTCGATGCCCTGCAGCGCCGCGGGGCCCCGAGCGTCGCGGCGGCCGAGTACCGCTCGCTTCAGGGGCTGAAGAAGAAGGAGTAGTCCACGCCGGAATGGAACGCTTCGCAACGGCATGGGCCGCTATCGCGATCGGGACAATGCCGACCTTGCTCGGCAGCCAGAACCCGCCTGGCCCGGCGGCTGCGCCCACCAGGCTCACGGTCGTGGCCGGCCCGGGGTACGCAGCGGGATGGCTCCACCGGCTGCTGCTGGGCTCCCACTACCGGGATCTGTGGACCACCCCGATCGCGGTGGATGAGCTCGATCTCACCCGCTTCGCCGGCGGGCTGACGCCGCTGCGCTGCGCGGGGCAACGGCAAACAAAGTCGCTGCATTTCTCGAGCGCGGACGGCCACGAATACGTGTTCCGTTCGGTGGACAAGGACCCCACGCTCGCGATGCCGCCCGACCTGCGCGAGACCTTCGCCCGCGACCTGCTCCAGGATCAGATCAGCTCAGCCCATCCCGGTGGCCCCCTCGTCGTGGCCCCCTTGCTCGAGGCCGCCGGCGTGCTCCACGCCGAGCCGCAGCTGTTCGCGCTGCCCGACGATCCGCGGATCGCCACGTTCAGCTGCATGCGCGCCGGAATGCTGGGGATGATCGAACAGCGACCGACCGAGGGGACGGACAGCGAACCGGGGTTCGCGGGCGCCGCGGATATCGCGCCGACCACGAAGCTGTTCGATCTCCTCGAGCGGAACCCGGAGCACCAGGTAGACTCCCGCACGTTTCTGGTCGCCCGCATGCTCGATGTCTTCCTGGGCGACTGGGATCGACACCAGCTTCAGTGGCGGTGGGCGCGGTTCGACGAGGGCCGCGTGCACCGGTGGCGCCCGATCCCGCGCGATCGGGACCAGGCCTTCTCCCGTCTCGACGGGCTGCTCGTCGAGCTGGCTGGATTCTACACACCCCAGGTCGTCGGGTTCGGGGACGACTACCCGAGCATCTACCGCCTGACGCTCACCGGTCAGGTGCTGGATCGCCGCCTGCTCGCGGATCTCGAGCGGCCGGTGTGGGACTCGATTGCCGCGGCGTTGCGAGCCGGGATCACCGACTCCGTGATCGACGCGGCGGTCCATCGGCTGCCGCCCGAGTACGACCGCAAGAGCGGTCCCGCGCTGATCCGGGCTCTGCGGCGGCGGCGCGATCACCTGCCGGAGATCGCGAGCCGCTATTACCGGCTGCTCGCGCGCGTGGTGGAGCTGCACGGCACCGACGAGTCCGACACGGCCCGGATCGAGCGGCTGCCCGGCGGGGGCACCAGCGTTCGGCTCACGGCGCAGGGGATCACCTACCTCGACCGTACCTTCGATCCCCGGGAAACCCATGAGATCCGTCTGTACCTGCACGGCGGAAACGACCGGTTGTTCGTGCAGGGCCACGGCGGCGCCGGTCCGACCGTCCGGGTGATCGGCGGCGGCGGTGACGACCTGCTGACGGACTCAGCAGGGCATTCGAAGCTGTATGACGACCGCGGGAACAATCAGTTCGTGCGCGGCCCCGGGACGTCCGTGGACCAGCGCCCCTATCTGGCGCCGGCTCCGGACACGATGACGCTGGGCCGGCCCCGCGATTGGGGAGCGCGTTCGATCCCGCTGACCACGGTGTCCTACGTGCCGGACATCGGTCTGTTCGTGGGGGCGGGCGTGTCGCGCACCGGCTTCGGGTTCCGGCGACTGCCAGATCGTTCCAAGCTGATGGTCCGCGCGGGGTGGGCGACGGCCGCCTCGAGCTTCCGTGCCGAGATCACGGACTCCGTCCGCGGCGTGCTCGGAGGAGCGATCGGGGCCCTGCACCTGCGGGGATCGGGTATCGACGTGATTCGCTTCTATGGCCTGGGCAACGAGACGGTGGCCTCGCAGCCCGACACGTTCTATCGAGTGAGACTGGAGCAGTTCCTCTTCGAGCCGTCGTTGACCTTCCCCTTCTCCGGGTCGGCGCGGATTTCCCTCGGCCCGGTATTCAAGTACGCCGAGGCCGATCGGACCGCGGGCACGATCCTCGGGATCACCCCCACCTACGGAGCCAACAGCTTCAGCCAACTGGGGCTGGAGGCCGGGATTCGCTACGACACGCGCGACAGTCCCCGAGCCGCTTCCCGCGGTCTGTTGCTCACCGTGCACGGCGCGTGGTATCCGGCGGCGTTCGACGTCGTGAAACCGTTCGGGACGGTGAGCGGCGAGGCGTCGACCTACCTCTCCGCACACGTACCGACGGAGCCGACGCTCGCCCTCCGGGTCGGCGGCAAGCGGGTCTGGGGCCCATTTCCGTTTCATGAGGCCGCCTTCGTTGGTGGCGCGGCGACCGTTCGAGGGTTCAAGGAGCATCGCTTCGCCGGAGACGCCGCCGTATACGGCAACGTCGAGCTGCGTCTCAAGCTCTTCCAATTCCATTTCCTGACCCCCATCGACTTCGGCGCATTCGGGCTGGCCGATGGAGGACGCGTCACCGTGACGGGGGCGTCCTCCGACAAATGGCACACGGCGACGGGCGGGGGCATCTGGTTCGCGTTCATCAAGCGAACCAACACCATCAGCATCGCCGCGGCGCGCAGCGTGGAGCGCACCGGGATCTACGTGCGGGCCGGGTTCGCGTTCTAGCCGTGCATTCCCCGGCGGCGGCCGAATGGAGAGCGGAGGTGCCCAGCCTGGACCTCCTCAACAGGCTCGTCGGCGACGCCCTGCCGCTGGGCCTCCGTGCCGGCCTTGTCGCCCAGACGTTCCACCGCGACGTCTATTTCGACGCGCCCGATTGGACGCTGCGGCGCCGCGGGGTGACCTGCCGCTTCCGCATGCGGGTCGACGACCGGCGCATCCTGACCGTACGCAGTCTCGGCCGCACCGAAGGGGCCGCGGTCGTGGTGGTCCCACAAACGTACGAGGCGGAGGTCGAGCAGCTCACGGGAGAGCAGGCCGTCGCCGGAACGTCGGAGCCCGCCCGCCGGTTGCGCGCGTTGATCGACCCTGCACTCCTCATCCCGCGACTCGAGTTCGAGACCGAGCGCCGGTCGCGCCCCACCCTCCCAGGGTGGTTCGCGCGCGGGCGATTCGAGTTTCTGTACGACGTCGTCACGGTACGCCGCCAACACTTGTCGCAGACGCTGCAGGAAGTGACGGTGCGGTGTCTCCATCGCGGCCGGCCCGCCTTCGAGTCGGTGGTGGAGACGATGCGACGGACGTATGGTCTGCGCCCGCTGCTCGTGGGCAAACTAGAGCGGGCGGAGAAGGTCGCCCAGGAGCTCGAGGCGGAGAGCCTGGCGCGGGCGACACACGGCCAGCGCGAGGTCGCCCTGATCGCGCTCGACGAAGGTACGATTGCCCTGAACGTCGACCGGGGCACGTTGTCCCTGCCGGTGGCGGGCGGGAGTGGCGAGGAGGGATGCCGCCACCTGTTGCGCACCAGCTTCGGCAGCGGTGACGGGCAGCTCCGTTTCCTCGGTCTCGCCCCGGCGGTCGAGGATGGACCGCCGCTCGAGGTCTGGTTGGCGCGCCGGGTGAGCGGCACCGGGGCGGCGACGGGCGACCATCGGTGGTTGCCGGTCGCGGACGTGCTCGAGCGGGCCGGCTCTCCGGCGCTGCGGGACCCGCGCACCCTCGCGGCGCTGGCGGTGGCGACGCGGGCCGGCGTGTTCCAGCCCGGTGCGGCGCGACCGCCCGGAGCCCCGGAACGGCCGGCCATCGTTGAGGCCGCCGCCGCACTCCTGGCGAGTGACTCGTCGCGGCCGACGCCGGATCAGCTCCTGAACGAAGAGTTGTCCACGCTCGCGTTCAACGAGCGCGTGCTCGAGCTGGCGGAAGACACGCGCCTGCCGTTGCTCGCGCGCGTACGATTTCTCTCGATTCTCAGCACGAACCTGGACGAGTTCTTCATGGTGCGCATGGGGGCGTTGGCACGGGCGGTCACCGCCGGGTACACCACGCGCAGCGACGACGGCTTCACACCCCGCGGGGAGCTCGGGGCCATCGCGCTGCGGCTGCGCCCGCTGATCCAACGACAGGAGCGCTGCTGGACGGCGGCGTGCCTGCCGGCACTCACCGAGTGCGGTATCCGGATCGTGCGGTGGACCGGACTCGACGACCAGCAGCGGGACAACCTGCTGCGCTATTTCACCGATCAAGTGTTCGCCGCCCTCACGCCGCAAGCGATCACCCGCGCGCCCGGTCACCCCTTCCCGGTCATTCCCAACGCCCGCCTGTGTCTTGCGGTGGTGGTCCGGGACCCACGCAGCGGTGCGCTCCACTTTGCGTGCGTGCGACTCCCGGAAGGCCAGCCGCGGTTCGTCCCGCTTGCGGGCGAGACCTTCGTCCCGCTCGAGGACGTGGTGCGTGGCGGCCTCGATGCCCTGTATCCGGGCCGCAGCGTGGAAGGGGCATACGCATTTCGCATCACGCGCAGCGGCGACCTCGAGCTCGCCGAGGAGCGGGCGGCGAGCCTGCTGCGGGTCGTCGAGGAGGAGACCAAACGGCGTCCATACGGCGCCGTGGTCCGCATCGAGGTGGAGCAGGCGATGCCCCAGGCCGTCCGTGACCTGCTGGTGCGCGAGCTCCAGTTCGAGGAAGTCGGAGATGTCAGCACGATCGGCTTCGACGATCTGTATGAAGCGGAGTCACTCGTCGACTTCGGGGCGCTCCGTGAAATCGCGGGCTTGCCACGCCCCGAGCTGCAGTTCCCCCCCTTTCGTGGACGGTCGCCGTTCGCCCCGGACCAGTTGATCGTCGAGCAGCTCAAGCAGGGCGACGTCCTGGTGCACCACCCGTACGACGCGTTCGAGGCGACGGTCGAGCGGTTCTTCGTCGAGGCGGCCGACGACCCGACGGTGGTGGCGATCAAGCTCACGCTGTATCGGGCGGGAGGCCGCTCCGGAATCGTGGATGCGCTGCTCCGGGCTGCGAGGGGCGGCAAGGACGTCTTTGTCTTCGTGGAGCTCAAGGCCCGCTTCGACGAGGAGCGCAACGTTGAATGGGCCCGCAAGCTGGAGGAGGCCGGCATCCACGTCGTGTACGGCTTGGTCAACCTGAAGACCCACTCCAAGACGGCGCTCGTGGTACGGCGCGAAGACGGAGCGGTGCGACGCTACGTGCACATCGGGACCGGGAACTACAACGCGTCGACCGCGGCCCAGTACACCGATCTCGGACTCTTCTCCGCCGACGAGGCGCTCGGCGCCGACCTGAATGATCTCTTCAACGAGCTGTCCGGGTCCTCCCGGCCCCCCGAATCGCCCTTGCGGCGACTGCTGGTCGCGCCGACACACATGCTGCCCCGGTTTCTCGAGCTCATCGACCGCGAAACCCAGCACGCCCGGGCGGGGCGAGGCGGCCGGATCCGCGTCAAGATCAACGGGCTCGCGGACGCCGAGATCATCATGGCGTTGTACCGCGCGTCGCAGGCCGGCGTCGAGATCGACATCTCCGTCCGCGGCCTGTGCCGCCTCCGTCCCGGCGTCCCCGGGTTGTCCGAGCGAATCCGGGTGATCAGCGTGATGGGCCGTTTCCTGGAGCACGCTCGCATTTTCCACTTCGCCAATGACAGCGCCCCGGAGTATTACATCGGCTCCGCCGACTGGCGGCCGCGCAACCTGCATCGCCGTGTCGAGGTCGTGACGCCGGTGCAGCATCCGGGGGCCCAACGGCGACTGGATCGAATCCTGACCGCAGAGCGCGATGACCCTACCGCCTGGGAGCTTCGACCGGACGGCCGCTACGAGCGGCGCCACCCCAGCCCCGACGGAGACCCGCGGAGCGCTCAACAGCGAATGATGGAGCGCGAGGGCGAATAACATGCGTCTCACTGCAGTCGTTCTGTCCCTGCTCGCTGTTCCGGGGACCACCAGCGTCGCCCAGGGACCAATTTACCGCTCGAGCTGGGCCGACGTCGCCGCCGTCGCGGGAACGGGAGTGGTCGGCTTACTCCCCGGATTCCTCAAGCTCCCCAAGGGCGCACCCTCGTGCGCACCCTGCAACCCGTCCGGGTTGCCGGGCATCGATCGGTGGGTGGTCGGCAAGAGCTCCCCGCTCGCCCGAGACGGCAGCACCGTGCTGGTGCTCGGCGTCGGGGGGATCGCGACCTACCTGGCCGCGCACGATCGCTCGGCGACGCAAGCACGCGGGAACGTCGCGGTGATCGCCAACTCGATCAGCTGGACCGCGGTCTCGACGGATTGGCTGAAGGTGGCCTTCCAGCGGAAGCGCCCGGTGCTGTATGCGAGCGGCGCAGTCGCGGCCGCCTCCGCTCCGGATAGCCGGCGGTCCTTCCCCTCGGGGCACACTGCCATCGTCTTCGCGGTGGCAACGTCGTATCTCGTGATGGCCAACCGCGAGCACCTGCCCCATCGTACCCGCAACGCGACGCTGCTGTACGGGGGCGCCACGGGCGTGGGAGCTCTGCGCATGATCGGTGGCAGCCATTTCCCGAGCGACGTGCTGGGCGGCGCGGTGCTGGGCGCCGGGATCGGCTGGCTCGTAGCGGCCGTGCACCCGAAGTCGCCGTAACTCGGGGAGCGACCGGTGACGACTCGTGCGTGGAGCAGCTTTGTGATCGTCGCGGCGGGCGGGTTACTGGCCGCGGGCGCGCGCGCGCGGAGTCAGGCCTGCAACCCGCCGCACTACCGCTGGAGCGTGAAGACGGATACGACGCTCGCCGGACACCCGGCCACGGCTGCGACGATCACCGGGATCCTGACACGGTGGACGACACCACCGCTCGGCCCGCGCGACCAATGTGCAACGCGAGCGGGACGCGAGCTCGATGTCTATGTGGTGCGTGGGTGGATCCGTCGCATCGAGCGATCAAAGGACGACGGCGACTGGCACATGGAGCTCACCGCCAGCCCCACGAGTCCACCGGAGTCGTGCATCGTCGCGGAGATCCCGTTGGGCACGCTGGGCGCGGTATATGGTCGCGCCCGCACGCAGCTCGACACGCTGCTGGCCGGCCGGAGGCTCGACAAGGACGGCGATCTGCGCACCCCCCTCGCGGTGCGGATCACGGGCGCCGCGTTCTTTGACGGCCAGCACCGCAGGACGACGCGCAAGCACGACATCACGGATGGTGGCCACGGACGCTGCAACACATCGCTGCGCGCACTGTGGGAGCTGCATCCGGTATACGACGTCCGCGCGCGCCCGGGTGGCCCATGACGGACCCGTCCGCGGCCCTCACTCGACCTCTTTGAGAGAACTCATGCGCACCCGATTCCTGTCGCCCTTCGCGGCGCTGCTCCCGCTGCTCCGAGCTCTGCCGTTGCCCGCTCAGACGCCCGCGGTCACGCCACCAGTCCAAGTTCCGGTCCGGACGACGATCCAGGTCATGGTGCTCGGCGTTTTTCACTTCAGCAACCCGAACGCTGACTACGCCCAGTTTCAAGGGACAGACGTGCTCACGCCCGCTCGACAGCGCGAGATCGAGACGGTGGTGGCCCAGCTCGCCCACTTCAGACCGACCAAAATCGCGCTTGAGCGCGTCCCTGCCGAAGTCGACTCAATCAACGCTGATTACCAGCGCTACCGGGCCGGTACCTTCTCCCTGACCCGGAACGAGATTCACCAGTTGGGCTTCCGACTCGCCGCCGACCTCCACCACCCCCAGCTCTACGCCGTCGACTTCCAGAGCGGCATGCGGATCGATTCGGTAATGGACTACGCCCGCGTCCACGACACAGCCTTCGTAACCCGGTTCAATGCGACCATTGCGGACGTGGTGAAACTCCTCGATCGGATGCAGCGTGAGGAAACCATTGGTGCCAACCTCCGCTTCATGAACGATCCTGAGAACATTCTTCGGGCTCATCAACCCTACGCCGATATGGCGACGGTCGGCGCGGGGGACGGCTACATCGGAGCCCGGGTGGTATCCGATTGGTATGCCCGGAATCTTCACATCTTCGCCAACATAGCCCGCATCGCTCAGCCCGGAGACCGGGTTCTTCTCATTATTGGCATGGGTCACGCTCCCATCCTGCGCGAGCTGATCCGTTCCCATCCGGCCATGCAGCTTGTGGAGCCCCTGGACTACCTGCGCTGACTGCGCAAGACACCCATGGCCGACCCATTTGAAACACTCAGGGCAGCCTTGGAAGACCGCTACACCCTCCAACGGCAGCTGGGTGCCGGCGGCATGGCCACCGTCTATCTCGCTCATGACGTCCGCCACAATCGCAACGTCGCGATCAAGGTGCTCCGCCCCGAGCTCGCGGCGTTCATCGGCGCCGAGCGATTCCTGAAGGAGATCGAGACCACTGCCAATCTCCAACACCCGCACATTCTGCCCCTGTTCGATTCCGGACGCGTCGATGGCACGGTCTTCTACGTCATGCCATATGTCCAGGGCGAATCGCTCCGCCACCGGCTCACCCGCGAGAAGCAACTCCCCATCGCCGACGCCGTCCGGATCGCCGCGGAAATCGCCTCCGCGCTCGACTACGCCCACCGCCAGGGCGTAATCCACCGCGACATCAAGCCGGACAACGTGTTGTTCCACGACGGCCGGGCTCTGGTGGCCGACTTCGGCATCGCGCTGGCCCGGAGTCACGGGGATGACGGGATCCGGATGACGAAGTCGGGCATGAGTCTCGGCACACCCCAGTACATGAGTCCTGAGCAGGCGGCCGGGGAGCAGACGGTGGATGCGCGCTCCGACATCTACGCCCTCGGCGTCGTCCTGTACGAGATGCTGGCCGGGGAGCCGCCGTTCACGGGACCCTCCTCTCAGGCGGTTTTCGCCCGGGTCATGGCGGAGGTGCCCGGCCCGTTGATCCTCAAACGCAAGTCGGTTCCGCCCCATATCGATGCGGCTGTCGCGCAGGCGCTCGAGAAGCTCCCCGCCGATCGCTGGCAAACGGCGGCGCAATTCGCCGCTGCGTTGACGGGTACGGGTGCGTCGGGCTGGCGGGGAGGCAGGCTCCCGGCTGCATTGGGCCGTTCGGCGATTCCCTGGGCCATATCGGCGATCCTCCTGCTCGCGCTCGCGTGGGTGGGCCTCCGGGGCAATCGGGGACGGCGCTCGCTCTCAACGACCGGGCCGGTCCGCTTCAGCGTCGAGCTCGACCGGGGAGCGGCGCCCACCTTCACCCCCATCGTGCGTCTGAGCCCCGACGGCCGGCAGCTCTTCGTCACCGCCAGTATCGGTCATCGGGAGGAAGTGCTGCATCGCCCGTTGGACCAGATGGGGATGCGAGTGATCGCGGGCGCCGGGCAGGGGGAACAGGGGACCGGGAACAGCCGGCCGTTCATCTCTCCCGACGGCCGGTGGATCGCCTACGCGACCCAGGGCAAGCTCAAGAAGGTGCCGGTGGAAGGCGGGCCCGCGATCGACCTCGCTGCGGCCGACTGGGCCGGCGGAAGCTGGGGGCAGAACGGGCGGCTCGTCTACACCCGCGCGTACAACACCGGTCTCTGGATCGTGAGTGAGGGTGGGGGCGACGAACGGATGCTCACCACGCCCGACACGGCGAAGGGCGAGCTGGGCCACTGGTGGCCGCAAATGCTCCCCGACGGCGACCACGTGCTGTTCACCGCCTACCGCACTCCGATCGAGCGGGCCACGATCGAAGTGCTCTCGATCAAGACCGGTAAGCGCGCCGTCCTGATCACGGGGGGCGTCTTCGGCTTCTACGTGCCCACCGGACACCTGCTGTACGCCGTGGGCGAGACGATCCGAGCCGTCCCGTTCGACCTGAGTCGACTCGCGGTCACCGGTCCCGCCCTTCCCGTAGTCGATAGCGTGGCCATGAATCCGTCGGACGGTGCCGCGGCGTTCGACGTGTCGGCGAACGGGACCCTCGCCTACCTGCCGGTGAGCTCTTACGTCACCGAGTCCGAGCTGATGCTGGTCGACCGGCGGGGACACGAATCGCCGGCGCTGCCCCGGGCCGATCGCTACAACCACCCGCGCCTCTCACCGGACGGGGGTCGCATCGCCGTGGATATCCGCTCGGCCAACTCCCTGGGAGACGTCTGGGTATTTCAGGTCGGCCGTGCCGGCGGGCTCCGCGCCACGTCGGAAGGCGGCAGGGATTGGGGCGCCGAGTGGACGCCCGACGGTGGCGAGTTGGTGTACATCAGCGAGCGCCCGTTTTTCGACCTCTATCGCCGAGCGGCGGACGCGAGCCGGCCCGCCCGGCCGCTGCTGACCGGCGCGTTCGATCACTACACCGGCACGGTCTCGCAGGATGGCCGTCTGCTTGCCTTCGAGCTCAGCGTGCCCGGCGGCGCCGAGCTCTGGACCGTCCAGCTGCGCGGCGAGCCGGCGCCTGCCCGTTATTTCGCGAATGGATTCAACCTCGCCCATCCCACGCTGTCGCCGGATGGCCGGTGGATGGCCTACGATTCCGACGAGTCGGGTCGAGTCGAAGTGTATGCCCAGTCCTATCCGGACCCGAGTCTCAGGCGATGGAAGGTCTCGCCGGCCAACGGATCGGAGCCGATGTGGACCCGGGGCGGACGGGAGTTGGTGTACCGAAAAGGGGATAGCGTGATGGCCGTGAGCGTGGATCTGCCGCACGGCCGGAGCGGTCAGCCTGTCCTTCTCTTCAGCGGCCCGTATCCGGACAGCCCGGGCTGGACCCGTCCGCGGAGCTACGACGTCTCGCGCGACGGCGAGCGGTTTCTGATGATCAAGCTGCCGCCCGAGCAGACCAGGCCGCGGATCAACGTCGTGCTGAATTGGTTCGACGAGCTGCGCGCGAAGGTCCCCCGCTGACCCACACCCACACGCCGGCGCTCGCGCGGGCCCTCTCGCCGCTCGCGTACTTCACCTTCGGGTTCGGCAGCATGGTGGGGGTCGGCTGGCTGGTCATCATGGACGACTGGCTCGCGCGCGGGGGGCCGGCCGGGGCGATGCTCGGGTTCGCGGCGGGAGGACTCCTGCTGCTGCCGATCGCCGCGAGCTACGGGCGCCTGGTGCGCGCGATCCCCGACGCCGGGGCCGAAATCGCCTACACCGAGGGCATCTTCCCGCCGTTCGCGAGCTTCGGCACCGGCTGGATCATGGTCCTGGCCTATGCCATTGTCTGTCCCTGGGAGGCCGTGGCGATCGGGAATCTCCTGGCCCGGGTGTTTCCGGCGCTGAACAGCTACCCGCTCTACGCCGTCGCCGGCAAGACGATCTACGCCCCCCGCCTCGCCGCCGGCGTGCTCCTGACGACGCTCATCGCGGCGGTGAATTTTCGCGGGATCCACCCCAGCGGGCGGTTCCAGACCGTCACGACCCTGGGCCTGCTCGCCTGCTTCGCCGTCTTCGCCGCGCTGGGGTTCGCCCGTGGATCGCCCGATCGCCTGGCCCCGCTGTTCGCCCGACCGGGAACGGCGGGGGCCCTATGGTCGGTCCTCCTCGTCGCCCAGATCGTTCCCTACTTCATGACCGGCTTCGAGTCGGTCGCCAAGGGATCGGAGGAAGCTCGGGTCGGCTTCGATCCGCGTGACTTCGGCCGGGCCATGACGCGGGCGGTGCTGGCAGGATCGGGGTTCTACGTGCTGATCGTGGCCGCCGTGAGCTTCGTGTACCCCTGGCGCGATCTCGTGGCGGGACACCTCGGCACCGAGGCGGCCTTCGCGCGCGCCTTCGGCTCACCCGCGATCGCCCGCCTCATCCTCATCGCGGCGTTTCTCTCGCTCCTCAAGGTGTTCAACGGGAACTTCGTCGCCGCCACACGGCTGCTCTACGCCATGGGGCGCCGGGGACTCGTTCACCCCGGGCTGGGGCACATCCAACCACGGTTTGGAACGCCCGCCGCGGCGATCGGCCTCCTCGCCCTGCTCACCCTCGCGGGGGCGTGCGTCGGCGACGCCCTGCTCATTCCCGTCACCGAAGTAGGGTCGCTCGCGGCGGCGATCGGCTGGTGCGCCGCCTGCCTCGCGTTGTTCGTGCGGCAGGGGCACGCCGGGACGAGCGGCTCGGGACGCGGCGTCGCCGCCGTGGGCGCGGCGGTGAGCGTCGCCATCATCCTCATGAAAGTCGTCCCGGCTATCCCGGGGAGCTTCACCCGGACCGAGTGGATCGCGCTGGCCGTGTGGGCCGGGCTCGGGCTTGCCCTGCGGGAAGGGCGGAAGACCTCCACCGCCTCGCGCTAGCGCCCTCCCGCCGGCAGGTGCTCCAGCAGATACCGGGTCAAGAGCGAGTAGATGTGCAGCGTCGTCCCGCGTCCCTCGCAGATGCAGTGCGACCGGTTGGGGTAGGCCATGAAGTCGAACGGCTTCCCCAGCGAGACCAGCCGGTTGACCAGCCGCTCCGATCCCTGATAGTGCACGTTGTCGTCTCCCGAGCCGTGCACCAGCAGTAGCTGGCCGTGCAGTCCGTCGGCGAAGGTAATGGGCGACGCGAGACGGTAGGCGTCCCCGTCCTGTGGGAGCCCCATGTAGCGCTCCTGGTAGATCGTGTCGTACAAGCGCTGATCGGGCACGGGCGCGACGGCGACGCCGACCTTGAACAGGTCCGGAAAGCGGAACATACAGTTGAGCGTGTTCGATCCCCCGCCGCTCCAGCCCCAGACGCCGGCGCGGGTCTCGTCGATGTAGGGATGCGTCGCCGCCAGCGCGCGAACGGCCGCGGCCTGCTCCTTCGACGAGAGATCGCCGACCGTGCCGTACACCACC
>JBGPHP010000068.1:0-13915 GCA_041484445.1 Gemmatimonadota bacterium
CCCGTGGGCGCCCCGCTGGAATGATCATGCGGCGATTGACCCTGCTCCTTGTCTTACCGCTAGCGGCGTGCGGGGACTCCGTATCCCCCTCGAGGGTGGCGGCGATCCACGTGGCCCCACCAGGCGTCGTCCTCGAAACGGGGGCGTCTGTTCAGCTGACAGCGGCCAGCGTCGACGAGGCTGGTGACACGATCACCGGCACCGCCGTCTCCTGGACCAGCTCCGATACGACCCGCGTCAGGATCACGACCGGGGGTCTCTTGACGGCCATCCGTCCCGGTATCGCCAACGTCACTGCTACGGCCGGCGGAGTAAAGACCGAAGTTCCGGTCGCCGTACTTGCACCCGTTACCGTGGTCACGGTCATACCGGACACCATCACACTACACGTTGGAAACCAGGCCTTTCTCGTCGCGCAATTGACCGATTCGGCCGGGGCGACTCTGTTCGGTCGATTCTCCACGTGGAGCGTGTCTGACAGCTCGATTTTGCGTCTAACCAGCCTCGGGCCCACTGCAGGTGCGATCCAGATCGACGCGCTGGCACAGGGTGTTGCGCAGGTCACGGTTTCCTCGGGGACGCACGCGGACACGGCTACGGTCACGGTCCTACCGTAGATACGGGCTTACGCTCCTTGGTCTAAACGATCGTTCTCTTGCCGGGAGTCTGCATCGCATTTCCCACCAATTCCCATCCACTCCCGCCGTTCCCGACTATTCCCA
Source organism: Gemmatimonadota bacterium (assembly GCA_041484445.1). Lineage (GTDB taxonomy): Bacteria > Gemmatimonadota > Gemmatimonadetes > Gemmatimonadales > GWC2-71-9 > DASTHG01. The sequence continues at coordinate 723 of JBGPHP010000068.1, forward strand.
TCCAGTTTCACAGGGTCACTGAGTCCCACATCGCGGTAACCGATTGACTCAGGTGTGTTTGCCGCACCGACGGCAGCGGCACGTTGAGTGCTTAGGGTCATGGCCGGACCTCTCCTCCGGAGCCTCCCGTGTTCGCTCGCCGTGTCTCGCTCGCAGTCCCCATCGTGGTCAGCCTGTCGTTGGCCCTCCGCGTGCGTCAGGCCACCGCCCAGATCGTTCCTGATTGCCAGACCGGGTGCATCACCTACAGTGTGTCAGTCACTCCCGACGGCTGGGCGATCGGCGCGCAGGCCAATGCAACATCACAGACGGTCTCTTTCACCGTTACGAACACAGGAACGGGGGGCAGCGACACCTACACGTTTACGTGCCTCGCCACTGGCGGCGTGAGTTGTGTTTCCGTGAACCCCACCTCGGCGACCATCGCTCCCGATGACAGTCGCAACGTCATTGTGACCTACAACCTCGGCACCACAAACGGACAGGTGAAGCTGGTAGCAACGGGGTTCGCGGCCGACACCGGATTCTGGTATGTCCGGGTCAACGGGAAGCCAGGGATGTCGCTGCGCAACCACAACGGCGACAACCGCGACCGGTCGCTGTGTCTTACGTCCGGCGCCGGCGAGGCGGCCGCGTGGGAGTGCGGCGATCTCGTAGTGACCCACGGGTTGCCCGGCTACGCCACGCTGGGCCGCGAGCGCTCGCTGACGCTGCTCTACAACTCGGGCCAAGCCGTCCCCAAGCCCACTGTCGCGGCCACGGTAGATGAAGCCTCGGTGGGCCCCCCCGACGAATGTATTCCTCCGGCTGTCGATCAACGGGGTGCCTCGAGACTCCGCGACGTACACGGGCTGGGGTGGCGTGGCACCGCTCGTACGACAGGCGGTGCTCGCCCACGATGCGACGACCGACTCGAGCGGGATCTATCCGTTCACGCTGCTGGTCCGGAACCAGTATCCCAGCGCCACCTACGATTCAGTGCTTGCGGACACGCTGATCGTCGTGAACCGTACTACCAGTCGCTATGGCACAGGCTGGAGTCTGGTGGGCGTGGAGGAGCTGCGGCTTGCCCAGCCGGGGAACAAGATCCTCTGGATCGGAGGAGACGGGTCTGCCAGGGTCTACCGTAGCGCCGGAACCAACATCTGGGTGGCAGCAGCCGCGGCGTATCGTGACACCCTGGTGTACGACCCGGCGACGACGACCTACACGCGCACCCTGCGACATGGGATCAAGGTGAAGTTCAATGCCAGCGGTCGCCACATCCAGACCGTCAACCGAGTCGGGCAGGCTACGACATTCACCTGGAGTGCGAACAACGACACTCTGAAGAGCATTACCGTCCCGCCGGGCGGGACGGGCACGACCTACACGCTTGCCTATGCCAGCGGCAAGCTCGACAAGATCACCGATCCCGCGGGCCGGATCCTGGATGCGACGATCACCAGCAACCGCCTGGCCCAGCTGGTGGACCCTGACGGCAGCGCCCAGCACACGGACTTCGCGTATGACGCCGTGGGGCGGATGCTGGGACGCACCTCGCGCCGAGGCTTTGCGACCCGCTACGCATACGTGAATGGGTTGCGGGTGACTGCGGACAGCGTCCGGCTCGATACCACGGTCGCCACCTACGCAATCACCACCTTCGCTCCTTGGGACGAAAAAGGTCTCGCCCTGACGCCGACGGGCAACATCGCCGTCGATACCACGGTCGCCTTCTCGAAGATCGACGGCCCCCGCACCACCGTCGGGGACACTGCGGAATTCTGGATCGACCGTTGGGGGGCCCCGGTCAAGACTCGCGACCCGCTAGGATTCGTGACTCTGTTGACTCGTGGGAACAGCGCGACCCCCGCTCTCGTCACGCGATTTCAAGATGCCGCCGGACGGGTGCTGCTCAGCTTCTACAACAGCCGTGCAAACCCCGACTCCGTCAAGGACAGCACGTACCAGGGCACCGGCACGCCCCTACCGGTAGTTACTCGGTATGTGTATGGGGATGCGGGGTTCCCGGACTCCCCAACCCAAGTGAAGAGCCCGGTCGACACGTTGTCGGTGAGCTATGACAGCCTGGGACTCCCGTCACTCTACACCGCGCAGGGCGGGCACCGGACCAGGTTTGTGTACTTCCCGAGTGGTGTCAGGAAGGGACTTCTGTCCGCAGTGACCGACTCCCTCGTGCCGGTCGTCGACACGAGCCTGTGGACCGAGTCGAACTTCGACCTTACGACGCAGTTCAACTACGACTCCCTCGGGAACATCGTTTGGATGAGCTCCCCCAAGGGACTGCAAACGACCTACGTCCGCGATGCCTATGCCAGGGTCCACTTCGCGACAGATCCGAATCACCATCGCACCGACTACTACTACAGTCTACTGAACGCGGTCGATACAGTGGTCGTCTACGACGACACTCTGCTGAACGGGGCAAAGATCACGCGATATCACTACACCAAGTCCGGGGTCGTTGACAGCGTGATCGACGTCTCGCGCACCGTGAGGCGATCCTGGCGCTACGACGCGGCGGACCGCCCTCTGAGCATGAAGGACGATCTGGGCAACGCGGACTCCAACTATTTCAGCGCCGCCGGCCTGCTCGACTCCACCCGGACGCGCGACGGGCATGTTATTCGGCACACGTACAATGCGGCTGGGCAGCTGACCCAGACGATTTACCCCGCCAGCACCGTCATGCCCAACAGCTCCGTACCGGGAGACACCATCCTGCGCACCTACGACGCCGTGGGCCGAGTCCTGACCGCGACGAACCGGAACGGCATCGACTCGCTCCACTACAACCTGGAGGGATCAGTACGCTCCGAGCGTCAGGTTGTGCGGGCCGACAACAAGGCCACAGTCCTCGATGCGACCCTGCGGTACTGGTATGACGTGGGTGGGCGTCCGACGAAGTTCTACAATGGGACGGATACTCTCCGCTATACCTACGGTGCGGATGGAAACCTGGCCAAGCTGCGCGTCGATTGGATGGTGGGAGCATTGGCGGCGGACTCGTTTCTGTTCGCCTGGGATGCCGTGGGCCGGCGCGATCGCGTGCAGTACACCAACGGCGTGGACGTGACGTTCGGGTACGACAAGGACGGGCATCTCCGACTCGTCTGCTCAAAGCACCCCGGAGGACTCAGTGGTGTGCTCGACTACCTCGAGCGTCGCCTTCGATATGACCGGTTGGACGCCGACGGCCAGGTCATCGACATGCACCACTACCAGGGGGCTGCGGATGGCGCGTCCTGCGCGAGCACCGACGGGAATCCACCGGAGTTCTACACGAGCGCGACCTACGATGGCCGCCACCAGCTACTTACCCGGTCCGCCTCCGGGGGAAATGAACGGTACCACTATGACTTCAGCGGAAACCACACGGCGGATACCGTCGGCGTCAGTGCGTCGACCTTTATCATCGCGGCTTCCAGTAACCGGTTGTCGAGCGCTGTCGTGCAGGGTACGGCTTACACCTACACCCACGACCCCAGCGGCAACCGGATCAAAGACACGACTGCGGTGGCTCTGAATGGGACGCGAAAGTACTTCTACAACGCCATCGGCCAGATGGTCGGGGACTCCTCGTATTGGGACAACGGGACTGGCTTCCAGTGGTGGGGGTCGCTGAATGTGTTCCGCTACGATGCGGATGGGCGGCGGGTGAAGGTGGCCAATAGCCCGTCGTTCTACGTAGCGCACGACGGCCCCAACGTTGTGGAAGCCACCGGCGGCGCATTCTGGCGCTTCGTCCACGGTCCCGCGGTGGACGACCCGCTGGTCGGGGTCTCTAACGTCTCCGGGACGTATACGAAGTACTACTACCTCACCGACGGTCGTGGACGGCAATTGGCGTTCACCGACGCGTCGGGGGGCAATAACGAGAACCAGCTGGTGTACACCCAGAACGGCGGCAGCCAAGCCGGGGGCATCTCGAGCTCGAACGGCTTTGCCAACGCCCGATCGGGGACACAAGAAGCTCCGAAGCTCAGCTACTACCGGAACCGGTATTACGACCAGCAGACGGGGCGATGGACGCAAGAAGACCCGATCGGGATTGCGGGCGGCGTTAATCTGTATCAGTATGCAGGGAACAACCCGGCCACGTTCACGGATCCTTTCGGGCTCAAGGCAGGATGCCAAGACGCTAACGGCAAGACGATCCCCTGTCCGGAACCTGAGGGTGGGCCTAACGTTGCGCTTCCGGATGGCAGGACTTGGGTGCCGGCCGATGGGCCGAGTACGCCGCGGGCGGACGGGACCACTAGGGGGCCGCGTTACGTGCCGTCAACACCGATCCCGGGTGGCGTGCCACAGCCTGGCGCGAGTTGGGACCCAAAAGACGGACACTGGGACGTTGACAATCTGCCTGGAAGAGAGCCGGGACGTAAGGGCAGACTCAGAGTCCGGCCGGATGGAACCGAGTTGGGTCCAGATCACAAGCCGCTGCAGACGGGCGCCGCGATAGTCGGCACGGTAGGCGCGGCCTACCTCATCTACCGAGGCATTCGTTTGTTGCCGTCGCTCGCACCTCCGTTGTGGCCGACGCTCATACCGAATCTGGTGGCGCCATAGGATTGCGCGGTAGGCGCTAGGAGGCTCCTTGGGCGGGCTCGCGCGATCGGCTCGTTGGACCCGCCAGTTGAAACTGTGGGGGTGACACGAGAATGCGGAGACTTACGGACGTCGAAGCGCGTGAATGGTGCATCGAGAGGGGGTTTGTCGTTGATCTAAACTTCCCGACCAGCGCGACCCTGAGAGACCATGAGGGACGCAAGTTTCGGGTTCGGATTCCGGACGAGGCAACTGCCACCGTTGGGATGGCGTATGTTCTTCTTATGTCCGGAGTGCGCGAGTATGTTGAGGCGCATTTCGACGGCGCGGTGGTCTGGCTCAGACGTTGGGAACTCTGGAGCGAAACCATCGACCGGGTCGGGGAGTCTCTCTTGGAGGGGGTCATTGGGGCTGTCGGGCGTGCCAAACCCCTAGGTGAGACACCCGGCCTGCTTTGCACGGAACGAGAACTGGTGCCAGCCCACGCCAGTTTGGCTCTATCGATGCTGTTTCAATGGGATGCTTTCTACTGCCCAGAGGGTGGTCAGTTTCTAGCCTCAGTATCGCACCACGGCCACCTAGACGTCATCACGTCACCAGATACGTTTGGCCTACTGTTCCACCGATTCTCCGCGTGGCATCCCGAGGCAGGATGACCGCGTTTGTCGACTTTGGCCCCGCGAAAGTCGCTGCGGTCTCACCAGGCAGCTCACGAGAGCGACTATCGACTTCGTCGAGGATCGCCCGCGGACGAAGACCCTGCCCAGCTTCTGCACGGAGAAGAGTTGCCTCAAGGTCGTCTACGCAACGTTGATCCGCGCCGCCCCGGACTCAGCTGGCTCGTCTCGATCACCCTCGACACCGCGTTCTGCCTGGACGCGGTCGCGGAGGCGCTCGCGCGCTACGGCCGCCCGGAGATCTTCAACACCGACCAGGGCGCCCAGTTTACCAGCGCGGTGTTCACCGGGATGCTGCAGGACCAGGGGATCGCGATCAGCATGGATGGGAAGGGCTGCCGGCGCGACAACATCTTCGTCGAACGGCTCTGGCGCTCGATCAAGTACGAGGAGGTGTACCTGCACGCGTATGCCTCGGTGTCCGACGCGAAAGCCGGGGTAAGCTCCCCTGCCACGTCGCCACCTGACGGTGGTACTCCGCGGCGCTGGTGGCCGTCGGTAGAAACGTGAGCGACGGTGCCCGGCCGTGTCTCTCGTGTGCTCGGCCCCGCGCCATGAATGGCCCCGATCCCAAGGATCTCTCGTGGGCCGCAGTGGCGGAGGGCTGACGCCGGCGTTAAACGCGATCGCGTCCTGACGCGCCTCCCCGCATGCAAATGATGACGGCGATCGCCCCGCCTACCCCCATCCTCGAGGGTGTCCCCCGATTGCCGCCCCCGCGCCGAGGAGCCTATCATATGGGCATGGCTGCCCCCGTCTATTGGACCGCGGACCTGGTCCGCGCCCTCCCCGCCGACGGCAACCGCTACGAGGTCGCCTACGGCGAGCTGCTCGTGACGCCGGCGCCGCGCCCGTGGCACGAAGTCCTGGTCGCCCGGCTGATCGAGCGTTTGGGCGCTTTTCTGCGGAAGGAGCCCGTCGGGATCGTGCTGGGGTCGCGCGCCGACATCTCCTGGGGCGAAGACGTGCTGGTGCAACCCGACGTCTTCGTCGTCGACATCGCCCAGGCGCGCACCCTCGATTGGGCCCGGTTCCGGAACCTGCTGCTCGTCGCCGAGGTGCTGAGTCCGTCCACGGCGCGCACCGACCGCTTCGTCAAGCGCCGTCGCTATCAGGAAGCCGGGATCCCGCTCTACTGGGTGATCGACGGCGACACGCGACAGGTGGAAGTGTGGACGCCGCACGAGGCGTTCCCCACGATCGAGCGGTCACAATTGGCCTGGCAGCCAACCGGCGCTGCGACGTCTTGCATATTGAGTCTCGAGGAGCTGTTCCGGCCGATCTGAACGGGCACCCCCAGCCTACCCCTCCACCGCCGCGGTCGTCGGATCGCTCTCGGCGTAGGTCGCGTCGATGATCCGCTGGTAGTTCTTCTCTACCACCCGGCGCTTCACCTTGAGCGTCGGCGTGAGCTCGCCCGATTCGATGGTGAAGTCCTGTTCCAGCAGCACGACCTTCTTCGGCCGCTCGAATCTGGCGAGATCGCCCAGCATGCTGTCGACTTCCGTTTCCATCTTCTTGCGAATCGCCGGCAGCGCGACCAGCTCGCGGCGCGAGCCGAACCGCAGCCCCTCCGCGGTGGCCCACGGCTCCAGGGCTTCGAAGTTCGGCACCACGAGGATGATGGAGAACTTCCGCTTGTCGCCCAGCAACACGGCGTTGGCAACGAACTTGTTGAGCTTGACCTGGTTTTCGATCGGCTGCGGGGCGATGTACTTCCCGCCGGCCGTCTTGATCAGATCCTTCTTCCGGTCGGTGATCTTGAGGTAGCCGTCCCGATCCAGCTCCCCGATGTCACCCGTGTGGAACCATCCCTCGGCGTCGATCGCTTCCGCCGTCGCCTCGGGCTTGTTCCAATACCCCTGCATGACGTTGGGTCCCTTGGCCAGGATCTCGCCATCCGCCGCGATCTTCAGCTGCACCCCGGGGACCACCGGACCCACGCTGCCGATCCGGGGACGGGACAGCGGGTTCAAGGTGAGAACCGGTGACGTTTCCGTCAGGCCGTAGCCTTCGAGGACCGGCAGCCCGGCGCTGAAGAAGAACTTCGCGATTTCGGGCGACAACGGCGCGCTCCCGGAGATGAAGAAGCGGATCCGTCCGCCGGTGCGCGCGCGCAGCTTCGAGAACACGATCCGGTCCGCGATCGCATGCCGGAAGGCGAGCCAGCCGGGAATCGGTCGCTGATCGAGCGTGAGCGTCGCCCAATCGTCACCTACGCGCCGCGCCCAGAAGAAGATCTTTCGCTTCACCGCGCTTCCCGAAAGCGCGTTCTCCAGCACCCGGGCGTACACCTTCTCGTACAGGCGCGGTACGCTCAACACGATCGATGGCCGCACCTCCCCGAGGTTCGCGGCGACCTTGTCGAACGACTCGGCGTAGTTGATGATGACGCCCGCCCGCATCAGCGTGTAATCCACCATCCGCTCGTACACGTGACTGAGCGGCAGCATCGCCAGGCACTCATCGTCCGCGGTGAGCGGCATCACCTCGAGCGCCGCCTGCACGTTCGACCAGATGTTGTTGTGCGTGAGGATCACGCCCTTGGGGTCGCCGGTCGTCCCGGACGTGTAGATCAAGGTTGCGATCGCGTCGGGCGAGACCGCCAGCGCTTCCTCGCGCACGCGCGGGTGCTTGGCGGCGACGGCTCGCCCCTTGGCCTCGAGCTCGGCGAACGTCATCACGCCGTCCCGCTTGGCGCCCGGGTCGAACGCGATCACGTGCCGCAGCGCGGGCAGGTTGCTCCGGATCTCCGCAACCTTGGCCACCTGCTCGGCCGTCGAGCAGAACACGCCGACGGCGCCCGAATCCTTGAGGATGTACTCGGTCTGCCGCGGGGTCAGCGTGGGGTAGATGGGGACGTCCGCCGCGCGGGCGCACAGGCAGGCGTAGTCCGCGATGGCCCATTCGGGGCGGGTTTCCGAGAGGATCGAGACCCGGTCGCCCGCGGCTAGCCCTAGCTCGCGCAGCCCGAGCGTGACGGCGACCACGCGATCGGCCAGCTCCCGGTGCGTGATGGCCTGCCACGTGCCTCCCAACTTGGCGCGCATCGCGGCCGGCCGATCGCCCTGATAGCGGTCGACGCTGGTGAAGAACAGCTCGGTGAGCGTGCCAGTGGTCACGGCAGGAACTCCACCACGAAAGTGACGGGGGATCCCGCAACCGGCGTGCCGTCGGCGTGTCGCGCACTCGCCGTCACGACGGCCGAATCCGGCCTGGTCCCGGTGAGCCGTACTTGGAACACCGCGACTCCGGTTCCGCTCGTGCGCACCGTGTCCCCCGGCACCAATGTGAGCCCGGCCGGCCCCGGAGGGAAGGCGGCGACGCTCAATGCGATCTTCACACTGGCCGTCGACCCCGGGGGACCGAAGGCCTGGATCCGCAGGCTGTTGGACAGGGAATCGGGGGTGGAGACGACCACCGTATCGCGGGTGGGTCCCGTAGTCTTGATCGAGTCGATCGGGGGCCGCACCGTAATGGTCACAGCGTTGGACCGCAGTGCACCCGCGCGGGCCACGAGGCGCCCGGGGCCGACGAAGCGGCCGAGGCTGACGCCGGTGAGGGAATCCACGACCTGCAGCGTGGTGTCGAGCGCGCTCCACACGAACGTTGCCGCCGTCGAGTCACCGCGGCCGTTCAGGGCGCGCGCGCGCGGGCGCACGGTGTCGCCCAGCTCGAGACGGCCGCTGTCGGGGAGGATGACCTCGATGGCGATGATCGCGTCGAAATCGGGAGTGAGCGCCTTGCAGCCCGCGGCGGCACCGGCGGTCAGGGCGGCCGCCGCCGCGGCCCGGGCGATCCGCCTCAGGGCGCCTCCGCCGAGAGTGGCGGCCGCGGCGCGGCGGCGGGCGTCGCGGCGCCCAGCTCGCGCAATGCCCGGGTGGCGTGCTCGACCCAGCGCTCGGCGTCGGGGCCGCGGGGCGGTTGGGCCAGGAAGGCGCGCAAGTGCTGGGCGGCGCCGTCGGGATCATCCCGCTTCAGCAGCAGGAACGCGAGTCCGTAGTGCGCGCCGGCGAGGGCTTCATCGAGCTCCAACGCGCGCCGATAGTGGCGAATCGCCTCGTCCAGCCGGGCGGTCTTGGTGAACGCGATCGCCATGTTCTGCAGGATGCGCGCGTCGTTGGGGTGATCGCGCAGGGCGAGGCGGTAGGAGGTGAGGGCCGCCTCGTAGTCGCCCTGCCGCTCGAGCGCGAGCGCCTCGTTGAGGTAGTCGAGCCGCTGGGGTTGAAGATCGTCGGTCGAACCGCCGAACAAGCGGCGCCAGAAACCCATGTCGCGAAAATAGCTTGCGGTCGCTCCGTTAGGCAATGTAGCTTCCCGCGCATGTCGTCCGGCCCGCCGTTCTCCGCGCCCACGCCGCGTCGCGCACGCAGCGGCCGGCTCCCTCCGATGGGTGTGCTCCAGGTCGATTGGCCGTTTTTCGGCGAGCTGTGCCGGGCGCTCGCCCTGAAGGTCTATCACGCGTACGATCCCGACCTCGTCCTCGGCATTGCGAAAGCCGGCGTCATCCCCGGCGCCGTGGTGGCGAGCATCCTGCAGCGGGATTTTGCGTCGATGGCCATCAGCCGCTCCGAAAGCGGCGCTCGTCCCGTCGTGATCGCGGGTCCCCCCAAGCTCCTCACCGGGAAGCGGGTGCTGATCGTGGACGAGACCTGCGACTCGGGCGACACGATGAAGCTGGCGCTGGCTGCCGTCCGCGAGCTGAAGCCCGCCGCCGTGAAGACCGCCGTCAGCTTCCGCACCGGCCCCTACGCGCCCGATTTCGCCGCGCTGGAAACCGAGAGCTTCATCATCCTCCCCTGGGACCGCGAGATCATCGTGGATGGAGAACTGGTGGTGCGGCCCGACTACGCCGAGAAGCTCCGGGCCCTCGGGGAGTGAAGGACCGCCTCGCCGCGGCGCTGCAGACCTCCCGCGCCGACTACACCGAAATCCGCGTCGAACACACCTGGAGCTCGGCCGTGAGCTTCCGGGGCGCGCGCCTGGAATCCGCCACCGCCGGCGAAGACCGGGGCGGGTTCGTGCGGGCGCTGCACGACGGCTGCGGCTGGGGGATCGCCGCTTTCACGTCGCTCGACGAGCTCCCGGCCATGGTACGGCGCGCCACCGAGCTGTCCCGTGCGGTACGGCTCGACCGGCCGATCCGGCTCGCGCCGGTGGCGCCGGTCACGGCCGAGGCGCTGCTCGATCTGGACGGGGACGTGCGCGGCGTCCCACTGGCCGAAAAGAAGCGGCTGCTCGAGGGCTACAACGGCGAGATGCTGGCCGTTCCGGGAGTCGTGGACACGCAGGCGGTCTACCGGGACGAGGTGACCGAGTACTGGTTCACGAATTCCGAGGGGACGTCGCTCCACGAGCTTCGCCCGGAGATCACGTTGTCGGGCACCGCCATCGCGCGCCGCAACGGCACCATCGAGAAAGGGCTCGAGTCGATCGGGCTGCGACAGGGGTGGCGCGGCGCGCAGCAGCAGGCGGCCGGTTTCGGCGCAGCCGCCCGGCGGGCCGCGGCCCTGCTCGACGCGCCGAGCGTCAAGGGCGGGGCCTACCCCGTCGTCCTCGACAACGAGCTGGCGGGCGTCTTCATCCACGAAGCCTTCGGGCACCTCTCCGAAGCGGACTTCGTCTATGAGAACCCGCAGGCGCGCGAAATGATGACCCTGGGGCGCCGCTTCGGTCGCGCGGTGCTCAACGTGGGCGACAACGGCGCCGCGCCGGGGTTGCGCGGGACGCTCCCCTACGACGACGAGGGCACGCCCACCCAGGACACGCCGCTCATCCGCGAGGGGATCCTCGTGGGGCGGCTCCATTCGCGTGAGACGGCCGCGACACTGGGCGAGCGTCCCACCGGCAACGCCCGGGCGATCTCCTTCCGCCACGCCCCGATCGTCCGCATGACCAACACCTACATCGCGAACGGCACGGGGACCTTCGCCGATCTGATCCGGGACATCAAGCTCGGCGTGTATGCCTGCTCGGCGTTCGGCGGGCAGACGCTGCTCGAGAACTTCTCGTTCACCGCCGCCTATGGCCACATGATCCGCGACGGGGCAGTGGCCGAGCTCGTGAAGGACGTGGTGCTCGCGGGGAGCCTGTTTCAGACGCTCGACCGGATCGAGCGCCTGGCGGGGGATTTCCGCTGGAACCAGATGGGCGGCGGCTGCGGCAAGGGCGGGCAGTTCCCCCTGCCGGTGACGGAAGGGGCGCCGCACGTGCGCATCGAGCAGGCGCTGATCGGCGGCGACGTCCCCGCGTGATCGAGCGGGCGATCGAGCTGGTCCGCGCCCGCGCCGCGACGGGCGATGCGCTCTGGCGCCGCGCCGAGCGGACGTCGGTGACGTTCGAATCGGGACGGCTCAAATCGTGCGCCGCCACCGAGGAGACCGGGGTCAACCTGCGGGTCCTGGTGGACGGCCGGATGGGCGTCGCCGGCACGACGGCCGACGATGCGGACGACCTCGTGGCGCGCGCGGTGGCGTCCGCCGCGCTGGGCGAGCTGGTGCCCATTACGTTCCCGGGCACCGCACCGCTCCCGGACATCTCCACGTTCTCCTCGCCCGCGGCCGACGCGCCGCTGGAGCGGCTCACCGCGATCGGCACCGAGCTCGTCAGCCGGGTGTCGCGCGAGGGGTGTCAGGTGAGCGTCACCATCGAGCGCGAAGTCGCGCAGACACGCGTGGTGAACACGGCGGGTACGGACGCCGGCTACCGGACCTCGACGGTCGTGGTGGGGATCGATCTCTCCCGTTTCGCCGGCGACGACGTGCTGTTCGTCTCCGACCAGTACGCGGGCGCTGGTCTCCCCGTGGCGGCCGACCTCGATGCGCTGGTGCGCTCGATCGACGACCGCTACACCCCCGCCGTACGCGTCGTCACCCCGCCCGAGGGCTCCCTGACGGTCGTGTTCACCCCGAGCGGGCTCTCGGCGATCCTGCTCCCACTGGAGCAGGCCCTGTCGGGCAAGACGGTGCTGCAGGGGATCTCGCCGCTCGGCGCCAAGACGGGCGAGCGGGTGTTCGACGAGCGCTTCTCATTGTACGACGATCCGCTGGTGCCCGGCCATCCGGCATCGCGGCCGTGCGACGACGAAGGAACGCCGTCGCGCCGTCTGCCGCTCATCGAGCGCGGTGTCGTGCGCGGGTTCGTGTACGATCTCGAGACCGCTGCCCGCGCCCAGGCCGCGAGCACGGGCCATGGGGCCCGTGGCACCTTCGGCAAACCGCACATCGCCTATTCGAGCCTGATCGTGGGGAAGCGGGAAGCGGGACGGGGGACGGGTGGGTTCGGCGGGGGACTGTTGCACGGCATCACCGACGGCCTGCTCATCGACGACCTGATCGGCGTCGGGCAGGGCAACGTGATCGGCGGCGCATTCAGCCACCCCGTGGCGCTCGCGTACCGGGTCGAGCGCGGAGCGATCACCGGCCGTGTGAAGGAGGCCGCGGTGGCGGGCAACGTGTACGACCTGCTGGGACGAATCGGCGATTTCGGAACCGACGGCCGGTGGCTGGGGAATCGCTGGACGGCGTCGCTGCTGCTGGAAGGGGTGTCGGTCGCGCGCCGCTGAGCGCTCAGCCCTGTAGCGCCTCCGCGTAGCTCATGCCCGCGGTCATCTTTTCGTACACCTCCTGCAGCGTCGTGGGGGAGGCGGACAGGAATCGGCAGATCGAATCCCCGCGGCTGCGGCACTCCACTTCCATGACGGCGACCGTCTCGCCCGACACGCGGCCCATCAGGTCGGCGAGCATACCGGACGAAAAGAAGCACATCGGCATCTGCGCGCTGCCGGGATCGGCCTCGGCCCAGTCGGGCGAATCGAGCGCCAGCGCGGCGCCCCCGACCGGCGCCACAGTCATGTGGCCCCACCCGGACGACGCGAAGAAGTCGGAGAGGGCTCCGCTGAAATTCGCCGCGTCCAGCTCCTCGGGGTGCTCCGTGCCGGCGTGGGTGCCGAGCCAGCCACACAGC
>JBGPHP010000069.1:0-13888 GCA_041484445.1 Gemmatimonadota bacterium
CCCGCGACAACCCCGCGCTCGCCGTCAACGCGACGGAGCTCTGGAACCCCGCGACCGGCACGTGGACGTTGATGGCGAGCAGCGCCTCGTTGCTCCGCGGCTATCACTCGACCTCGCTGCTGCTGCCGGATGGGCGGGTGATTCACAGCGGCGGCGGTGCCGGCGGCGGGACCGTGGACAATCTGAACTACGAGATCTACTCGCCTCCGTACCTGTTCAAAGGGGCGCGGCCGACCGTCACTGCTGTGACCGGCGCCGTGGGGTACGGCCAGACACTGACGGCGCAGACGCCGGACGGCGCCGGCATCGCGAAGGTGACGTTGATCCGGTTCGGCTCGGTGACGCATGCGTTCGATGAGGGTCAGCGTCTGGTTTCTCTGACCTTCTCGCAGGTGAGCGGCGGGATCAGCGTCACGCTGCCGACAAGCCGCAACATCGCCCCGCCCGGGCCGTACATGCTGTTTCTGGTGAACGGAAACGGGGTGCCATCGATCGGGCGGATCATGATCCTGCAGTAAGCGCGGCGGCCCTTGCGATCCGTCGCACCGGCGGAACCGAATCTCCGGGCAAAGGGCGATCCTCCGAAGAATCGGGGGGTCGCCCTTTTGCAACCGGGGGGGCACGCGATAGAATCCTATCTGGCCCATGCGCATCGCCAACGACTCGCCATGACGCCATCGATCGGCGCGCTTTTGGTTCTCCCCGGACTCCTCGGTTCCACGATCCAGGGGACCGTTCGCATGAGCGGTTCCGGAGGGCCACTCGGGGGAGTGGTCATCGAGGTGGACCAGGGGGCGACACCCGCTCGGTCGGACTCGAGCGGCGCGTACGAGATATCCAACGTGATCGCAGGGCCGCACCAGCTGCGGTTCAGCCGCGTCGGGTGGGCTTCGTTGACCGTCGAAGTGCTGGTCCCTGCCGAGGGCAACGTCCGACTGGACGTGGAGCTGCTCCCCGGGCCGGTGACGTTGACGGGCATCGCCGCGGTTCTATCCGGCGCGACGGTGGCTCCTGATCCGGACACGAACGCCTCGAAACCATTTCCCGAGGTCGGTCTCCAACGCCTGACGGCTGCCGCGCTGCTAGGCGGCGCGTTCTCCGGCGTCCCCGACGTCTTCAAGGGATTCCTGGGATCGCCGGGGTTCGCCATCGCGGAATACTCGACCACGCCCCATGTGCGCGGGGGCTCGGGCGACCAGACGCTCACGTTGATTGACGGAGTGCCGATCTACAGTCCCTACCATTCGACTGACGTGTTCGGCGCTGTGAATCCCGACGCGGTGGCGAGCGTCGAATCGCATACGGCGGCTCCCCCGGCGCGCTTCAGCGGACGGCTGGCGGGGGTGCTGGATATCGAGCCGCGGGACGCCAATGGTCGAGCCGTCGAATGGCGCGGGAGCGCCGGATTGACGGCCATCGGGCAGATGGTGGACGGTCCATTGCCGTTACACCTCGGCGGTTTTCTGTTGAGCGCACGGCGGAGCTATCGCGACCTGTTCGAGGCAGGCGCTGGAGATCCCGCGCTTGGGTTCGAGGACCGGTTCGGACGCCTCGCGCTGGCCCTGCCGCGCGGCACGCTCCACCTGATCCTCTTCCAAAGCGTCAACCGACTCGCGTTCGATGGTCATGTGGACGGCTCGCCCGCGGCGGGCGCGACGAGTGACGTGGGTGTCAATCCGCGCAACCGATTCGCGTCCAGCACGGAAACCGAAGCCCTGATCTGGCGAGACACCGTCGGACGCGCGGCATGGGAGACGCGGGTCTGGCATGCGGGTCTCGAGAACGAGGTCGTCTGGGAGATCGCGGGACATCCGACACGGCTCGTCAGCGAATTCGCGGACGACGGCATCACCGCGTCGGTGTCCCAACCGTGGAGTGCCGGCAGGATCGCGGCGGGCGTAGGTGTCGAGCGGCCGCGAGCGACCTACGACTTCGGTCCGGTGGCCAGGTCGGACAGCAGTGGAACGCGGATCGCACCGTTCGCGCTGCTGTCGGCTCGAACGATCGCGTCGGGGTTCGTCGAGAATCAGTGGTCGCCCACCCGACAGTGGGCGGTCTCCGGCGGCCTGCGGATCGATGTCCCCGAAGGGGAGGCGGTCGAATTCCAGCCGCGACTCTCGGTGCGTTTCGCGGCGACGCCCGCGGTGGTCTGGTCCGTAGGATTCGCCCGGACCGTGCAATTCGTGCAGTCCCTGCGCAACGAGGAGTCGGTGCTCGACGTAATCTTCGGGGCCGACTTGCTCGCGGGAGGCGGCAGCGCAGGCGTGCCCGTCGCTCACGCGGACCAGGTCACGGCGGCCCTCGAGCTGCGGCTCCGCCCACGCACGTCGGTCGTGCTCGAGGCATACGCGAAGTGGCTCGACGGGCTGGCTCTGGTAGCGCCGGTGACGGCGCAGCCGTTCGCCACCGGGCCTCCCCGGAAGGGCGACGGCACCGCGCGGGGCGGGGAGCTGATCTTCGAGCATCGCGGGGACCGTCTCAAGCTCCAGGCGACGTACGCGATCGCGGCGGTCACGCGTCGCGTCGATCAGTTTACATATCACCCGGCGTTCGCGCCGCGTCACTCGGTGACGGCCGGCCTCGCCTACCGGCTCGGTTCCTCGACCACGCTGGGCGTTATGGTTTTGGGCGCGTCCGGCCGCCCTACCACGCCGATCGTCGATGCATTTCAGGGGCATCCGTACGATCCGTTACGCGGGATCGGCGATTTCTCCGGCAGCCCGCAGCATTGGAATGGGCCGGTGGATGGCGCCCGGTTGCCAGCCTACCTGCGGCTCGACGTGAGCGTGCGTCGCGATTGGCATGCCCCGTGGCTCGGTACGGCCGGGGAGCTCTCGACCTTCGGGTCGGTGGACAATGTGCTGGGGCATCACAACGCGCTGACCTACATCTGGACCCCGGGGGCGCGACAGACTCTCCCGCTCCTCCCGTTGACCGTGTCGTTCGGAATCGACTGGCGGCACTGACCGAGCCGCTGCGTCACAAACGCCGGGACTGAATCGTTCCTTGTCTTGGCGGGTTGCGCGGTGCCGAGGTGGCGCACGCCAAGCCGCTGCGACGCTTGTCACGACCACGTCGGTCATCCCATGCCAACGCTTGATGGATCGCCCATCGTTCGACGCGCAATTCCGGGGAGTGTTCGGCGAGCAGTTCGCGAGCCTCTTCCGTTACCTCCACCGCGTTTCGGGGGATCCCGATGCCGCGGCGGACGCCGCGCAGGAGGCCCTCGTGCGGTTGTACCGGCGGGGCGCGATGCCCGAGGACGTCCGCGTGTGGCTGTTCACGGTGGCGACGAATCTGGTTCGCGACGAGCACCGCGTCAGTACCCGACGTCGCCAGCTGCTCGAGCGCGACGCAGCCGAGGCGGGGACGGCCGGCGACGGGAAGACGCCGGAATCGGATCTGGCGCAGGGCGAGCGTCGCCGGCAGGTCCGATCGGCGCTGGCGACCCTGCCACTGCGGGATCGGCGGATGCTCGTGTTGCGCCACGAGGGGTACAGCTATCGCGAGATCGCCGCGGTCCTGGGGATCGCCGAGACCAGTGTGGGGACGCTGCTCGCGCGGGCCAGCGAGGCGTTCCGTTCCTCGTTTCTGCGGAGACACGGTGCACCTGAGTGACGGGAGCTTGTTCGCGCTGCTTGACGGCGAGCTGCCGCCGGACTCGGCGGCGGCGGTGCTGAGCCATCTGCGCGAGTGTCCCGCCTGCCAGCAGCAGCGGGAGGCGCTGGAGCGAGACCGTCGGGAGGTTGCCGAGCTGGTTGGCCAGCTCGATAACGCACCACCGCCTGTGACGGTCGAGATGGTGATGGCGCGGGCGCTGCGTTTCGGGGCCCGTCGGGGTTTGCTGGCGGCCGGGCTGGCGACGCTGCTGATCGGGGGTGCGGCGGTGGTGTTCGCGACGGCGATTCCGCGGCAATGGCTCGCGCGGGTGTTCCACCCACACGCGGCGTCGCGCGTGCAACAGCCCTCGCGTGCTCCTACGCTGCCGACGCGCAGCGGCATCGCGCTGGTCCCGGGGCGGACGCTGATCCTTGCCTTCCGGGTGGAGCAGTCGAGCGGGTCCGTCCGCATCTCTCTGGTGACCGACTCCCTGGTCACCGTCCTGGCGCTTGGCGACACGGTGGACTACACGGTCGGCACCGATGCCGTCACGATCGGCAACGATGGGCGGACGACCGCCAACTACGAAATCAGAGTGCCGCTGACCCTGGCGCACCTTCGGGTGCGGGTGGGGGACCGGGAGATCTTCGCCAAGAACGACTCCGTGGTCGTGAGCCCGGTGCCGCGCGATGGGGCGACCGGCGAGTACGTGATACCGATCCACTTCCAACCGGGAGCCGGGCGCGCCCAGCCATGAACATGCCAACTACCGATCGACTGGGCGCATCCGCGCTGCTCCTGGTGCTTGGACTGGTGACCCAGGCCGGTGCGCAGACCCTTGAGACGGAAACCACGCGCATGCCGAAGGCCGGGTGGTGGGAAATCGGCAACGCCTTCGAGTTTCAGACCTCGGCCGAAGGGACGGAGACCGCGGTTCCGTTCGGGATCGAATTCGGGCTGACCGACCGGCTCGAGGTACTGGTGGAGCCCGTGGCGTACACGGCCATCCGTCCCCACGTCGGCCGCCATGCGATCGGGATCGGCGACATCGAGGTGACGTTGACGTACCGGTTTCGGGAGGAGACACCGTCGGTCCCGGCGCTCGCGGTAGCGGGGGAGGTGAAGGCCCCGACCGCCCGCGACAGTCTGATCGGCACCGGTCATACCGACTATGCCGGCTACCTCATCGCCAGCAAGCGGTTCGGCCGCCTCGACCTGCACGCCAACGTCGCGTATACCATCGTTGGCAAGCCCGCAGGCGTGCAACTGCGGAACATCGCCAGTTTCGCGCTGGCCGGCGTCTACATGGCCAACCCGCGAGTCGAGCTCTTCGGTGAGGTATTGGGGAATACCTCGGCGAGCTCCGGTCCAGAGACGACCACCGGGGGCTCACCGGTTCCGGAAGCCGCGGGCGGTGAGCTCGTCGCAACCGTCGGCGCGGGGAGGCACGTCGGGTCTGCCCTGCTGGTCTACCTCGGGGTCAGCTACGACAACAACAACGCCGTGCAGCTCCGGCCGGGGATCACGCTTCGGTTCCGGTAGCCCGCGGGGGGGGCGCCGCGTGACCACCCCGGGGCGCGGGAGGTCGAGGCAACGGGTAGATGACGAACGGCGTCCACGTATCGCTCGTAATCCCGGTGCGGAACGGGGCTGATCGGCTTCCCGGCGTGCTGCGCGCGGCCGCGGATTGGTTGTGCGGGCAGTCGCAGCTTTCGGAGCTCGTGCTCGTGGACGACGGGAGCGGACCGCGGACTGCCACGTTGCTGCGCGACTTCGCCGGCGTGACCGCGGGCGTCACGCTCCTCGTCAACCCGACGAATCGAGGCAAGGGGTACGCCGTCGCCCGCGGCATGCTCGCGGCAGTGGGCCACTTTCGGGTGTTCACGGATGCCGACCTCGCCTATCCCATCGAGGAGATCGAGCAGATTCTGGCGCCGCTGGCCTCAGGGAGCGACATCGCCATCGCCTGCCGCGTGCTCCCGGACTCCCGCTACGTGATCAGCCCATCGTTCTTCCGATATCTGTACACGCGCCATGTGATGAGCCGGACCTTCAACTGGGCCGTGCGCCATACCCTGCTGCCCGGACTGCTCGACACCCAGGCGGGCTTGAAGGGATTCTCGGCGCGGGCCGCCGAGGCGGTGTTCCCGCGCCTGACCATCTCCGGGTTCGCCTTCGACGTCGAGCTGCTGTATGTCGCACGGCGGCTCGGTTTCATGATCACGCAGACCCCCGTCCGGTTCCGCTACGACAGTGAGCCGAGCACGCTACGGTTCGTCCACGATGGCGCGATGATGCTCGGGGACCTTGCCCGCATTCCCTGGAACAACCTCTGCGGACGGTATCGCTGAGCTCAGTTGGAGGGCGGCCCGGCGGTGGAGGGCTGCCGCGTCTGAGACTGGGCCTGCAGCCAGGATTCGAACATCAGCACCGTCCACAACTCATAGTCCCAGCGCGTTTCCCGATTCAGGTGCTCGGTCCATTTCTGGCGCACCGCCCGGGGATCCAAGAACGCTTCGTCGCGGAGGCGACGCTCATCCAGCAACGCCTCTGCCCAATCCCGCAGCGGGCCCCGTAGCCACTCGGCGATCGGCATGCCAAACCCCTGTTTGCGTCGGGCGACGAGCTCTCGCGGCACGTAGTTGTACAGCACCTGCCGCAGCAGCCACTTGCCCTCGCCGCCGCGGATCTTCAGGGATAGCGGCGTCCGCCAGGCGAATTCGATCACGCGATGGTCCAATAGCGGCACACGGGCTTCGAGGCTGACCGCCATGCTGGCACGGTCCAGCTTGACGAGAATGTCGTCCGGCAGGTAGGCGACCATGTCCAGATACATCATGAGGTGCGCCGCCACGCCGCCCAGATCCGGCCAACACGCCGGATCGGTCGCCGGCAGCGGCACCTCGTGGGCGCCCCGGACGAGCGTCTCGGGGTGTTTCCAGAGGGACATCATGTAGTGATAGAGCGCCACCGGGGACCGGACGGGGAGGATCTCCGCTGTCTGGCGTCGCCGCTCGCGCAAACTCCGCTTGCCGGTCCATCGTTGGGTATACCGATTCACGGCGTGACCGACGCGTCCGTTGGAAGTCGGACCGGACAGCATCGCCCCGAGCGCCCGTCGCAGCGGTAGGGGAATCCAGCGGATGCCTCGCCAGATCGCGGGGCCAAGCTGATGGCGGCGGTATCCGCCGAACAGCTCGTCGCCCGCGTCTCCGGAGAGACTGACCGTGACGTGCCGCCGGGCCAGCTCCGACACGAGAAACGTCGGGATCTGCGACGTATCGGCGAAGGGCTCGTCGTACAGCAGCGGCAGTCGCGGAATCACCGCGCGGGCTTCGTCCGGCGTCACATACAACTCGGTGTGCGCGGTGCCCAGGTGCCGGGCGACGGCGGCCGCGTAGCGGGCCTCATTGTACCGGTCCTCCCGGAACCCGATCGCGAACGTTCTGATCGGCGCGGCGGTCTGGGCTTGCATCAGGGCGACTATGGTGGACGAATCGATGCCGCCGGACAGGAACGCGCCCAGCGGGACGTCCGCTTCCATGCGGAGGCTCACGGCGTCGCGCAACAGCTCATGCAGCTCTTCAACCGCCTCGTCCGGCGAGGCGGGCGAGGGGTGCGCCACTCCCCGTTCCGCGACCGCTCCGGGAGACCAATACTGCGCCGGTGCGACGCCTGATTCCGTGGCGTCGTGCAGCGTGAGCACGGTGGCTGGGGAGAGTTTGTGGACGCCGCGGTAGATGCTGTGGGGGCCCGGGACGTACCCACGGCGGAAGAAGGCCGCCAGGGCATCGCGATCGACGTCGCCGCAGAACGCTGGGTGAGCTCGCAGTGCCTTGAGCTCCGATCCGAAGAGCAGCGTCCGGCCCATCCACCCGTAGTACAGCGGCTTCTCGCCGGCACGATCGCGTGCCAGGCTCAATGTGCGCTGCTCCCGATCCCACAGCGCGAAGGCGAACATCCCGTTGCAGCGTTCGAGCGCCGTCGGCACCCCCCAGGCGCTCACGGCGGCCAGGAGGACCTCGGTGTCCGAATGCCCCCGGAACCGGTGCCCGCAGCCGGCCAGCTCCCGGTGCAACGCGCGGAAGTTGTAGATCTCCCCGTTGAGGACGATCACGTACCGGCCGGATTCCGATGTCATCGGCTGGTGGCCATTGGGCGAGAGGTCGACGACGGCGAGGCGGCGGGATCCCAGCGCGATGCCGGCATCAGGGTCGATCCACGCGCCGCTGTCGTCCGGCCCGCGATGCCGGATCACTTCGGTCATCACGGTCAGGGTCGCCCGCGCCTGGTCTGCATTCAGGCCGTCCGGGTTCCAGAACCCCGCGATGCCGCACATCTCAGCGGGTCGAAGCGAGGGCCGTTGCCTTCGCTCTGGCGAGGGCGGATACGATCGCTTCGGGACGCTCTTCCTGGACGTAGTGCCCCGCGCCGGGGACGCTGTCCACCGAAAACGAATCGAGCGAGCGGCGCAGCTCCTCGACCTCGGCCGGCTCCACGCGACCGTCGTGCGGCGCACCGCCGAGCATGAGGCGCACCGGGCATACGATCTCGTGCAGATGCGGCTGCAGGCGCTCGTGCTCGCGCGATGCCGCCATCGCGAGGTACGCCTTGAGGGTGCCGTTGATATCCGCCGCCGCGCCGGCGGTGAAGGCATAGACGATCCCGTCCGTGACCCACGAGGTATCGCCGGACGAGGCCACCAGAGTGCGGCGCACCACGCTGCGGATCACTTTGATCCCGCCGAGGATCTTGATCCACGGGACGTAGCGGGCCGCGCGCCGGAACTCCGGTGTCGCGACCGCCTCCGTCGGCCCACCCTCGAGGGAGACGAGTGCCAGCACGAGGTCCGGTCGGCGATAGGCGAGGCGCAAGGCCATGGCGCCGCCGACCGAATGCGCGATGACCAGGACGTGTCGGAGGTGGAGCGAGTCCAGGACGGCGGCCAGGCGGTTTGCCTGTGCCGAGAGCGAGTAATCGGCGCGCGCCGGCCGCCCGGAGAAGCCCGTGCCCAGCGGCTCGACGATGATCGTGCGATAGCCGGCGGCGTTGAGGAGTGGGACAAGCTTACCGAAGCCGAAGGTCGAGCCGAAGAACCCCGGAATCAGGACAACCGGCTCTCCGTCACCGATGCGGACGACGTGCAGCGATTCGGTCGGGGCCACGGCGATCTTGAGGCTGCGCACGGTATCGGTGGCGAGTCCCGCCGACAGCAGGAACCAAAGCGGCATCTCAGGCCCGCGCGCGGTACCAGTACCGCTCGATGAGCGCGCGGGCGCGGCGGGCGCGAATGGCGGTCAGGCCGAGGACTGTGAGGTTCGCGAGCGGCCAATGCAGATTGCCGAATTGCTCGAACTTCCGGACGGACGTCACCGCCCGCACTCCCCGCAGCCGCACGAAGCGCTGCTGGCGGGTGCGCGCGAGCCGGCGCAGCGCACCGTAGAACGCGAAGTCCTCGGCGTACAACACGGTCTCGTCGTAGCCGCCCGCTGCCTCGAAGTCGGCGCGGCGACAGAACACCAGGCCCGTGTCCCAACCGGTGACCCGGCCGGCGAGCTCCTGGACCGTGAAGATCAGCAGCGCCCCCGTGCTCCAGCGATCCATAGTGACGCCCGTCGCGCCGCCGATGACGTCGTCCTGGAGCGCCCGGTCGATCGCCTCGAAGGTGTTCGGGTGCAACTGCGAGTCGGCGTCGATGAACGCGAGGACATGACCCCGGGCGATCGCGGCCCCCGCGTTGCGGACGGCGGAGATGACCCGCTTCGGCTGCGTCGCGACGCGACAGCCCCGCTCGGCGGCGATCGCCGCGGTGCCGTCGGTGGAGGCGTTGTCCGCGACGATGACCTCGAGGGCCCCCGGGACGGCTCCGTAGGCCGCGCGCGCCACCTCGATCGAATCGAGCAGCCGGGGTAGATAACGCGCCTCGTTGTGCGCGGGGATCACCACCGAAATCCGTGGGTCATGGTGGCCGGAACGGCGTCGCGCGCCGTCGCGCCCCGGCGCAACTGTTCCGAAGTGCACCAGCTCGATGTCGCCGCGGCTCAGCCGCTCCCGCACCGCGGGATCGACGAGCCCTTGCAGCTCCCGCTCCCGCTGCCACGTGTACCGATCCCACTGCTCGATTCCCGCATCGCAGTAGCCGGGATGCACCATCAGCTCGGTCAGGCCCGGCTCGAGGGTATCGAGGATCTTCAGGACGCCCTCGCGAAAGCAGGCGCGATCGAGCAGCGCACTGCCACGAAAGTCGGCCACGCGCCGCGGCCCGCTCGCGCTTCCCGCCAGACGATGGGCGACTCGCAGCGCCACCTGCTCGGCCAGCGCGCTGCATGAGCCGAGCGTGTGGCGCAGGCGCTCGATCGGCAGTCGCACGATCTGGATGCCGGCTTGCCGGGCCGCCTCGAGAAACGGACTCCAGATGCCCGGGAGGAGGTGCACGTGTCGGTGCGCGTCTACATGGGTGATCGGCAGCCCGGCGTCGCGAAGGCGCACAATCTGAGCGGTGCATTCCGTCGCGACGTCGCGGGGCGCGATACGACCATAGAGCGCCCGGGTGACGAGGCGGCGCAGCGAGTGAAATCCCCCTGTCCGTGGATCGCACAACGTGGGAACCGCATCGGCTCCTGCGATAGGAGCGCCGGCGGTCAGGTTCAGGTGCAACCCTGTGCCGAGTGTGGGCGTGCGCCGGGCGATTTGCACGGCGTCAGCGAAGCCGGGCAGATTGACGAGCAGCGAGGCGGAGGTGACGCAGCCCGCGTGATGGGCTTCCACGATGCCCTGGTTGATCGCCGGCGTGAGGCCGAAGTCGTCAGCGTTGATGATCAGCTGCTTGCGGCGCGTCGTGGTCGTCTGTCGACTGACTGATGCCCAGTGCACCGTGATGGGAAATGGCCCGTCGGTCGTCACACGGAGTCCAGAGAGTTGGTTGATCGCACTGCCCCAGCCCGCGGCGTCGTCGAAAGACCTCCGGAGCGCGCCCGAAGTCACCGATCGCGCCGCGACGCCACGATGGTGGAGTAAGCAACGATTCAACCATCTGGTTTGTGACGGAGGGATGACGGCTTACTCGTGCTACTCGATCAGCTCGCTTCGCATAGGTCTGCTTTCGGCCAGCGCCACAGCTCGACCTGCACCACGAGCCAGACCAGCATGCAGGGAAACGCATTGAGCGCGTGGGCCCAGACCAGGTCGTGGTAGACGCGATAGGGAACGAAGAACAGTCCGGGCGCCGACACGCAGGCCAGCGTGAGGGCGAGCAGCGCGGTGTGCCACCACACTCGCGGCGTCGAGACGTACCAGATGGCGACGCCACTCGTGGCGATCACGAACGAGGCCGATTCGGCCTGGTGGTTGAAGATCACGAGGAAGACGAGCAGCGAGCAAAGGAACCGTAGCCGAAAGCGGACGTCGAGCCGGGAGGACCACCGGACGGCGAGTGGAGCGAGCAAGAGCAGCGTCCCGCCCAGCTGGATCGTCCAACCGGGAGCGGCGATGCCGAACCAGTCCGAAAGGATTCGCATGACCGATTGACCCTGCAGGGCGCTGTCACGCTGTAGGATGGAGAGCCAGTCGCGATAGACGGCGACGAGCCCAGCCGGCGACAGCACCAAGAGCGGCGCCGCGCCGAGCGCCGCGCCGGTGACGATCGACCAGAGGACGAACCGGCCGCGACGCGGTCCCAGCAGCCCCAACACGCCGGTCGCAAGCGGGAAGATCTTTATGGAGGCCGCCACCAAGACCGCGCCGGCGGCTGCAGCCTCACGACGTCGTTCCAATGCCACGAAGGCGGCCAGGATCAGGCCAGCCACGAGCGCGTTGCTCTGAGAGTTCTGGAGCGAGCGAAGCAGGTCCAGGAACACGATCGTGAGCGCGAGGCGTGCCGCCCGGGGTGGCAGCACCCGAGTCAACCCGTAGTACAGGGCCAGTGCATTGATACCGTCCCACAGCAGCAAGCCGATGGGCACGGGCCAAACTGCAAACGGCGCGAACAGGAGGGCGAAGGTCGGGCTGTAGAGGAACCCGGTCATCTCCCCGGCCGGGGGGTGATAGATGTCGCCGCCCCCGATCAGGCGGTGGAAGGTGTAGCGGAATAGCAGGAAGTTTCCCGGGTGACCGGCGAACACGCCCTTCTGGAGCGCGACGAGAATCGCGGCCAGGAGACACGCCACGAGTGGCCAGCGGGAGGCGGTCGCGCTGTCAGAATCCCGCAAGGTTGGCGGACTATCTTGGCTCATTCACCCACTCTATGACGTCCTTGCTCGGAGTCCTCATCGCCGTACGGGCTGTCTCTTGGCAAGCACCGGATTCGCAGGCTCAACTCTATGCGGGGCGGTTTGGAGAGCAAGCGATCAGGGCGCAGGTGGCTCGCGACGCCCCGCACGTGATCCGTTGGTGGGAAGGGGCCGCTGTCCTCGGCGGGATTGTCGCCATGAGCACACTGGACCAACCGCTGCAGCGATACATTCAAGGCCACCGCTCCGCGTCCGGAGACGACCTGGCCGGGGTGGCGCGGCGCATGGGGCAGGTGGAGGTGTTCGGGACTGTGGCGGGCGCGATGCTGGTCGTCGGCACGTCCGGCCATCGGCCGGCGCTCAACCGTGCGGCGCTCCGGGTCGTGGCTTCGCTCGCGCTGGCAGGGACTCTCTCCAGCGCCGGCAAGCTGCTCACGGGCCGACCGCGACCGGATCAGGTGGGTGACGCAGACGACCTGAAGCTGTTCTCCGGGCACGAGTCGCTCCCGTCCGGGCACACGACCATGGCGTTCGCGCTGGCGACGTCACTGGCGAACGAGATCC
Source organism: Gemmatimonadota bacterium (assembly GCA_041484445.1). Lineage (GTDB taxonomy): Bacteria > Gemmatimonadota > Gemmatimonadetes > Gemmatimonadales > GWC2-71-9 > DASTHG01. The sequence goes on from JBGPHP010000069.1 coordinate 12,393, forward strand.
ACCGGCCGTGGGTCACCGTGGGGCTGCTCACGGTGGCGTCGGGGACCGGTTGGTCGCGGCTCAACGACGACAAGCATTGGCTGAGTGACGTGCTGACCGGGGCCGGGGTCGGGATTGCGTCCGCCCAGCTGGTCGACGGTCGATGGACGGTCTTTCACCTGCACCCGCCGGCCGTACTGGCCGCTCCCGGTGGTGTAGCGTTCGTCTGGCGGGCGGCCTTCTGAAGCGCTGACGATTGGACACTCGAATCAGGGGGCAGTCATGAGCCGCTGGTCTCGGATGCTGTGGGGTGGCGCCGCCGCCTTGTGCGTTGGAGTACTGCCGCTACGGGCGCAGTCCTTCCACATCGCCCGTGCCGACACGCTCGGGGGTGACGGCGGATGGGACTACGTCGCGCTCGATACGGCGGGCCATCGCTTGTTCATCGCTCGATCAGACCGGGTCATGGTCGTGGATCCTGCCACGGGGAAGCTGCTCGCCGAGATCCCCGGGTTGAATCGCGCCCACGGCGTGGCCTTCGCGTATGCCGCGGGCCATGGGTTCGCGACCTCGGGGGGCGACAGCGCGGTGCTCATGTTCGACCTGAAGACACTGCAAGTGCTGGGCCGCACGACGGCCGCACCGGACGCCGACGCGATCCTGTTCGACCCGGCGACGCAGCGCATCTTCACGTTCAACGGCGATTCCCGCAATTCGTCGGTGATCGACGCGGTGACGGGCCAGAGGATCGGTACGATCGACCTCGGGGCCGCCCCTGAATTCGGCGTCTCCACGGGCGACGGCACGCTGTACGTCAATCTCGAAGATTCGAGCGCGGTGGCCGAGATCGATCCGGTCGCCATGAGGGTGACGCGCCGCTGGTCGCTGGCGCCGTGCGAATCCCCGACGGGCCTCGCCATCGACCGCGCGCACCACCGGCTGTTCAGCGGTTGCCGCAACCAGGTCATGGCGATTTCCGACGCGACGGCCGGCAAGCTCATCACCACCGTGCCGATCGGGCAGGGGGTGGACGCGTGCCGCTTCGATGCCGGCAGCCAGCTGGCGTTTTCGTCGAACGGGGACGGGACGCTCACGGTCGTGCACGAGGACTCGCCCGACCAGTATCACGTGGTGGCGACTGTCCCCACGCAGCGGGGCGCGCGCACGATGGAATTGGACGAACAAACACATCGTCTCTACACCGTCACCGCCGCCTTCGGGCCGCCTCCGGCACCCACCCCGGATCGTCCGCGTCCGCGGCCCAGCATCATCCCAGGCACGTTCGCCCTCCTGATCCTCGAGCCATAACGCTGCCTCGGGCCACGCCCCCGATTGGGATCAGCGGGGGCGTGGCCGTTGAAGTCGCTTTCAGCCACGCTTCATCCGGGTCTTAGTCGCACCCGCCTACCCTGCGGCACCGACATGAACGGCACGGTGTGGCACACGTGTTCGGTGGATGACGTGTGCCGGCTCTTGGGCGCGGAGCCCGAGGTCGGCCTGTCTCCCGATGAAGCGGC
>JBGPHP010000070.1:0-13831 GCA_041484445.1 Gemmatimonadota bacterium
CCACAGCCCCGACACCATGTCGATCGCGTATATCGAGCCGTTGTAGAGCTGCACGCCCCAGGTGTAGGTGTTGCCGGCGCCGAAGCTGACGGAATCGATCAGGCGGGACGAGATATCGCCGGTGAGGGTACCCGACACGTCGATCGCCACAACGCCGCCGTTGTAATACGCGGCATACAGGACCTGGTTGGCCTCGTCCATCCAGAAGTTGTGCGTTCCCGCGTTCGCCAGGTGGAAATGGGCGACCTCCTGAGGGTTGGTCAGGTCGGTGACGTCCATGACGTGGATGTCGCCCGACGAAGACGCGCCGATGCTGCCTGGCCCCTCCTGTCCGACGAAGAGATACCGGTTCTCGCTCGTCACCGGATTGTGGAACCACCACGCGTTGTGTGCCTCCCCTCCAGAGTCGACGACCGAGCCGACCAGCATCGGATGCGCGGGCGATCCGCCCTTGATCCCGTTGCCGACATCGTAGATCAGCACGCCGGTGTTCCAGGCGCACACGAACGCCAGCCCGTCGCGGATGAACTGGTCGTGGATGCCATAGAACTCCGGGATGGGCAGGGAATCGACCAGCACGATCCCGGTCGGTGGCGGCGGGGTGATCCCCTTGCCACTGTCGCCGCACGCGGCGGCCGCCAGGCTTCCGATCACGACCTGTACACACGTCCGCATCCATGTCATTCGCTGCGTTCCCCGTGGCTCATTGGCATGTCCGTCTTCGCCATACCGTCCGCCGGCGCCATGTCGTACCGGCCCATCCGGTGCATCGGCATTCCGATCGCAAGCCGTACGCCGACGGTGATCGAAGCGCCGTGGTCGCGTCCGTAAAAGGTGGTTGGAACGAATACCCCACCGCCGACCTTGGCGATCCCGATCCAGGAACCCTCCACGAAGGGCGCGTAGCGCAGCGGGCCGCGCCGCAGCTCGAGCGCATCCCCTGCGATCACGATTGTCCAGCGGGTGATGCCGAAGATCGAGTTCTCGAACAGCGGTCGGCGCGTGCGGAACTGGCTGGCAAACACGCGCTCCTCCTCCGGCCGCTCGCTGCGCTCGATCCGCACGTAGGGACGGTGCCGTGGCAGCTGCAGCGCAGCTTCGCCCAGGACCGAGTGGAATACGAAGAAGCCGTCCGCCGTGGCGGTGCGGGCCCACTCCAGCTCGCCGTACCAGCGGCCGCGCTCCCACCGGGTCGAGACACTCTCCTTGCGGTCGTTGGGCCCCGCACCCGGACGGTTCTCGGGCGAATGGACCCAGGCATACGACGCCTGGGTCTCGAGACCCCGCACCGGACGCACGGTGAGACGCAGCGCCCACGAGTCGCCGAAGCGATCCCAGGCCGGCCACGATCCGGGGGAGATCGGCTCGTCGCCGTTGAACAACGCCCCTTCCAGCGATGCCCAGCGGACCCGCACGCCGGCCAGCGCCACCGCCCGCTCGAGGATCTGGCTCAGATGATGGTTGACGGGGAAGAGCACGGCCGGCCGCGTCATCGGATCGTCGGTGCCGAAGGGGACGAAGCCTTTGCCGGCCGCGACGAAGAGATGCGGCCCGCCGCCCACGAGCATCAGCTCGTGCACGAGGGTGTGCGGGTGGCGTCGGTCTGCGAAGCTCTCGCCCCAGTTGCCCGGGGCGAGCTCCCCGTGCGGAATGGTGTACTTCTCGAAGTTCGCGGTGGCGACGAGGCGCAGCCGGCCACCCAGCGCGGTGGCGTGGAGCATCGCCACCGGGAGGAGGACGCGCGCCTCGCCCAGCGAGCGGCCGCCGGGGACGACGCTCGTCTCGGTGAGCGCCGGGATCGCTCGCGCGCCCCACTCGATGGTGGGCCCCTGCGCCTCCGCGCGGCCGGGGAGCCCGAGGGCCAGCACCAGCAGGCCCACACGGCAGGACGTCACGAGCGCGTGAAGCTCAGTCGGATACCGTCGACGATGAATTGTACCGCGATGGCGCAGAGCACGAGTCCCATCAGCCGGGTGAGGATACGCATACCCGTGCGGCCCAGCCGCCGTTCCACGAGCGACGCGGCGGCAAGGGTCACGTAGGACACGTAGGCCGTGAGCGCGATCGAGGCGTAGACGGCGACCGTGGTCACCCAGCTCTTGGAGCCCAGGGCGAGCACCATCACCGTGGAGATGGCGCCCGGCCCAGCGAGCATCGGGACGCCCAGCGGCAGGATGCCGATGTCTTCCTTCTCTATCCCTTCCGCGGTCTCGGCCGGTGTCTCGCGCTGCTGGCTGCGACGCGCCTGCACCATGTCGAGCGCGTTGAGCCCGATGAGCACCCCGCCCGCGATCTTGAACGCGCCGATCGTGATCCCGAAGATCTTGAAGATCAGGCTGCCGGCGAGCGCGAACAGGGTCAGGGTGATCGCCGCGGTCCACGCCCCGCGCCGGGCGTGCGCGCGCCGCGCCTTCGCCGAGTCGCGCGCCGTCATCGCGAGAAAGCTCGGCACCGCGGCGAACGGGTCCACGATGAACAGCACCGACGTGAAGACGAGCAGCAAGACCTGGAGGTCGTGGACCATCAGTACGTCGGCTCGGAGACATGGTGCGGATCGTCGAGCACGAGCGCGGACAGCGTCTCGCCCGCCGGAACGCGCGGCCGGTCCTCGGGGACGATGAGCAGCGCGTCGGCGCGGGCCATCGAGGTGAGGATGCCCGAGCCTTGTGGTCCGGTGAGCCGGGCGCCGAGCGTGCCGTCGGCGCGCGGCGCGACGATCGCCCGGAGGAAGTGCTTCAGCTTCGGTCCGAGCGAGATCTCTTCTTCGACGACGACCGGCACGGTGCGGCGGAACGGGCGGGTGTGGCCCAGCATGCGGCGGATCAGCGGCCGCACGAACAGCTCGAAGGTGACCATCGTACTCACCGGATTGCCCGGGAGCCCGATCCAGGGCAGCGGCCCTCGCGCGGCGGGGAGCACCCCGAATCCCAGCGGGGCGCCGGGGCGCATGCGCACGCGCCACACCTGCATGGCGCAGCCCAGCTCGGTCAACACGGAACGCACCAGGTCGTGCTCGCCCACGCTCACGCCGGCGGTGGTGACGAGCACGTCGGCGCCGTCGGCCCGGTCGATGTGCTCGCGCAGCGACTCCATGGTGTCGCGTGCGATTCCGAGCTCGCGGGGGACCCCGCCCGCGCTCCGGATCATCCCCGACAGGGTGTAGGACTTGGAGGTCGCGATCTTGGTGCCGGCGAGGATCTCCGCCCGGCGGTCGAGGTCCACGATCTCGTCGCCCGAGCCCAGGAACGCCACCACCGGCCGCCGGTGCACGGCCACCGGCTCGTGCGCGATGGAGGCGAGCACCCCGAGCTGGGCCGGGCCCAGCGGGGTTCCCGACGGCATGACGAGGTCACCGCGCCGGATGTCCTCGCCCGTCCGGCGGATGTTCTTCCCGGCGTCGCGCGGATCGCGAATCGTCACCCGGCCGTCCGCGGCCTCCGTGTCTTCCTGCCGGATCACGCCGTCGGCCCCGCCGGGCAGCGGTGCGCCCGTGAAGATGCGGGTCGCCTCGCCCGCCGCGAGCGTCCGCTCGGGAAACTGACCCGCGGCGACGGTCTCCACCACGCGGAGCACGGCGCCCGCGCGGACGTCGGAGGAGCGGCAGGCGTACCCGTCCATGGCGGAGTTGGTCCACGGCGGAAGGTCGATCGGAGAGACGACTTCTTCCGCCGTCACGAGGTCGAGCGCCTCGCGCAGCGGTCGCGGCACAGCCGGCAGGGGCGACGCACCGGCGATGATGAGCCGCGCGGCCTCTGCCGGAGCCAGCCCGGTCAGGGCGGCAGGATCCGGGCGCGATCCCACGCGAGCGTGGCGAGCGCCACGAGCCAGCTCGTGTCGCTGAAGCGGAATACGGGGAATGGGGCGCGGAACGTGGGCTGGTCGGTGATCATCGCCACCCACTGGTCGGCGTTGTCCCGGGCGGGGTCGTAGATCGGCGCATCGCCGCACACGGTGCGAAACACTTCGATCTTGGGCAGCGGGTGCGCCGAGAATCCTTCGACGAGGACGATGTCCGCGCCGTCGAGATAGCGACGGGCCAGGGTGATCGGGTCGTCCTCGTGATCGGTGCGCTCGAACAGGACGCGCGCCCCGGGCGCCTCGAGCAGCACGCGCTCGGCCTTGCCTTCATGCCAGTGGCGCCAGGTGTCCTTGCCGCGCTGGTCGAGATCGGCGGCGTGGGTGCCGTGCTTGAGCGTCATCACGCGGAATTTGCGACGCAGCTCGGCGGCGAGGGCCACGACGAGCGACGTCTTGCCCGCATCCTTCTTCCCGATGATCGAGATTATCCGCGTCGCCGCCACAGCGCCTCCGCCCGCTCGAGGTCCTCGGGGCGATTGATGTTGAAGAACAGCGTCTCGGGATCGCCGAACGCACGAACCCGGTCGAGCGATAGTGTACCCGTCCGCACGGCGTCGTGGAAGGCGATGGCCCGCAGGTCCTCCCGCTCCAGCGCCTGCTCGATCGCCGGACGGCACGCGGGGCCGTACACGGCGCACAACGGCTCCAGGCCGCGCCGGCCCCCGCTCTCCGGCAGGAAGGCATCGAATGCGGCGCTTTCGGTCACGAGCGTCCGGAGCAACGCCTCGCTCACGAACGGCATGTCCCAGGCGACGCACAGGACCGGCCCGGCGCCCGCGCAGACGGCGGTGTAGATCCCGCCCAGGCTTCCCGCGCCGGCCCGGACGTCGGGAACGCAGCGCAACCCGGGGCACCACGTCGCGGCGTCGGAGGCATTGGCGACGAGCAGCGGGGGGGCGCCCACCGCGGCCGCGATGCCGTCCACCACGCGGTCGAGGATGCGGCGGCCACCCACCTCGAGCAGTCCCTTGGGATGTCCGCCGTAGCGGCTGGCGGCGCCACCGGCGAGGACGGCGCCGCGCATCCTAGTAGCGCCGGCCGCGTTTCCTCTCCAGCACGACGTCGAGGCCGAGACGCACCACGAAGTGGTGATAGAACTTCGAGGTGACCGGCCCCTGGCCGATGGCGTTGACCGGGCCCTCCAGGCGTTGGAACTTCGCGATCAGGTCTTCGACTCCCAGGCGCACGCCGTACCCAGCGCCGGCGCGCACGCGCAGGCCCGCGCCGATGGTGCCCACCGGAGAGACGCGGGCAGGAGAGTTGTCGACGACGATGGAAATACGCTCCACTGCGCCCCCCGTTACCAGCTCTCCCGACATGTCGAGCGTGCTCTGTGAGAAGGCGAGCAATCCGCCGCCCAGGATGACATAGGGGGTGACTCCGGACACCGGCCCGGCGCGCAGCGTGACGCCCCCGAGGAAGGAAACGGCCCCCATCGTGATCGACTTTCCCGTTACCACCTGGCACAGCACGTCGTTGACGCTCCCCGATCCGCCCGCGACGAAGATCTCGGAGCAATTGTCATCCAGCGACAAGCCGACGAACGATGCCTCGCCGAAATAACCCAGGTGGGTCCCGGGGAAATAGGACACCGTGAGTCCGGCAGTGAGGCCGCTTCCCACACTGCGGCTAATGCGCAGCGTGTCGTGTGCGGAACAGCTGGATGTGCAGATCGGCTGCTTGGGCACCGACCAGAGCGAGTGCCCGCCGGCCACTCCGGCGTGGATCGTGAAGATCAGCGTCGGGGAGGACGGGGTCTCCTGGGCCACGACACCAACCGGAATCGCACACGTCAGGAGAATGGCAAACGACAGTCGGCTCATCGGGACTCCAAGTGAGAGCTGTTGGCAGGGACAAAGAGGCGCTCGTGGTCGACGGCCAAGCATCGATCCATCACGCAGGGGATCCCGGCCGCGGCGGCGCGCGCCCCGGCCGCTGCATCGAACACCCCCTGCTGCAGCCAGATGAGGCGCGGCCGGAGCGTGATGGCCTCGTCGACCACGGCACCCGCCAGCTCGCTGCGCCGGAACACATCGACGATGTCGATCGGGTGGTCCCGCGCCGCCGCCGCGAGAGACGGGTAGCTCCGCGCTCCAAGGAGCTCGGGATGAAACGGGTTCACCGGCACGATCCGGTATCCCACGCGTTGGAGATAGCGGGCCACGGCGTGACTGGGCCGCGCCGGATTCGGGGACAGTCCCACGACCGCGACGACCCGCGCGTCGCGCAACAGCGCCCGCAGCGCATCCGGCGTCACGCCTCGGGCCGATGGAGGTGCGGCGACCCGCTCACCGCCCGTCCCACGAGCACCATCCCGGAGCGCTGGGCGATCACCACCGCCAGCGTGGAGGGCACGCTCGGCGTCGCCACCCAGGCGAGGCCCGCGCGCGACGCCTTGAACGCCAGCTCGGCGGAAATGCGTCCCGTGACGAGCAGTCCGAGTCCCGCGATCGGGCGGCGGGCCAGCACGGCGGCACCGATCACCTTGTCGACCGCGTTGTGCCGCCCGATGTCTTCGGCATGGAATTCCAGCGCCGTCGCGTCGGTCAACGCCGCCGCGTGGATCCCGCCGGTCTCGTTGTACCGATCCCCCCGCGCGAACAAGGCCTTGAACAACACCCGCAGCTGCTCGCGGGCCGGCGGCTCCCCGCGCACCACGGCCCGCGGGACGGCCTGGGGATCGGCGAGCAGCGTCGTCACGGCGCCACATCCCGACGCCAGTACGCGCCGGCGGTTCTCCGCCGCGACGCGCGCCACGCCTTCCGGGCGCACGTCCGCCCAGAATCCGAGATCGGTCGCACAGGGGCGGAGCTTCAGCAGATCGTCAACCGAATCGATGTAGCCCTCGCCGTGGAGCCACCCCGTCGCCAGCTCCTCGAGCTGGTCCGGCGTGCACATCCACGTCACCACGGGCGTGCCGTTCACCTCGAGCCAGACCGGCCACTCCTCCACGACGGCGGAGTCGGCGGTCATCCGGCCGCGACGCGAGCCTTCAGGCTTCGCCGAAGTACTCGGAGTAGAGATGGGACCCCTCCTGGACACGGATCGCATGCAGCCGCACTCCGGGCGGCAGAGCGTTCGCCAGCCGCCCCCAGAAGTACACCGCGAGCGCTTCCCCGGTCGTCAGCCGCTTCCCGTCGGCGAATTCCGGCAGGACCCGGCTGATGTGCTGGCCCTCGAGCCGGTCGGTGATTTCCCGGGCCAAGAGGGCGTCGAGTGCCGTCAGACTCACGACGCCGCCCTGGTCGGCGACGAGCGGCCCTTTGACCGTCACTCGGCACTCGTAGTGGTGCGAATGATCCTGCGCGGCTCTTCCGAAGGTGGCGGTATTGCGCTCGTCGGTCCAGTCCGCCCGCGCGATGCGATGCGTCGCCGTAAACGCCACGACCCTGGTAAGATAGGCGATCGGCATGATCAGAATACCCGCACCGCGCTGGCCTTGAAGGCGCAGGTGACCGGGGCGCCCGGTGTGAGCCCCAGCTCGCGCACCGCTTCTTCGGTCACCGCGGCCACCAGCTCCACCCCCACCTCCGCCGTCACGTGCACCAGGCCGGGCTTGGGCCGCGCGAGGCGGGTCACCCGGCCGGAGAAGACGTTGCGCGCCGAGGACGCGACGGGCGCGCGCGAGAGAATGATGTCGCTCGGCGGGACGGCGAGAATCGCCGGTCCGGTGCGCTCGGTCGCCACCGCGATCTCCACCGACCCGACGCGCACGTGCCGCGTGACGTCGGGCGATCCAGGGGGCAGCTCCACCCGGAACAGATTCTCGGGACTGATGGGCACGATCCGCCCGTCCGCCAGTGCGCGCAGATCGTCCGACCACCGGTAGGCATCCTCGAGCTGGTGCGAGGCGAGGCAGATGGTCAATCCGCGGCGCTGGCGCTCCTCCTGGAGCGTCTGGTAGAGCTGCAAGGCGGCCGCCCGATCGGCGGAGCTCGCCGGCTCGTCCAGCAGCAGCACGTCGGGCTCGACGACGATCGCCCGGGCCACCGCCACACGCTGGATTTCCCCTTCCGAGAGCTCCCGACGCGCCCGGTTCAACAGGCCGCCGATGCCGAATTGCCGGGCGACCGCATCGACTCGGGCGACCACCTCGGCGCGCCCCGTTCCTCTGGTCTGCAATCCGAATTCCAGATTCTCGCGGACGCTGCCGCGGAACAGCACGGGGCGCTGCTCGACCAGCGTCACGCGCCGCCGCGCCGCCGCGGTGCGCGGCGCCCGCCGCCCGTCGAGCCAGACTTCGCCCGCGCTCGGCGCTTCGAGCAGCGCGGCGAGCCGGAGCAGGGTGCTCTTCCCCGACCCGTTCGGGCCGACGATCGCGACGATGGCGCCGTGCGCCACGGTGAAGTGGTCGAGCTCGAGGACGATCCGCCCCTCGTAGCGCTGGCGCACGCCGCGCAGCTCAAGCACGGCCGTGACCCTGGAGCGCCTGCAGCGCCACGTTGACGAGGAGCGCGAGCAACAAGAGGATGCACCCGAGCGCCAGCGCGAGGCCGAAGTCGCCCTGTCCCGTGTACAGCGCCACGGCGGTGGTCAGGGTGCGGGTCTGGCCGCGGATGTTCCCGCCTACGATGAGCGCGGCCCCCACCTCGGCGGTGCACTGCCCGAAGGCGGCGGTGACGACGGTGGCGAGCCCGAACCGGGCCTCCCGCGCCACCGCCCAGGCGCTGCGCCACGGGCCGGCGCCGAGCGTTTCCGCCGTGCGCCGGAAGCGGGGATCGACGCCTTGAACGGCCGCCGCGGACAACGCCGCGGCAATGGGGAGTGCGAGCAAGACGTCGCCGACGACGATCGCCTGCCACGTGTAGAGCATCCCGAGGCCGCCGAGCGGTCCGCGACGCGACAGCAGTCCGAAGAGGAGCAGCCCGACCACGACGGTGGGAAACGCGAGAGCGGTGTTGACGACCGTCAGGGCCGCCCGGCGGCCCCAGAACGGCCGCGTTGCGAGCACGAAGCCCGCGGGAATGCCCAGGGCGCACGCGATCGCGGTGGCGACCAGCGCGATCTTGAGGGTGAGCAGGGTGATGCCGAGCACTTCGGTATCGCCCGCCAGGAGCAGATGAACGGCGCGACGCAGCCCGTCGGCTAGAAAGTCCACGCGACGCCGAACGTCGCCCAAGGGTGGGCGGTCCCCTCAGTACGCGTCGCGGTGGCGGGGAGGACGTAGAGCCGGTAGGACAGTGGGTACTGCAGCTTGTAGAACACCACCCGGCCGCCGAGCTCGACCGTCACGCGTCGGGCCGGATACCAGCGGACGCCGGCCTCCGGCCCGTAGGTGAACTTGGTGCCGAACTGGTATCCGCTCGTATCGGCCGGGATCGCTGTCCCGAAGGCGAGGCCGAGCGTGCCGCCCACGTACGGCTGCAAGCCGTGAAACGACTTGCCTCCCGTGAGGGACAGCTGCAGGCCTGCATCCGCGAGCACCAGGTCGTTGTTGATCGGTCCCACCCGGCGCGGCGTGCTGTCGTACGCCGTGACGTAGTACGCGTCGGTCTGGGCGTAGGCGATCCCCGTCGTGAAGATCAGCATGCTGCCGGCCGTATACTCCAGACGCAATCCGCCGGTCGGTCCATAGGAGGGGCCGACGGGAACCTTGCCGCGCGTGCCGCCGAAGTAGCCGCCCACCACCCGGACCATGGCCCCGCGCCGGATGTCGTGGTAGGGAGAGGAGCCGGGGTCGTGGCCGACCTGGGCGGATAGGCGGATGGGCGGATGGCCGGATAGCACCACCGCGATACACGTGACCGTGCGCCGCACGGTGGTCCATCCGCCCATCTGCCGATCCGCCAATCCGACCATCATTTCACCTCTCGAAGGTCTGTTCCAGTCATGTCCGCGGGCGGATCCACACCCAGCAGATTGAGCAGCGTGGGACCGACATCCCGCAGGCTGCCCCCGTGACGCAGGGCGCGTACGCCCTCGGCGCCCACCATCAGAAACGGCACGGGGTTCGTCGTGTGGGCGGTGTGCGGCCCCCCGGTGGAGGGGTCGATCATCAGCTCGCAGTTGCCGTGATCGGCGGTGATCAGCAGCGTGGTGCCGGCCCGCTCGGCGCTGGCCAGCACACGGGCCAGCGCGGCATCGACCGCCTCCACCGCCTTCACCGCCGCCGGTAGTACCCCGGAGTGGCCCACCATGTCGCCGTTGGCGTAGTTACAGAGAATGAAGTCGTGGTCGCGCTGCTCCAGCGCCTGGCACAGCACGTCCGTCACCCCCGGCGCGCTCATCTCCGGCATCTGGTCGTAGGTGGCCACTCCCTGCTGCGACGGCACCAGCCGTCGCTCCTCACCCGGGTAGGGCGTCTCGACACCGCCGTTGAAAAAGTACGTGACGTGCGCGTATTTCTCCGTCTCCGCGGTGCGCAGCATCGTCTTGCCGTGGTCGGCCAACACCTCGGCGACGATCTGGTGCAGCACCATCGGACCGAACGCAACGGGAAACGTGAACGTCTCGTCGTACTGCGTCATGGTGACGATCGACACGCGCGGCCGCTCGGGATCGGCGAACCCGTCGAACGTCGGGGCGGCGAGGGCCCGGCACATCTGGCGCACCCGGTCGGCGCGGAAGTTGACCACGAACACCCCGTCTCCAGACCGGATCCGCGGCGCGCCCGTGACGACGCGCGGCTTGACGAACTCGTCGGTCTCGCCGCTCTCGTAGGCGCGCTCGATCGCGGCGACCGGATCCGGCGCCGCGATTCCCGCGCCGTGTACCATCGCGTCGTAGGCGAGCCGCGTGCGGTCCCACCGCTTGTCGCGGTCCATGGCGTAGTAGCGGCCGCTGACCGTTGCCACGACCGCCGTCGGGGATCCGGCCCCCGAGTCCCGGGCCCCGATCTGTGCGAGCAGCTCTTTCATGAACATCAGCGCCGACCGCGGCGGCGTATCGCGTCCGTCGAGCCAGGCGTGAATCGCGACCGGCACGCCCGCGCGCCGGCCCAGATCGACCGCCGCCAGCAAATGCTGGTCGAGGGCGTGCACCCCTCCCGTTCCAATGAGCGACAAGAGGTGCAGCGTACCGCCGCCGCGCTGCACGGTCGCACACAATTCCTTCAACGGCGGCAGATCGAAGAACTCACCGGAGTCGATGGCCTGGGAGATCCGCACGATGTCCTGCGGCACGACGCGGCCGGCGCCCAGATTGAGATGGCCGACTTCGCTGTTGCCCATCTGGCCTTCGGGCAGGCCCACGGCGAGGCCCGAGGCGTCGAGCAACGTGCGGGGCGTGCGCTCCCAGAGCCGGTGCCAGACGGGCGTGGCGCCGAGCTCGATGGCGTTGCCTTCGCGGCCGGGGCGAAAGCCCCAGCCGTCGAGAACGATCAGCGCGACCGGGGTGCGCGACCCGTGCCTCTTGTTCATATTGAAGGGGATGCAATCTATCCGCGCGTTGCGCGTCCTACCAGTTGTCGCCTGCTGCGTCGCATCGCTTGCCGCCCAGACCAGGGCTCGTGTCGCTGCCGCGGGTGAATGGTTCTATCAGGCGGCCGCAGGAAAACGCCTCGCACAGCTCGAGGCGGGCGCCGTGGTGGATCAGGGCACCGCGCAAAACGATTGGGTGCCGGTCACCCTCGACGGTTGGATCTTCAAGGGGTCGCTCGGTCCCACCAGTGTGGCGGGGTTCGACCTCGCGGTCACGAAGGCGCCGTCGGAGAACCTGCGCGCGACGCCCGCGGGCGACGTGGTCGCCCATCTGGTCATCGGTTTCGCACTCGACAGAGTCGGCGAGCAGGACCGATGGGTGCATGTGCGGCGGCAAGGCTGGATGCGGCGCGCCGCGCTGCAGCCCGTAGCCGCGGCTCCCGCGCCTCGGCCCAGCGGGAGTCCGCCGCCGCGACCCGCCCCCCCGCGACCGGACACGGGGACCGCCGTCGTCGACCCCGCCCGGGTCCAGGCCGCGCGCTCCACCACCGTGTACCGCGCCCCCGACGGCGCCGCCAACGGGACGCTCGCGTCGGGGGCGCCGCTCACCGTTCTGGGACGGACCGGCGAATGGACCCGCGTCCAGCTCGAGGGCTGGGTCAAGACGGCGGACCTCCAGGCGGCGCCGGCCGGCGTCCTCATCGGCGTGAGCGCGGCCGAGCTGCGCGCCGAGCCGGACCGCTACGTGGGCCAGACGCTGCGCTGGACGCTGCAGATCATCGCCCTGCGCACGGCCGACGATCTGCGACCCGACATCCCCGACGGGGCGATGTACCTGCTCGCACGCGGGCCGGTGCCGGAGCGGAGTTTCGTGTACGTGATCGTCCCGGAGGCGAATCGCGCCGCGGTGGAGGCGTTGCCCCCGCTCGCCACCGTGCAGGTCACCGCGCGGGTGCGCACGGGACGCAGCCGGTTCGTCGGCAATCCCGTCGTGGATCTCGTCTCGCTCGAGGTACAGCCATGAACGACATTCTGCGCGAGCGCATGCTGCGTAAGCTCGAGACGCTGCCCGAGGACAAGGTGTACCAGGTCCTCGACTACGTCGAGTTCCTCGAGTCCAAATACGCCGAGCGGCCGGCGGGCGCGCCCGCGTTTCAGAAGGTGGCGGAGACGCTGGAAGACACGATGCGCGCCGGACGCGTCCCCGTAACCATCATCAAGGGGACGATGGACGCCGTGGGGAAAGCGGGGAAGTTCTTCGAGGGGCTGGCGGCGGCGGGAAAGGCGGCGGTGGACGAGGTGCGCAAGAGACCGGCCGACAGCGCGTCCCCGACCCCACCTTCCTCGCCGGCGCCGGAGACGCCGCCATCAAAGTCGTGACGGCGGTGCTCGCCCTCTCCGTGGCGGCCTGCTCCCGCGGGGCGGACCGTGCCGCCGCCACGCGGGACTCGGCGCCTGCGTCAGCGGATCGGGCGCGGGCGCAGGCCGCCCCGGCGCGGAGCGGTTGCGGCTTCATCACGGAGGCCGAGGCATCGGTGGCGCTGGCGCAGCCGTCGCACTACCGGCGCGAGTCGTCGGGCGGCTCGACCTGCAGCATCGAGCCCGCGCTGAGCGATGCGTTTCACGGGACCACGGCCACCTACCGCATCTCGCGTGGCAGCACGGCCCAATATGATTTCTTCGCCGCCCAGAAGAGCTCGCAGCCGCTCAGTGGGCTGGGGGATCGGGCGCTATGGCTGCCGGCGGGCGCCACCCGCGGCAACCTGGTGGTGGTCCACGGCTCCGACGTCGTCACGGTGACGATCAGCGATTTCAGCGCGAAAGGGAAGTTGCAGGCGCGGGCCCGGGCGTTCGCCGAGAAAGTGTTGGGCCGAATGTGAGCCGGACGGCCGCCGTTGAGGAAACGCACCGCCAGACGTAACTTCCGCTATGGGAACCTTTCGCCAGACCCCCGCCCTCACCTTCGACGACGTCCTCCTCGTGCCGCGGCATGCGACCGTGCATCCGCGTAGCGTGGACATCACGAGCCGGTTCACCCGCGACATTCCGCTCAACATCCCGCTCGTGGCCGCGGCGATGGACACCGTCACCGAGTCCGAAATGGCGATGGCCATCGCACGGGCCGGGGGGATCGGCGTGATCCACAAGAACATGCCGATCGACCGGCAGGCCGCCGAGGTCGATCGCGTGAAGCGCAGCGAGTCGGGGATGATCCTCAACCCGATCACCCTGGGGCCCGATCGCCCGCTGCGCGAGGCGGCCCAGCTGATGGCGCGGTTCCGCATCTCCGGTGTGCCGATCGTGGATTCTGCCGGGAAGCTGGTCGGCATCGTCACCAACCGCGACCTGCAGTTCGAGCGCGAGCTCGACCGGCCGATTCGCGAGGCGATGACGAAGGATCACCTCGTGACGGCGCCGGTCGGCACCACGCTCGACGAAGCGGAGAAGATCCTCGGCGCCCATCGAATCGAGAAGCTTCCCGTCGTCGACCAGCATGGCGTGCTGCGCGGCCTCATCACCATCAAGGACATCTTCAAGCGCCGCCAGCATCCCAACGCCAACAAGGACCAGCACGGACGCCTGCGCGTGGCGGCGGCGGTGGGCGGGTCGCCCGA
>JBGPHP010000071.1:0-13790 GCA_041484445.1 Gemmatimonadota bacterium
CAACGCGCAGGAAGTGAAGATGGCGAACGGCCGTCCCGCGCTGAAGGGCGTGTGCCCGGTCTGCGGCACGGGGATGTTCAAGATCCTGCCACCGAAATAGTCACCCCGTCGGTCACAACCGATTGCACAGCGCGAAGGCCCGGTGACAGCACCGGGCCTTCGTCGTCTTCACGACTCAGCCATGAACGGGTCAGGGAAGTCGGTGGGCGGCGCGAAGGTCTCCTTGACCGCGCGCGGCGAAACCCAGCGGATCAAGTTGAAGAGGCTGCCGGCCTTGTCGTTGGTCCCGCTGGCACGCGCTCCGCCGAACGGTTGCTGCCCCACCACCGCCCCGGTGGGCTTGTCGTTCACGTAGAAGTTGCCCGCAGCATACCGCAGCGCGCGGTGCGCCTCGGCGACGGCCGCGCGATCCCGCGCGAACACCGCGCCCGTGAGGGCGTACGGCGAGGTCGTGTCGACCAGCCGCAGCGTCTCGGCCCAGCGCCGCTCGGGATACACATGCAGCGTGAGGACCGGCCCGAAGATCTCCTCGCACATGGTGCGGTAGCCCGGATCCTCAGCCTGGATCAGCGTCGGCTGAATGAAATAGCCCTCGGTGTCGTCGGTGCCGCCGCCGGACAGCACCGTGGCCCCGGACCCCGTCCGGGCATCGTCGATGTAGCTCTTGATCTTGTCGAAGGCTTTGCGGTCGATCACCGCCCCCATGAAGTTGCGGAAATCGGCGGGATCGCCCATGCGCACGCGCTCGAGCATGCCGAGCACGCGCTCGCGCACCGCCGGCCAGAGCGAGTCCGGGACGTAGGCGCGCGATGCCGCGGAGCACTTTTGTCCCTGGTACTCGAACCCGCCGCGCACGATCGCCGCCGCCAAGGCGTCGGGGTCCGCGCTGGGATGGGCGAGAATGAAATCCTTGCCCCCGGTTTCTCCGACGAGCCGCGGGTAATCGGCGTACTGCCGCAGGCCCTTCGCCACCGTCTCCCACAGCCACTGGAAGACGTCGGTGGAGCCGGTGAAATGAATGCCCCCCAGGTGCCGGTCCGCGAGCAGCGCCGCGCTGATCTGCGCCGCCGGACCCGGGAGGAAGTTGATCACGCCCGGAGGCAGTCCGGCTTCCTCCATCAGCTTCATGAGGAAGTAGTTCGAATACACGGCGGTGCCGGCGGGCTTCCAGACGACCGTGGTCCCCATCAGCGCCGGAGCGGAGGAGAGGTTTCCGCCGATCGAGGTGAAGTTGAACGGGCTGATCGCGTAGACGAATCCCTCGAGCGGCCGGTAGTCCAACTGGTTCCAGGTACCCGGCGCCGACAGCGGCTGCTCTGCAGAGATGCGCTCGGCGAAATGCGCGTTGAACCGGAAGAAGTCGATCAGCTCGCAGGCGGCGTCGATCTCCGCCTGGTGCGACGTCTTGCTCTGCCCCAGCATCGTCGCCGCGTTGACGGTCGCCCGGTATTTCCCCGCGAGCAGATCGGCCGCCTTCAGAAACACCGCCGCGCGCTCCTCGAGCGTCGCCGCGGCCCACGCCGGCCACGCCGCCCGTACCGCCGCGATCGCCGCCGCCACTTCTTTCGGGCCCGCCTGGTGCACCTTGGCGAGCACGTGACGGTGGCAGTGCGGCATCACCGCGTCCACCGTCTGACCGGTCCGGATTTCCTTGCCGCCCACGATCAATGGGATCTCGATCGGATGGGCGCTCATCTCACGGAGCGCGTGCTTCAGCTCGTCGCGCTCGGGGGTCCCGGGCGCGTACGAACGCACCGGCTCGTTCTGGGGGACGGGGATCTTGGGCATGGTCGGGAATCTAACAGTCTGAAGCCGACGGTCGCGGCTCTGGACTCAGGGAACCCGAAACTGTTCTTTCCAGTATGACCACGCCAATCCATCCCGGCACAAAAATCGGCCACGTCCACCTCACCGTCTCGGACCTGGACCGCGCCCTCGCGTTCTACCGCGACGTCCTGGGTTTCGAGGTCACGGCACACTACGGCCGGGACGCAGTGTTCCTGTCGGCCGGCGGCTACCATCACCACCTCGGCCTGAACACGTGGGCCGGCCGCGGCGCGCCGCCACCGGCGCCGGGCACCACGGGCCTGTACCACTTCGCCATCCTGTATCCGGACCGACGCGCGCTCGCCGCCGCCGTGCAGCGCGTCGTCGATCACGGAGTCCGGTTGGAGGGGGCGTCAGACCACGGTGTGAGTGAGGCGATCTACCTGCGGGATCCCGACGGCAACGGCGTCGAGCTGTATCGCGACCGCCCTGAAGCCGAGTGGCCGCGTGCACCGGACGGATCCATCGCCATGCACACGCGGCCGCTGGACGTGCAGGAGCTGCTTGGAGAGAACTAATGCTATCGGCTATCGGCTATCGGCTTCCGTCCCAGCTGATAGCCGATGGCGGATAGCTGATGGCGGCTTCTCTCAGTTTCGACCCCCGCCAGACCGCACCATCAGACTGTCAGACACCCGCACCGCCACCATCGGCTGCACCGCCCGCTTCTCCCCGCGCGGGATCGTGCCGCTCAGATTCGCAAGCTCGAGCGCCGACACCGCCATCACCGTCGACGCCTGGCGCAGGTCCCAGTCGATCGCCTTGTCGTAGGTATCCGACTGAGAATGATGGGTGTGGTTGTAGCCGCGCGTGATCTGGTTGAAGTTGAACCCGGGCACGCCGTAGGGGAGGAACGAGAGATGGTCCGTCCCGCCCTTGTTGTTGTCGGTGACGGTGTCGGCGTGCAGATCGTGCACCGGGTTGAGCAGCGCGCGCCACAGATAGTAGAGGTCCGGGCGGCTCTGCAGCGCCTGGCCCGTGATCGCCCCCACCCCGTTATCCAGCACGATGACCGCCTGGATCGAATCTGCCTCGGCGGCGTGCGACTCGGCATACTTGCGTGACCCGATGAGGCCCTGCTCCTCGCCCGTGAACAGGACGAACCGGATCGTGCGCTTGGGGTGCACGCCGGAGCGGGCGATGATGCGCGCCGCCTCCAGCGTCGCCATGGATCCTGTCCCGTTGTCGGACGCGCCGGTGCCGAGGTCCCACGAGTCGAGGTGGGCCCCGACGATCACCACCTGCCCCGGCTGCTCGCTGCCCTTGATCTCGGCGACCGTGTTCCACTGCGGCACGGAGTCCGTGGTCATCGTATTCGTCACGCTCGCTTCGATCTGGGGCGCCGACCCCGCGCCGATCAGCCGGTCGAGCATCCCGAAGTCTTCGTGCGCGACGGCCAGGTAGGGGAGCGGATAGATGCGGTTGGGCGAGCCGCTCATGTTCAGCAGGTCCTGCTCCTTGCCGGCGTCCGTCAGCTGTCCCAGGGCGCCCGCCCGCTTCAACAGGTAGGGCAAGTCGTTCTGGAATTGTTGCAGCCGCGCCCGGCCGGCCGAGTCGAGGCCTTGCCGCCGGGCGAACAGGTTGCGGATGAACTCGCGCTGCCGCTGCGAGTCGGCGGCGGTCATCGGCGGACCGTCGTTGTTCCAGACCATGGAGGGCGGGGCGAGCATCACCCAGGCGCCCCTCACGCGGGCGACGTTGGCCGCCAGGCTCTCGGGACTGCTCGCGTCGATCCGCACCACCGGACCCCGCAGCGGCTTGCCTCCCGTCCCCGGCGTCCAGGCCCAGCTCGCCGCCACGAGGTCGTGGATGCGGGGAGCCACGAGCCGCGCCCACATCGGTCCGCGCGTCCAGGTGCCGCCGAAACTCCACTGCTCGAGATGGGCGGCGAGCCCGTAGTCCTGAAAGCGGCGCATCGTCCATTCGTTGGCCTGCCGCGCGGCGGGCGACCCGGTGAGCCGCGGGCCGATCACGTCCGTCAGGTATTGCAGGTTCTGCATCGCCTCGGACCGGTTCATCCCTTCGTCCAGGAGGGCGCCGACGCCGGCCGTGTCCACCGTGAGCTGCTGTCCGGCCAGCGGGCGCCCGAGCAGCACGGCCGCCAGTAATGGAACGACATGGAAACGGGTGAGTCGCATACTTCGACCTCGTGCGGATGGTGAATCGACAGGGAAACGTGCGGAGGACGGCGTGACGGCGGGCTCCGACGAGACGACGCTCGGGTGCTTCCTTTCTAGCTGTCGGTGGTGAAGAACGGCGACGTGAGGCCGCGCTGCGGGGGAATCGGCAGCGAGACGGTGAAGGTGGTCCCCACGCCCTCGGTGGACTTCACGGCGACGGTGCCGCCGAACACTTCCTGCGCGACCTTGCGCACGACCGTCAGCCCCGCCCCCCCTTCTCCGGGGGCTTTGGTGGTGAATCCCGGCTCGAACACCCGATCGACCAGGTAGGCCGGGATGCCGACGCCGCGGTCGGTGACCGAGAGCCGCAGCGTCTCGCTTTCCCGGTCCAGGCGGAGCGTGATAGGTCCACGGCGCTCGCTTGAGGCCTCCACGGCGTTCCGGACCAGGTTGATGAGCAGCTCGTACAGTAGGTTGGGGTCGCCGTTCAGATGCACGGTCTCGAGCGCGGTCGCGAGCTCGACGTCCACGCCTTCCTGGCGCAGCACGCGACCTTCGAGCGCGACCACCGAGCGCGCCACGCGGATGGCGTCGAACCGCTCGCGCCCGCGGATGGCGCCGCGCGCACGATCCTGCACCGCCTGGAGGAAGTCGAGCGCCCGGTTGAGCGCTTCCAGCACTTCCCCCAGCTCCTCGAGCAGCTCGAGGCGGCGCGGCACCGGCAGGTCCTCCATCCGTCCCAGCGACTCCATCGTCAGCTGGAGCCCGGCCCGCGCACCGGTGAGCGGATTCTTGGCCTCATGGGCGACGACCGAGGGGAGCGTCAGCAGGTCCTTCAGGGGATCGACCGAAATGGACGGCGGGCGCTCGATACCGATCGTCTCGCGACGGTCGGAAAGGCCCAGGCAGAGGCCCGCGAGCTCGAGGGTGAGCCGCTCGGCGCTGCGTCGCTCGTGCCCTGAGGGCGGACCCGCGGCGGGCCGCATACGCACCGGCGCGATGACCCATGGCCCTTCGTACGACAACCGGCACCCCACATAGCGGCTGCCACTGCGGATGGGGATGCCCCACCGTTTCAAGGTGGCATCCACGTCCATGTTGGTGAAATGATGTCGCGGGCTGGGGTCGCTCGACGCCCGGGGAACCAAGGTGGGCCCGTCGGCGACCTCCCAGAGCGTCACCGGCTTGCCGTCGAGTGCAACGCTTGCTTGCCGGAGGATCTCCCCGGCACTTCCCCGAAAGGTCTCCGTCGGCACCCGGGTGCACCCCCTCCGATTGACTCCGCCACCACCGCGCAAAGCGCACCTAAAGTAGCAACAATGCGTCGCAAATGGTACAATCTGGGCTACTTCCACACTCGGAGACGGCTCCATGAGGACACTCTCTCCGGGGTTCCTCTGCCTCCTCGGGGTGGCCGCGGCCTGCGCCGGGAGCCCGGGCCGGTCCGGCCCCTTCACAGGTGACCGCATCGGCCGGGGACAACCAGATCGGGCTCGCCGGCCAGTTGCTGGGGGCGGCGCTCGAGTTGCCGCCGAACTCCCCCAACCAGAGCGCTCTCAACGCCACGTTCACCGTGCGCGTCCCCAGGACCGGCACCTACAGCTACTACTGCGGTTTCCACGGTGCGGAAGGCACGGGGGTGTTCGGGGTGGTCGTGACGCGGTAGGCAGCAACCCCGCCGCGCACAGGGGTACAAAGCTGGCCTCATTCAACCTGAGAGGTACGCATGAGGATTCTCCGTCAGGGATTGTTGTGGCTGGTTGGCGCAGCGGCCGCTTGCGGGGGAAGCTCGGGCCCCGGGCAGACCCCTTCGTCAGTGACAGCGTCGGCGGGGGAGAACCAGATCGGGCCGGCTGGCCTGGCGCTCGGTTCCGCACTCGAAGTGACAGTGAAGGACGCCGCGGGCGCGCCCCTGTCGGGTGTGTCGGTCACCTGGGCGGCAGCGAGCGGCGGCGGCTCCGTGCTCCCGATCGTCAACACGACCGCCGCGGACGGGAAGTCGACCGCGACCCGGACCCTGGGCCCGGGAGCCGGCCTGCAGTCGACGACGGCGACGGTGTCCGGGCTGACGCCAGCCGGCTTCCTCCACATCGCGCAGATCCAGGGTGCCACCCAGATGCAGGCGAGCACGGGGGGCGGACAGTCCGACACGATCTTGGCCCCATTGCCCACACAGCTCGTTGTGCTGGTTCGTGACCAGAACAACGTCCCCGTGCAGAACGTGACGGTGACGTGGACGCCGCCCTCCGGAGGGACGGTGAATGGGTTGCCGAGCACCACGACGGCAACCGACGCAAGTGGAAACGCCTCCGTTATGTTGCAGTTGGGCCCGACGGCGGGGAACCAGCAGGCGACGGCTGAGGTCACCGGGCTGATCGGGTCCCCGGCCACCTTCACCGCAACGGCGAAGGCCGGACACCCGACCAATCTCGCTCCCGTCGCGGGGACGAGCAGTGGGACGCCAGGAACCGTCCTGACCCTCACCGTCAAGGCGACGGACGCTTACGGAAACCCGACGACCGGCGATACGGTGGCGTGGACTGCAGTGGCGGGTGGCGGTTCGGTCAATCCCGATACGAGCATCACCGTGGCGAGCGGGACAGCGACGACCCAACATACACTCGGGCCGGCCGTGGGTCTGGACTCCGTGAGGGCAACGGCTTTCGGAGACACCGTGCGATTTGGCCTGACCATCGCGAGCGCGCCCCTCGCAGACACGGTGACCGTCGGGCCCGGGATTGTGTTCGCCCCGTTGGTAATCACCATCGCCTCGGGCGGCAGTGCCGTGTTCAAATGGGCTCCTGGCTCAGGATCGCACGGTGTCAATTGGACCGGGGCTCCAGGAGGCGCGACCTTGCCGACGAACTCCGCCACCCAAACCAGCGGGACGTACTCCGTCCTTCTCTCGACGCCGGGCACCTACACCTACGATTGCACGGTTCATGGCGCGGCTATGCATGGCTCGGTGGTCGTTCAGTAGTCAGCTCGCATCGTCGGACCGATGAGCAACGGCGTGGCGGGGACCTCCCTCGCCACGCGCGTTTTTCCGGGGCACATTTCTTCGACTCTCTTCGAGGCTCTCTCGTGCTCCGTGCCCTGTGCGCCGTCGCGCTCCTCGCCGCTCCGCTCCAGGCCCAGCAACCGGCCCCCATCCGGGGGTTCCCCACGGACCAGCTCGCCGCTCAGGTTCGACGGGAAGCACTGGCGCGCACCATCCCCAGCCGCGACACGCTGCGCGCCCTCGTCCGGCTGCTCTCGGCGGTTCCGCACGAGGCCGGCACGGAGCGCTCGCGGCACGTGGCCGAGCTGCTGCTGGCCCGGTTTCGGGCGCTCGGCCTGGACGCGCACATCGAGCAGTTCGAGGCGCTCATGCCCCGCCCCGTGCGCCGGACGCTAGAGCTCCTGTTGCCGGAGCCGTTCGCCGCGACCCTGCGCGAGCCCGCGCTGCCCCAAGATCCCACGACTGGCCAGCCCGATCAGCTCCCCACGTTCAACGCCTATTCTCCCGACGGCGACGTCACGGCGGAGCTCGTGTACGTGAACTACGGGCGACCGGACGACTACCGGGTGCTCGACAGCCTGGGCATCAGCGTCAAAGGAAAGATCGTGATCGCCCGATACGGGCAGTCGTGGCGCGGCATCAAGCCGAAAGTCGCAGCAGAGCACGGGGCCATCGGCTGCATCATCTACTCCGACCCCAGAGACGACGGCTACTTCGTGGACGACGTCTATCCCACGGGCCCGATGCGCCCCGCGAGCGGCGTGCAACGCGGCAGCGTGATGGACATGCCGGTCTATCCGGGCGATCCGTTGAGTCCCGGCTGGGCCTCGGTCCCCGGCGGGCGGCGGCTCACGCCGGCCGAAGCGGTGACGCTCGTCAAGATCCCCGTTCTTCCGATCGGATACGGCGACGCGCTGCCGCTGCTGCGCACGCTGGCCGGCCCGGTGGCGCCGGAGTCGTGGCGCGGGTCGCTTCCCATCACCTACCACATCGGCCCGGGGACGGCGCAGGTGCATCTCGCGCTCAGCTTCGAGTGGCGCACCCGGCCGCTGTACGACGTGATCGCCACGATCCCCGGCGCGCTCTGGCCCGATCAGTGGGTGGTCTACGGCAACCATCACGATGCCTGGGTGAACGGCGCGCAGGATCCCAGCTCGGGTCAGGCGGCGCTGGGTGAAACGGCACGGTCGATCGCGACGCTGTTGAAGACGGGGTGGCGTCCCGCCCGCACGATCGTATTCGCGGCGTGGGACGGGGAAGAATGGGGGCTCCTCGGTTCGACGGAATGGGCCGAGGCGCACGCCGACGAGCTCCGGACCAAGGCGGTCGCGTACTACAACTCGGATACCAACGACGCGGGGTGGCTCAGCGCCGCCGGATCCCACGCGCTGGAGCAATTCGTCACGGAAATCGCCCGAGACGTGACCGACCCCAGATCCGGGAAGAGCGTGCTCCAGGCCAACCGCGACCACGCGCGCTCGGAGCGCGCGCCGAAGGACACGAGCAGCGACACCACGTTCGCCCTCGAAGCGCTGGGCTCGGGATCGGATTACACCGTCTTCCTCGACCACCTCGGGCTTCCCGCCGTGAACGTCAGCTACGGGGGAGCCGGTCACAGCGGGATCTACCATTCGATCTACGACAGCTACACGTTCTACGAGCGGTTCCTCGACACCGGGTACGTGTACGGCGTGACCGAGGCACAGACCATGGCGACGGCGGTGCTCCGCATGGCCGACGCCCCGCTGCTGCCGTTCGAATTCCGGGCGCCGGCGCGGACCTACCGCAAGTACACCGAGGAGATCGCCCGCCTGGCCGCCGCGAACGACACCACGAAGAGCCTCGACCTGACGGCGGTCCGCACCGCCCTCGACCGCCTCGACACGGCGGCGGTGGCGTTCGAGCGCGAGCGCGCGGCCCTCGACGGGGTGCGGGACGTCGCGCGGCGGCGCACCGCCCTGGGGGCCGTGAACCGGCTCCTCGCCACGAGTGAGCAGGCATTGGCCGATTCCGCCGGGTTGCCGCGGCGACCGTGGTTCCGGCACCTGGTGTACGCCCCGGGCGCCTATACCGGGTATGGCGTGAAGACCATTCCGGGAATTCGGGAAGCGGTGGAGCTGCGGCACGTGGTCGAGGCGCAGGCCGAGGCGGCGCGAGTGGCCGCGGCACTCACCCGGTACGCGGATCTGGTACATCGCGCGGCGGACGCGCTGGCGGTCGCACTGCGGTGAAATCGACGCGTATTGACACCCCCGGTGCAGCCGGATACCGTGGGTCCACCCCAACTTGAAC
The DNA here is from genome assembly GCA_041484445.1 of Gemmatimonadota bacterium. Lineage (GTDB taxonomy): Bacteria > Gemmatimonadota > Gemmatimonadetes > Gemmatimonadales > GWC2-71-9 > DASTHG01. The sequence goes on from JBGPHP010000071.1 coordinate 9,241, forward strand.
CCAAGGCGAAGTCCATGAGCGCTCCTCTCCCGCCCCGCGGATCGATGCCCCGGTCGTCCTTCGCCATCGCGATGAAGGACTACACGTTCATCCGTCCGGGTATCGCCGTCACGATCAGCGCGGCGACGCTGGTGGCCGCCCTGATTATCGGCGTGCTGCTGATCAAGTCGCTGGCCCACGCCTCCTCCACCGTGACGCGCGGCGCCACGGCGAGCGAGGCGCTGCATCGCCTGAACGCCAAGTACGAGGTGTGGCGGACCATGGCGACGGGCGGCGATACCGCCTACCGTCGGCAGGCGGACAGCATCCGCGGCGCGCTGCAGGCCGACCTCTCCCGCTTCGGCAACACGCTCGGCAGCGACCAGGAGCGGGGCTTCGTGCAGCAGATTCTCGAGGGGCTCACCTCCACCGATGCCCCGACCACGAAGAACGCGCGGGAGGCGATGATCGTCCTGCTCGCCCACCAGGACGCGGCGCTGTTCGATGCCGCCGAGACGTCGCAGCGCGGCGTCACCTTCGCCGCCGTCCTGCTCGCCCTCACGATCCTCGCCGCCGGCATGATGATCATCCCGATGGCCTGGCTCTACGTCCGCTACAAGCGCGGGGCGGCAATCGAAGTGAAGCTGTAACATGGCCGGCGGGCTGGAAGGCCCGCGGGACCGGGAGCGGCTGCGGACCGAGGTCGTCGCCGATCCCGACGACCTCGCCGTGTTGTTGGCCGACCGCATCGTCGCGGCGATCCGCCGCGACACCGCCGCCAGGGGTCGCTGCGTGTTGGGGCTCGCCACGGGCAGCACGCCGCTCGGCGTGTACCGCGAGCTGATCCGCCGCCACCGCGCGGGCGACGTGGACTTCTCCCACGTCGTCACCTTCAACCTCGACGAGTACTACCCGATGTCGCCGGACAGCCCGCACAGCTACCGGCGCTACATGTGGGAGAATCTCTTCTCCCAGCTCGGGGTCCGGCCGGAGCAGGTCCACATTCCCGCCGGCGACACGCCGCGCGAGCACGTCGCCGCGGCGTGCGACGCCTACGAGTGCGCGATCGCGGACGCCGGCGGCATCGATTTCCAGCTGCTCGGCATCGGCCAGAGCGGACACGTCGGGTTCAATGAGCCCGGGTCCGCCCGCGAGTCGCGTACGCGGCTCGTCACGCTCGACGCCCTCACCCGCAAGACCGCGGCTGCCGACTTCTTCGGCGAAGACAACGTGCCGCGTGAGGCGATCACGATGGGCGTCGCGACCATCCTGGGCGCGCGCGAGATCGCCCTCGTCGCGACGGGCGAGCACAAGGCGGCGATCGTGCGGCGCGCGGTCGAAGGCGAGCCATCCCCCGACATCGCCGCCACCTACCTCCAGGGCCATCCCCAGGCGACCGTGTTCCTCGACCTCGCCGCCGCAGCCGAGCTGACGCGCATCCAGACCCCATGGGTGCTGGGTCCTGTGGAGTGGACGCCGTCCCTGATCGAGCGCGCGGTGGTGTGGCTCGCCGAGCGCACCGGCCGCGCCATCCTCAAGCTCACCGCCGCGGACTACACCGCGCACCATCTGAGCCCGCTGCTGTCCCGGGCCGGATCGCCCGGTCCGCTCAACGGGGAGGTATTCAACCGGCTGCGCGACAAGATTCGTGGACGGCGCAAGCTCCCGTCCCACCGGCGCGTGCTGGTGTTCTCGCCGCATCCCGACGACGATGTGATTTCGATGGGCGGGATCCTGCGCAAGCTGCGCGAGAACGAGAACGTCATCGTGGTGGCGTACATGACGAGCGGGAACATCGCGGTCTTCGACCATGACGTGCGCCGCCACCTCGACTTCATCGAGCGCGCGGCGGCGGCGCTGGAGGTCGATCCGGCGGCGGTCCGGCGCGTGCGCTGGGCCGTCCTGTCCCACTACGAGCAGAAGGCCCCGGGGGATGTGGACCTGCCCGTTGTGCAGGAGCTGAAGCGCTACATCCGCGAATCCGAGGCGATCGCGGCGCTCGAATCGGTCGGCCTGCCGCGTACCGCCGCACGCTTCCTCAACCTGCCGTTCTATCGGACGGGCGAAGTGCGCAAGCGCCCGATCGGGGACGATGACGTGCGCATCGTGCGGGCCCTGGTCGAAGCCGAGCGTCCCGACTTCGTGTTCGTGGCCGGCGACCTCTCCGACCCGCACGGCACGCACCGCATGTGCAAGAGCGCGATCGACCGGGCCCTGGACGGCGCCGGCAGCGGCGTCCGCCCGGAGGTCTGGCTGTACCGCGGCGCCTGGCAGGAATGGACGATCACCGACGCCGACGTACTGGTCCCGCTGTCACAGGACGAGCTGCGCGCGAAGATCATGGCGATCTTCAAGCACCAGTCCCAGAAAGACACCGCGCCCTTCCCCGGCGCCCACGACGACCGGGAGTTCTGGCAGCGGGTCGAGGCGCGCAACCTCGAGACCGCGGCGCGGGCGGACCGGCTCGGCCTCCCCGAGTACTTCGCGATGGAGGCCTACCGCATCGAGCGGGCCTCACTACCTGAATAGCTTCACCGCCGTCTGGAGCGTGCGATACACGCCCCAGGCGAGCGGTATCCCCACCAGCGCCCAGGCGACCACCACCACGAGCCAGCTCCCCCGCTCCGACGATCGCCCGGTTCCGGTCATGGACGGCTTCCCGCTTCGTGGGCCAGGCGGCGCTCCTCGGCGAGCTGATCATCGGTCATGAACACCCGCTCCGACACCGGGCGCACCAGCGCGTTGGCGACGAACCCGATCACCAGCAACCCGGCCAGGATGTACATCGTGGTGCTGTAGGCCCCGGCGGCCGGCACGCCGCGGCCGATCTCATACTCGCGGATGTAGTTCACCAGCACCGGGCCGAGGACGCCGGCGGTCGACCACGCCGTCAGCAGGCGCCCGTGGATCGCGCCCACATGCTGGGTGCCGAACATGTCCGCCAGATACGCCGGGATCGTGGCGAAGCCGCCGCCGTACATCGTCAGAATGGCGCAGAAGATGCCGACGAACAGCGGCGCGCTGCCGAGCCGTCCCGCGTGCGGCGCGAGCGCGTACAGCGCGATGCCGAGCGCGAAGAAGAGGACATAGGTGCGCTGGCGGCCCAGATAGTCGGACAGGGAGGCCCAGCAGAACCGGCCCCCGATGTTGAAGAGGCTGAGCAAGGCCGCGAATCCGGCCCCGATCGTCGCGACCTCGGTCTTCTGGGCGCCCGTGAGATCCTGCAGCGTGCCGGCGGCGCCGATCAACCGGCCGCCGAACACCTCCTGGAGCATCGGCGAGGCCATGTTGATGACCCCGATGCCGGCGCTCACGTTCATGCACAACACCGTCCAGAGCAGCCAGAATTGCGGCGTGCGCCACGCCTGGCCGACGTGCACCTGGCGCGACGTGATCATCGTCTTGGCCAGCGGCGGCGTCCAATCCGCGGGCTTCCAACCGGGCGGGGGCAGCCGATACCCGAACGCCCCGGCCAGCATCGCCCCGAAGTAGATCAGGCCCAGCGTCACGAATGTTTCCTGCACGCCGACCGACGTCGCGGTCTTGAAGTGGTTCATGAGCAGATTGGCGAGGGGCGACCCGATCATGGCGCCGCCGCCGAAGCCCATGATCGCCATCCCCGTCGCCATGCCGCGGCGATCCGGGAACCACTTGATGAGCGTCGAGACGGGCGAGATGTAGCCCAGCCCCAGCCCGCATCCGCCGATGATCCCGAGGCCCAGATACAGCAGCCAGATGCTGTGCAGACGGACGCCGGCCGCGGCGACGAGAAACCCGCCGCCCCAGCAGCACGCGGCCACCACTCCGGCTTTCCTGGGTCCTTCGCGCTCCACCCACCGCCCGAACACGGCGGCCGACAGCCCGAGGAACACGATCCCCAGCGAGAACGTCCAACCCAGCGTGCTGACCTTCCAATCATCGGGGGCCGCCGCGGTAATGCCGATCGCGTGCGACAGCGGCAGCCAGAAGACGCTGAGCCCGTACGCCATGCCGATGGAGAGGTGGATGGCCAGCGCCGCCGGCGGGACGAGCCACCGGTTGAATCCCGGTGGCGCGCTGATCCGTTCTTTGGACAACAGACCGGGCATGAAGGCGACCTCAGGGCGACGGCGCCAACGATGGCGTCACTCCCGCGATCTCGCTAGAGTTGGCGCAGCACCGATCTTCAGGAGCCCGCATGACCACCGTTGCCGCCCCCGCGACCGCCGCGCGCACCGCGCCTGCGAGCGCCTTCCCGGCCCACATCACCGCCGTGCTGCTCGCCGCCACGAGCGTCGTCGTCGGCGTGATCTGGGATATCTCCTGGCATCGCTCCATCGGTCGCGACACGTTCTGGACGCCCGCCCACCTCGCGATCTACCTCGGCGGCGTCCTGGCCGGTGTCTCGTGCGGCGCCCTGGTGCTGCGCACGACCTTCGCCGGCACGCCGGACCAGAAAGAGCGGTCCGTGCACTTCTGGGGATTCCGGGGGCCGCTCGGGGCCTGGGTGTGCATCTGGGGCGCCATCGCCATGATCGCGTCCGCCCCGTTCGACAACTGGTGGCACAACGCCTACGGGCTGGACGTGAAGG
>JBGPHP010000072.1:0-13633 GCA_041484445.1 Gemmatimonadota bacterium
CGTCGTCGTCGCGATGGTATAGTCGGTGAGAATGCCGCCGTAGCTCCAGCCGCCGATGCCGAGGCGGTCCGGATCGGCGATGCCGGCGCGCACCGCCTCGTCCACGGCGCCCAGGATGTCGATGACTTCCTTGTGGCCCCAGTCGGCGAAGATCGCGCGTTGATACGCCAGACCTCGGCCGTTGCTGCCCCGGTAGTTCACCGAGAGCACCGCATAACCGTTGGCCGCGAAGATCTGCCGCTCCAGGCTGAACCCGTAGCCGTCCTGGCTGTTCGGTCCGCCATGGATCGACAGCACCATCGGCAGCCGGGTCCCGGCGGTCGCCCCCGCCGGACGAACCAGCACGCTGTGCACTTCGGTACTGTCGGCACTGCGCGAGGTGAGGTCCTCGGTCGTCCCGAGGGTGAGGGTCGCGAACAGCGAGTCGTTCTGGTGGGAAAGCTGGCGCAGCGCACCGTTCTCGAACGCAAACACCTCGGATGGACGCTCCGGCGTACTCATCAGCACCGCTGCATGAGCGCCGGCCATGGCGCCCGCTGAGTAGTCGGAGATGGCATATCGGCCGTGGTCCAACCGTTCGACGGCGCCGTTCGCCACACTCACACGGGCGAGATACTGGGACCGGTCGTCGGTCACCAGCACTAGGACCGTGCCATCGACTGCGAACGTCGGGGAGCTCACGGGGCGGTCTAACGCGGCGGTCACCAGACGGGCCGGCGCGCTGCCGTCGGCGCGCACGACGGCGAGGGTCCGCTGCTGGTAGGCGTAATACTTCGGCTCGTCGGTCCGGAAGAACGCGAGCCAGGCGCCGTCGGGACTCCAGGCCAGCGAACCGACATCCGGACCGGGGAACGACGTCAGGGCCCGGGGCGTGGCGCCGGGGCGCGCATCCACGACGTAGACGTCGCTTTCATCGCCGGTCCCGGGCTCCGGCAGCGGCGTGCGCACGAACGCGATCTTCGACCCGTCGGGGGACCAGCGGGGACCGTCATCGTCGGCGGCCCCGGTGGTGAGCGTGTCGACCTTCTTGGTCGCGACGTCGAACAGCAGCAGGTGCGAGCGGGTGGTGGTGAGGTAGCCGTCCACATCCGCCTTGAAGAGATAGCGGTCGATCACGATGGGCCGCTTTTTCGTCGTGTCGGCCTTGGTGCTATCGAGCTCGAACGTGGCGACCATCACCAGCCGCTTGGAGTCGGGCGACCAGCCGATGCCGGAGACCCCGTCCTTGATAGTCGTGAGACGCTGCGCTTCCCCGCCGCGGCGATCCAGCAGCCACACCTGGCTGCCGTGACCTTCCTGCCTTCCGGAAAGGAAGGCGAGGTAACGCCCATCCGGGCTCCAGCGGGGCGAGGTCTCGCTCTCGGTGGTCGCCGTGACCTGGACGGTCTGGGTGCCGTCCCAGCTCGTCATCCAGACGTTGGCATCCCGTTTGTCCTTGGCTGAGTCCGCGGCACTCACGGTGTAGGCCACCCAGTTGCCGTCGGGTGACAGCTGGGGATCGGACACCGAGCGGATGCGATAGATGTCACCCGGCCCGATCGGGCGGCGGGCGGCGGGCGTCTGCGCCGAGAGTGTGGGGCAGAGGAGGGTGAGGAGGATGCCGAGTCGCTGGGTCATGGTGTCGATCCGATTAGTTCGGAGAATTTTTGCAAGTCGATATTGCCGCCGGACACGATCGCCACGATCGGCCCGCGGCCGGCCTTTCCCGTCAACGCGGCCGCGAGCGGCAGCGCCCCCGCGCCTTCCGCGATAACGCGGATTCGCTCGGCCATCATCCGCATGGCGCGCTTCGTCTCCTCCAGGGTGACCACGATGCAGCCGTCCACCACCGGCTGCATGCGCTCCCACATCCGGGGGAACAGGCTCTGACCGCCGGCACCGTCGACGAACGTGGCCTTCCATTCCTTGAATACCTGCGGTGATCCCCTGGCGAAGGAGAGCGCCGCCGGCGCCGCGGTCTCAGGTTCCGCGCCGAACACCTTCACCCCGGGTTTGAGCGCCTTGACCGCGCTCCCGACGCCCGTGATGAGCCCGCCGCCGCCGATGGCGGCGATGACGGCGGCGACGTCGGGAACGTCCTCCACGATCTCCAGCCCCATCGTCCCGTGGCCGGCGATGAAGTTGTGATCGTCGAACGGGTGGACGAAGGTCCCCTCCGCTCCGGGAAACGCGCGCTCCTCGAGGGCTTTCCAGGCGACGGCGAACGGCACCAGGATGAGCTTCGCGCCCAACGCCCGCATGCGCTCGATCTTCGCCGCAGGCGCCGTCTCGATCGCCACGACGGTGCAGGGGACGCCCGCCTTCCGTGCCGCGTAGGCGACGCCCTGGCCCGCGTTGCCTGCGCTGATGGTCCACACGCCGCGCGCACGGTCCGATGCCGACAGCAGCGCCACTGCGTTGGCGGCGCCCCGCAGCTTGTAGGCGCTGATCGGCTGCAGGTTCTCGAGCTTGAGGCGGATGTCCGGATGGTCCGAGCCCAGCTCCAGGCGCACCATCGGGGTCCGCACGACGATCCCCGCGATGCGCTTGCGTGCCTCCCGGATCTCGGCCAGCGCGATGGGGCGGACCGGTTCAAGCGCCGTGGGCATGGCTCGTTCTCCTGTGCGCCTCGTACACCAGGGCGGCGGACGCCACATCTTCGACCGCGACGCCGACCGATTTGAACAGCGTGATCTCCCCCGCGCTCCCGCGGCCGCGATGAACGCCGGCGACGACCTCCCCCATCTCCGCCGTCACCTCGCGGGCGGCCATCACGTCGCCCGACTCCTTCAGCGCCGCGTCGCGCGAATCGACGAAGACGCGGGCGGCGGTCACGAGGTCGTCGTCCAGCTCTCGCCACTCGGGCCGTGTGGCGCCCACGGCGTTGACGTGCGTGCCGGGCGACAGCCACCGGCCGTGCAGCACCGGCGTCGTCGCGCTCGTGGCCACCACTACGACGTCCGCGCCGCGCACCGCCTCCTCGGGAGTGGCCGCTGCCTTCACGGCGTTGCGCTCGGCGAACGCCCGGGCATTGCGCGGGCTCCAGACTCGGACTTCGCGGAATGGTCGGACCAGCCGCAGTGCTTCCAGATGACTCTGCGCCTGCACGCCGGAGCCGAGAATCGCGAGCACATGAGCGTCCGCCCGGGCCAGGTGCTGCGTCGCGACCGCCGAGGCGGCCGCGGTGCGCATCTCGGTGATGAGCCGCCCATCCATCATCGCGAGCGGCTCGCCGGTCTCGGCCCGGAACAGCACGATCACCGCGTGATGGGTCGGGATGCCCTGGTTGCCGGGATAGAACGTGACCAGCTTCGCCCCCATCGCGCCGGCAAAGGCGGGCATGACGGCGAAGAAGCCCTGGTGCGGCGCGATCGGGAGGACCGCACGCACCGGTTGCACCACGCGGCCCGCCGACAGATCGGCCAGCGCCTGCGCGACCGCGGGAATAAGGTCCTGGTAGTGGAGCAACCGTTGGACGGCGCTCTCATCCAGGATGGCGATCGGCGCCGGTTTCATCTCGCCCCCGGCGGCCGGCTCTCGTCGTTCACTCGCTGGAACCGCGGCTCGCCACGCAGCGGATCGAATTGGCGAAACTGCAACGCCCACCACAGGAGCGCACCGCGCGGCTCGATCCGTTCGATCCAATGCAACGCCAGGTCCTGCTGCCCGGCAGAAACGAGGCCGGCCACCAGGATGAGCGCTGGAACGGGGCCCATCGGCCGGGTGGCGAACGGTGCCAGCGCCTGATCCATGAGCTGCCGAGCCAGGACCGTATCACCGTCCGCCGCGGCGACGGCAGCCTGGGGTGCGAGACCGTAGTACTCCTCGCCAACGGGACTCAATCGCCTGGCGGCCACGGCATCGGCGCGCGCGGCGGCGTGGTCGCCGAGACGCAGGTGAACCCAGGTCCGCATCGAGTAGCCGGAATAGAACTCCGCATCTACGGCGACCGAGCTGTCGTAGGCCGTGAGGGCTTCGCCATCGCGGTGGAGCTTATCGTAGGCGTCCGCCATCTCCGCCCAGGAAATCGCCCGCCTGGGCTCGAGGGCGAGCGCGCGCCGGAAGGCGACGATCGACTCCTCGTAGCGCCCGACCATCGACAACATGAACGCGTATTGGTGCCAGGCTTCGGCGTTGCGCGGGTCGGACTGCGGTGCGCGCTGCAGCGACGCCATGGCCCCGTCCAGTGTCCGCGGGTTGCGCACGTAGAGCAGCACCCCGCGGGCCATCCAGCCGTCGGCCAGTGTGGAATCGAGCGCCAAGGCCTGATCGGCGGCGTGAAACCCGCGCGCGAGCAAGCTGTCCAGCGGCACACTGGGGTAGTCCCATCCCCAACTGGCGTACACGGCGTAGGCGAACGCAATGCGCGCCTCGGCCTGAGCGAAGGCCGAGTCCAGCCGCACGGCTGCCCCGTATTCCTCGATGGCGCGGGCCGCCCCACCCGGCGAGCGCTGCGCCAGGAGGAAGTTGCCACGCAGGAAATGATCGTACGCTTCAGGATTGCGGGTTGGCCGCAATGCCAGCACGGTCCGCTCTTGGGGAAGCAGCTGGCCCGCAATCGCCGTCGCGACGGCGCTGGCGATCTCTTCTTGCACGGCGAGCAGGTCCGTCACCGGGCGCGTGTAGCCTTCGCTCCAGCGCTGCGTGCCGCTGGGCAGCACCACCAGGCGCACGGAGATGCGGATTCGATCGCCGCCGCGTTGGAAGTCGCCTTCTACGACGTAGCGGACATTGAGCCGCCGTCCGACCACCCGTGGATCAGACGCGATGCCGCGCTGGGCGCCGCGCACGGCGCCGGGGCTGCGCACCTCGAGCCGCGGGACCCGCGCCAGGCTGGTGGCGATCTCGGAGGCGAGACCGTCCGAGAGATAGGCGTAGGCCGTGTCGCGGCTGATGTTGTCGAACAGCATCACGCCCACGCTGTTGGCGCCGGGCGTGGGTGCGGCGGCCGCGCGCGCGCAGGGCGGCGGGGAGCCGTCAGGACACTGTCCTTCCAGGCGCGCGACGGCGCCGACGGCGAGCAGGACGGACAACGCCGAGGCGGGTCTCATCAGAAGCGGAACTGCCGGTCGAGCGCCGCGTAGCGCGGATCTGCCCGCAGCGGCGCCAGCTCGGGATACTGGCGCACCCAGGCGACCATGGCGGTCCGCTCCTCGAACGCGCGGCCCAGCCACTCGATGCCGCGGTCGATGTCACCCAGCGCCGTATAGGCCCGCGCCAGCGCCACGGGGTTGTAGTAGCCCGGGGTACGCGCGGCCAGCATCGAATCGACGGTCGCGCGCGCGGCCACGGTGTCCACCAGCGCGAGCAATGCGCGGACGTACATCCCCGCGTCGAACGCGCCGCCGTAGTAGCGCCACCCCAGGAGCCGGACCGCATCGCGCCAGTCACCCCGCGCACCCTGCAGCATCCCCTCGAGCGCGTCGGCGTCCGAGGCCGGGAGGATGGCCCGGATGCGCGGGATCATCGCGGCGGCCGTGTCGAGGTGGCCGCTCTCGACCAGCATGTTGATGTAGCTGACACTCATGATGACGAACAGCGAATCGTTCTGCCACGCGCGCCGCGCTTCGGCGAGGGCGGAATCGGTCTTGCCCTCCGCCCACAGCGCCCCGGACAGGAAGAGACGCGACCACCCGCCGTGCGGATCGAGCGCGATCCCGCGCCGTGCGAGGAGCGCGCATTCGGGGGCGTCCAGGTCCAGCGCGAACGCCGCGTTCGCCAGCATCGCCCACGCCAGGGCTTGTGAGGAATCGCGCGCCAACGCCTGGTTCGCGGCCACGCGGGTCTGCCCGTAGCCCTCGAGCGGGGTCACGTAGCCGTCCGCGAGCATGCTCCACGCCACCGCCTTGCCGGCGAACGCGGCGGCGAACCCGGAATCGAGCGCGATGGCGCGGTTGAAGAAGGCCACGGCACTGCGCAGCGCGGCCTCATCGCCGAAGTTGTGCGCGGCCTGGACGCCGCGCAGGTACTGCTCGTACGCCGCCGGGTTCGAGGTCAGCGGCCGCGTGAGGCGTGTGCGCTCGTCCGGCAACAGGTGGCCGGTGATGGCCGTCGCGACTACCTCTGCAATGTCGGATTCGAGCGTCAGGACGTCGCTACTGGCGCGGTCGATGACGTCGCCCGCGACCTGCGCGCGGGTGGCGGCACGGATCACCTCGTACCGCAAGCGCACCCGGTCGCCGGCGCGCTGCACGCTCCCCGTCACCAGGTAGGCCGCGTCGAGTGCCCGGCCGAGGGCCGGCAGATCGTGCGCCGCCGTGCCGCGGAATCGCTGCACCTCATAGCGCGACTTCACCTCCAGCCGCGGCACCTGTCCGAGCCGGATGATGATCTCCTCCGTGAGGCCATCGGCGAGGAAGGCGTCGGCGGTGTCGCGGGAAAGGTTGTCCAGGTAGAGCACGGCCACGCTGTTGGGCGGCGGTGCAGTCGTGCGAGCGGGACGCCCGCACGGCGGCGGCGAGCCGTCGGGGCACTGGGCCAGCAGCGGACGCATCGGCGTACCAGCGCACAGCACCAGCAGAGCCAGGGAGAGAGTGGCCAGGTCGGACACGGCCTGCAAAGATGGGCCTCGCTCCTCGATCTGGCGAGCAGCGGATTCTTCAGGCTAAGGTTCTCCTCATGCTTCGACTGCTCCTTGGCATCCTGATCGGCGCCTCGACCTCGCTGGCGGCGCAGACCGCTCCGCGTTCCAACCTCATCGGGTGGCGCTCCGACCTGCGGCTGCTCGCCCGCGAACTCCCCAAACGCCATCCGGCGCCCTTCGCCAACATCACCGCCGCGCAATGGGACGCGGCCGTCGCGAGGCTCGACCGCCGCCTGCCGGCGCTCCGCAACAACCAGCGCCTGGTCGAGCTGCTGCGGCTCGTCGCCCTGGTGGGCGACGCCCACACCAATGTCGAGCCCGACCCTGCGCTCGGGCTGCGCTACTATCCGCTCGAGCTCTATTCCTTCGAGGACCGCCTGTTCGTGCGGCGCGCCGATTCGGCGCACGCCGACATGGTGGGCGCGAAGGTGCTGCGGATCGGCCGCACCGGAGCCGACGCCGCGATGACGGCCGCCGAATCCATCATCCCGCACGAGAACGAGTGGTGGGTCCGCGCCTGGGCGCCGTTCTGGCTCATGATCCCCGAAATCGTGGACGGCCTTGGCCTGGCGCGCGACGCGGAGCACCTGCCGCTCGTCGTCGAGCGGCACGGGCGGGTGGATACCGTCGTCGTCGCGCCGGCCGGCCGGTTCCAGCACGGGCAGGGCCCCGTCCCGATCGATATGAGCGGCTGGATCACGCTGCGCCGGACGCCGCCACCGCCCTGGGAGCAGCAACCCGATCGGCCGTTCTGGTGGGCCATCCTCCCCGACCATCGCACGCTGTACGTCTGCATGCGCGCGGTCGTGCCCGGGCCGCAGTCGAACACCAACCGGGCGCAATGGGACGAGGTGTTCGCCCTGGCCGACTCGGCGCCGATCGCGCGCCTCGTGATCGACATTCGCGAGAACCTGGGAGGAAACGGCGGGCTCAACCGGTACCCGATCCAGCAGATCCTGCGGCGGCCGGCCCTCGACCGGCCCGACCGGTTGTTCGTGATCATCGGCCGGCGCACCTTCTCCGCGGGCCAGCAATTCCTCAACCTGCTCGAGGTGTGGACCCAGGCCACGCTGGTGGGCGAGCCGAGCGGTCAGCGACCGAGCCAGTACGGCGACCACCGACCGCTCCTGCTCCCCGCGACGCATCTCACGGTGAACATCTCGACCGTCTTTCATCAAGCGCCCAATGAGTTCGACCGGCGCGCGTTCGTGCCGCCGGCGATCTACGCGCCGCTCTCCGCGGCCGACGAGCGCGACGGCATCGATCCGGCGCTCGCGGCCGTCGTGACGCCCGATAGCGGGCCGTCCCTCGCGGATGCGGTGGCGGGGCTGCTGGCTGCGGGCGATTCCGCCGGCGCCGAGCAGGCGCTGCGGGACGCGCAGGGCGCGGTGAAAAACCGGTTCCGGAGTCTCGAGCGGGACGTCAACGGGTTGGGATACCGTCTACTCGGCGGCGGTTCGGGGGAACAGGCCATCGCGGTGTTCCGGTTGAACACGCGTGTGTACCCGCATTCGGCCAACACCTTCGACAGTCTCGGGGAAGCGCTGCTCGCCGCCGGCCGCCGCGATGAGGCGATCGCTGCCTACCGCCACGCCACCGCAGTCGAGCCGGGGTTCCCGCCTTCGGTCCAGGCGCTGCAGCGGCTCGGCGTGCCGCGCTAGCGCACCGCGGCTACTTGGAGGGCGGAGCCCGGCCGACGAGAATCGTGATGTTGTCGCTGCCGCCGCGCTCGAGCGCGAGATCGAGCAGCGTGTGGCACACCTGCTCGGCCGATTGCATCGCCCCCAGGTGCTGCGCGATCTCGGCGTCCGGCACGTGCTTGGTCAGGCCATCGCTGCACAGCAGGATGACGCAGCCGCGGTGGCGGATGTCGAGCCGCGACACCTCGGGAGTCGGCTCGGGTCCGCCGATGGCGCTGGCCAGCACGTTGCTGAACGGCGAGCTCGCCAGACGGTCCGCCGGGAGCGCCCCGCGGTCCACCAGGTCCTGCGCCATCGTCTGGTCCCGGGTGACCTGGCGCAGCGTTCCGTCCCAGAAGTAGTAGCAGCGACTGTCCCCCACCTGCACCACGTAGAGCCAGGGCCAGACGGCGATCGCGAGCGTCAGCGTCGTGGCCATCGTTTTCTTGGCGCGCCCCGCGGCCTCGCTGCGCACCACGGTGTCGGCTTCCAGCGCGGCGGTCTTCAGCGCCTCGAAGAACTCTTCGGCGTCAGATCCGCTGGCCGCGTGGTAGGAGCGGAGTGTGGACGTGACGTAACGGGTGATCGCCTCCACGGCGAGCTGGCTGGCCTCGCCGCCGGCCGACGTCCCTCCCACACCGTCGGCCACGAGCATCACCGTCGCCAGCCGCTCCCCCCGCAGCGGCAGACCCTCGGGATCGGGAAGGCTCGTGGCGTGAATCACCACCTGGGGATGCACCGTGCAGAGCAGGAAATGGTCCTGGTTTTCGCGGCGGACCTTCCCCGGATGAGTGAGGCCGAAGAGATCGAGCTCGTCGTCTCTGGGCTTCGCCCCGGGCTCGGCGGTGACCCGAGCGGTGCGCAGTTCGGTGATGGTCATGCGTGCTCCTCCGGGAAGCGCTCTAGACGCAGCATGCCTGCTTCTCCGCGCGACCGCAAGGCACCATCTTTGGGCCCCATGACCGACCACGTCCTGCCCCCGGGGATCGAAGATCGTTGGGGCGGCGGCCCCCCGGCCGGCGCCGACGAGCTCGATCAGCTCGTCTATCTCTCCAATCTCGTGGGACGTGAGTCGCGGCTGGTGCAGCCGGGCGGGGGCAACACCTCCGTCAAGATCGGAGTGGAGCTGCTGGTGAAGGGCAGCGGCACCGACCTCAAGACCATCGATCGCCGCGGGTTCACCCGCCTGTCGCTCAGTGCGCTCGCCCGGCTCCGCGAGGTGGAGACGATGAGCGATCCCGACATGATGCAGTTCATGGCGGGCTGCATGCTGGCTCCCGGTGGCCCCGTGCCGAGCGTCGAAACCCCGTTGCATTCGCTCCTCCCCCAGCGGGTGATCGTCCATACGCACGACGTCGCGACGATGAGCCTCACCAACGTGACGGACGCCGTGGCCGAGCGCCTGACGGCGGAGCTGCTCGGGGGCGACATCGTCTACGTGCCCTACGCGCGCCCGGGGTTTCCCTTGGCGCGTGCGATGCGGGGTCAGGTGGATCGCATTCCCGCGAACGCGATCGGCCTGGCGCTGGCGCACCATGGGCTCGTGATCTGGGCGGACGACGTGCGGGAGTGCTACGCCCGCCTCGTCCGTGTGGTGGGGACGATCGAGGCGCACGTCGAGTCGCAACGGCGCAAACGGGGAACGGCGGTGCTCGGGGCGCCGCGCGCGACGATCCCTTCACCCGACGTGCGGGGGCGGTTCGCGGAGCAGGTGTTGCCGGCGGTGCGCGGCGCGCTGGGTGCCTCGACCGGACGTGTGATCCTGCAGCTCGACGACGCCGAGGCCGTGCTGGCGCTGCTCGCCGGGGAGCGGGTGCAGCAGCTCGTCGCCGGAGGGATGACGACCCCGGAGCACATTCTCCGCGCGGGCCGGCGCCCGCTGTGGCTCGAGCTCGACTGGGCGTCGCCGCCCGAAAAGTCGGCCGAAGCGGTCCGCCGGCAGATCGCGGAGCAGCGGACCGAGTACGAGGCCTATCACGCGCGCCACGCGCCAGGGGGGACCGCCCCGATCGCCGACTGGGCGAAGGTCGTGCTTGCCCCGGGCCTCGGCATGATCACCGCGCTGCGCGACAAGCGGGGGGCCGCGACGGCCAACCTCTGTTACCGGGCGGTGCTCGAATCGATCGCGAACGCGGAGGCGATCGACACGTTCCGGTTTCTCCCCGAGGCGGACGTCTTCGAATTCGAGCACTGGCCGTTGGAGCGGCGCACGCTGGCCGAGCAGGCCGCCCGCGACCGGGCGACGCTGCTGGTGCCGGGCCAGGTCGCGGTCGTCATCGGCGGCGCCAGCGGGATCGGGCGCGCGGCCGCCCTGCGGTTCGCGGCCGAAGGCGCCCACGTGGTGGTGGCGGACTTGGACCAGGCCGCAGCGGACGCGGCGGCGGCCGAGGTGACGGCGGCGTTCCCGGGCCGGGCCGTGGGAATCGCCGCCGACGTCCGGGACGACGCGAGTCTCGGCCGGTTGTTCCATCAGGCCGTTCTGGCCTTCGGCGGGGTGGACACCCTCTTCTACACGGCGGGGCTGCCGCCGCGGTTCGCGGAGATCACCGAAATCCGGCGCGAAGATCTCCAGCGCCAGCTCGAGGTGCATTACCTCGGGGCGGTGATGGCGATGGGTGGTGCTGCGGCGGTGATGCGGCGCCAGGGCTTGGGCGGGGCGATCGTCGCCTCGGTCTCGAAGGCGGCGCTGGCACCGGGGCGCGAGGCGGTGGCGTACGGCGGGAGCAAAGCGGCGCTGCTGCAGGCACTGCGCGTCGCCGCCATCGAGCTGGGGGGAGACGGGATCCGGGTCAACGCGATCAACGCCGATCAGGTGGACACACCGCTGTTCCGCCGTTTCGTGGCGGAGCGCGCCGCGAGCCGCGGCGTATCCGTGGAAGAGCAGCTGGAGTCCTACCGCAAGCGCAACACGATGGGGGTGTCGCTGATCCCCGCCGCAGCGGTGGCGGACCTGGCGGTGCTGCTGGCGAGCGAACGGTTCCGCTACACGACGGGAGACATTCTCACCGTGGACGGCGGTTTGCCGGAGGCGTTCCCCCGGTAGCGGTAGCGCTAGAGTATCACGGCATCCATCCAGGCACGCGCGATGGCGGCATGTCCGGCTGGGGTGGGGTGCACGCCATCGGACGACCAAGAGACGGGCGGCGCCGTGCTCGACAACTGATCGAACAGGGCTTGGAGTGGAAGGAAGGTAGCCCCCGCCGCTTGCGCGACACGCGCGGCCGCCGCGCGCCGGCGAGCGAATTCCGGGAGCCAGGCGTCGGTCACGACTCCACAGCGCACGATGAACGGCTCGAGCACGACGAGCCGCGTGGCGGGGAGCTCCCGGCGAGTGCGGTCGAGTAACGCCGCGTACCCCCCTTCGTAATCGGCGACCGTTCCGCGGTAACCGCCGTTCCGCGTGTGCCAGTAGTCGTTCACGCCGACCAGGATGCTCAACAGATCAGGCTTCAGGGCCAGGACGTCCGTCGCCCAGCGGGAGTCGAGGTCGGGCACGCGATTGCCGCTCGCACCTCGATTGAAGAACAGGAAGCCGCGGTCCGGATGCGCCGCGATCTCCGAGGAAGCGACGAGCCATGGGTAGCCGGTTCCGAGCCCGGCGGCGAGGTTCGGGACGCCGGCATCCCGATCGCGGCCCCCGTCGGTGATGGAGTCACCTTGGAAGAGGATGGTGGGGCCCAGACCGGACCGGGGAGTGAGTCCGGCGGTGCCGAATGGTTTCGAGCCGAGCACCCGCATGCCTGCCGCGGCGCTTCCCGCCGTTGCCAGGAAGTCCCGCCGGTTCATCGCACCGGTCAAGGCTTCCAGGTTCCTTGGGCCACCGCGGGGACGAAGCCTTCCAGCCCGTCGGGCGGGAAGTCGAGCGTCTTCCCCTGTTCGGCGCTCTGATAGGCCGTCATCAGGAGCTTGACGACCTCGAGCCCATCGTCGAAGGTGAGCCGCGGCGTTTCCTTGCCCAGAAACGCTCGCACGAAGTGGCGGTCTTCGGCCTCGTAGCCGTACGCGGCCGGCTCGTCGGGCACTACTGGCATCAGGCCCGTCTCGGCGTTCTGCTTCTCGACCAGGTCCTCCCCGGTCTTGCCCTTCACTTCGCGACTGAAGAACAGCTTCAGTCCGGCGTCGAGCGTGTTCCACGACATCGAATACTCGGGTCCCAGGAGCTCGGCCGAGAGCCTGAGCCCCGCGCCGACGAAGCTCCAGGAGGTGGATGCTTCTCCCAGCACCCGGTGGCCGTCCGCCGTCTCGAACTCGACGGTGAGGCTGGCGAAGTCTTCGGCGGGATGGCGCGTGTAGTCCACGTCCTTCCCCATGGCCTGGGTGAGCTTCTTGGCGTACTCGGGTCGCGTCCACTTCAGGCTGGCGATGTGGCCGGTGACGCGCACCGGCTCGACGGTCGAGAGCGGCTCTCCCGGTTTCGTGAGCAGATGGCGCACGACGAGCGCCGAGTGGCACATCATGTCGTTCAGCACGCCGCCGCCCTGGAGGTCGGGCCGCCAGAACCAGGGCATGTGGGGACCGGCGTGCTCCTCGGCAGCCCGGGCCAGGTAAGGTCGGCCGGTCAGCGCGGCGCCACGAGCCCAGAGAATCGCCCGGCCGTGCTCCACCTGCGGGGCGAAAACCTGGTTCTCCAGGTACCCAGTGGGCAGCTCCGCCCCCTTGGCGAGGGCCGCGACGCGCGCCGCCTCGGCGACGTTGCGCGCCAGCGGCTTCTCGCAGGCGATGCCGGCGAGCGTGCCCCGGCCGCGCTGCAACGTGTCGACGATCTCCTCGATGTTCTGGACACGCGCGTAGTTGGGACCCGTGACCCACAGTGCGTCGATGTTAGTGTCGGCGACGAGGTCGGCCAGCGAGGCGTAGGGCTTCGCCGCTCCGACGTCCAGCCGGTGCGCCAGCGCGGCGGCTTCCTCGGCGTGCGCCCGGTTCGGGCTCCACACGCCCAGCACGTCGGCGTCGCGTACGGCGCGGAGCGCCTGCAGGTGGAACCGCGCGTTGAAACCGCTCCCGATGAACCCGATGCCCAGCCGTTTCTGGCTCACGGGTAGCGAACCCCGAGCTTCTGCAACTGTTCCGGCGGGCAGCCCCGCCATTCGACGAACGTATTGCCTTCGTAGCGGATGTCGGCGACGCCCATCTCGCTCGAGAAGAAACCCGAGGCCGTGAGGTCGCGGAACCGGTTGAAGAATTCGACTCCGTGGTGCAGGCCCGGAGGCGCCTTGGCGGGCCAGGCGATGTCGTCCAGGATCTTCGCTCGCTGCGCTTGATCGACCTCCACGAAGGGGAACGCAAAGCGCCGGCGGGATTCGGTGTCGAGCCAGGCGAGCCCGCCGCGCATCCACAGCTGGTTGTCGGGATACTCGACGAGGATGAAATCCATGAATTCGGGCACGCCCGC
>JBGPHP010000073.1:0-13429 GCA_041484445.1 Gemmatimonadota bacterium
CGAAGTCATGAAGATGCTGCTCGACATCCGTGCGCCGGAGCGTGCCGAGGCCTGGATCCAGGATGCGCTGGCCCGCAAACGGAAGATCTCGGGCTTCGGTCACCGGGTCTATCGCACCGAGGATCCGCGCGCCGCCCACCTGCGACGCATGTGCGCCGCCCGCGGATCTTCCGTGCGATACACGCGATGCCCGAATCCCATGATCTTGCGCTTCGCCGCCAGGGCGCCGTGGATCCATGCCTCGGCCCGCTCGGGGCTCTGAATCTCCAGCAGCATCTTCATCACTTCGGTATTGGCCCCGCCGTGCAGCGGCCCGGCCAGCGCCGCGATCGCGCCGGTCACCGCCCCATGCACGTCCGCCAGCGTGGCGGCGATCACCCGCGCCGCGAACGTGGAGGCGTTGAGCTCGTGGTCGGCGTGGAGGATCAGCGCCACGTCGAAGGCATGCTCGACGTCCTCGTCGGGCGTCTTCCCCGAGATCAGGTAGAGAAAATTCGCGGCCAGCGACAAGCCGCGCCGCGGCGCGAGCGGCTTTTCGCCGTTGCGGAGCCGGTGGAACATCGCCACCATCGTGGGGAGCTGGGCGATCAGGCGGACCGCCTTGCGGTATTCGGCCTCGCGCCCATCGTTGCCGCGATCCGGGTCCACGAACGCCGAGGCGCTCACCGCCGTGCGCAGCACGTCCATCGGATTGGCGTTGGCGGGAGCGTCGCGGATCACCCGCTGCACCACCCGGTCGATCTTCTGCGCGGCCTTGAGGCTCGCGGTGAATTCTTTGAGCTGCTCGCGGGTGGGGAGATCGCCGTTCAGGAGGAGGTAGGCTGTTTCCTCTAACGTCGAATGGTCGGCCAGGTCATTGATGTCGTAGCCACGGTAAATGAGCCGGCCTTCTTCGCCAAACACGTAGCAAATCGACGATTCATTGGCGACGACTCCTTCCAACCCGCGGGGCGCGGTCTGCTCGGTGGCGGTGGGCATGGCGCTGGAACACCCGTCCGTGGTTGGAGGTAAACTCTGGAAACGGTGCAGTTTACACAGGCCGCCCCGGGTTGCGCCAGCGGCCACCCACGCCGTAGACTGTAGGCCGATGCGACTCGGACCGCGTCTCATACGTCGCTGTATCGCGCTCGTGCTGCCCTGCTGGATCGTGGCGGCGCCAGTCACGACGTTCGCCCAGAACGCCGCGGCGTGCCGCCATCAGGCGATGCACCAGGGGATGCACCACGGCACACCGGGCCATGCGCCCTGTTGGTGCGGCGACATGACCGGCAACACGGCGCTGCTCGCCTCCGAGGCACCCGCGCTTCCGTCGGGATGGACGGTCCCGCCCTCGGGCGCCGCCCCCCTCACAACGGCAATCGACTTGCCGTCAGACGCTCCGCCGATCTCTCCCAGCTACGCCCCCACACCGCCTCCGCCGAACGGACTCGCCGCGTAGCACCGGTCGTTCACCCACAATCGACGAGTCTCGGAGGAAGCACCATGCGCATTACGCTCGGGTGCGTCCTGGTGTGCGGCATCGTACGGATCGCCGCCGCGCAGGACAGCACCGTGACGTTCGAGGAGTCCCACACGGTCGCGATCAGCGGCTTCGCCGTGGGCAGCTACAACTGGGACCGCAACGCGCGGACCAACACATTTGCCGGCTCGAAGATCGCCGTGAGTCTGTTCCGTCCCTGGTCGGACAATCTGTACCTGTTCGGGCAGCTCACCACGAGTCTCGGACTGGACGAGACGACGGGCGCGGAAGTCACTGAGACCGAGATCGACAACCTCATCGTGAGCTGGACGCCGCCCGGTGCCACCTCGCTGAATCTCACGTTCGGCCGCTTTGATGCGCCGATTGGATTCGAGCGCGACGACGAGCCGCTGAATCTCCTGCCGACCAACTCGTTCAACTTCGAGCTGGCGCGTCCCGCCAAGCTGACCGGCGGGATCGCGCGCTATGTCGCTTCACCCGTCGTCACCGTCGCCGCCTATGTCGCGAACGGGTGGGAGGTAGCGCTCGACAACAACCGCGGCAAGACCGTCGGGGCGCGCCTCGACCTGCTCCCGGTGGATGGCGTCGCGCTGGGGGTGAACACGCTGTACGGGCCGGAAGTCGCCGGCACCGATGCCCAGCAGCGCACGCTGCTCGCCGCCGACGCAACCCTGCAGCCCGTGTCCCGGCTCATCGTCGGCCTCGAGGCGAACTACGGCCGCCAGCTGGTGGGCGGCGGCGCCACGGGGACGTGGACCGGCGTTTCAGGCACGGTCTTCTGGCGCCTGGGACGATCCACCGGGATCACGCTGCGCGGCGAAACACTACGGGACAAGGACGGCCTCGCGTCCGGCACCCCGCAGACACTCCAGTCACTGACGATCTCTCCCTGGTACTTCTACCGGGAAGCACAGGAGGGGATCTTCTCGAGCATCGAGCGGACGACGTTTCGCCTGCCCGCGTTTTCGCTGCGCCCCGCCTTGCGTATCGATCATTCCGACCAACCGGTGTTCGAGACGGCGGACGGCTCCTTCCGGAACACCAACGTCCGGGGGATCCTCGAGCTCGTGTACCTCTTCTAGATCGGACTACCCATGCCCTACGACCTCGCGCGGCTCGACCGCCGCGTGAAATGGCTCATCACCTGCCTGCTCGGCACGTTCGGCCTCGCCTATCTGTTCGGCGGCTGGATGGTGGCCATGTATGCCGGGTTCACCCCGGCCCGTGTCGCACGCACCTACGCCGAGCCCGCGCTGACGGCGGCCCCGGAGACGACGATGGTGATGGAGCACGCCATGCCGATGAGTGCGTTCGACGCCGCCGACACGGCGGAAGTCCATCTCGTCGATACGAAACTCCTGGTGCAGGACACGCACGTCCACGTCCCGATGTACGGGGTGATCGCGGCGCTCCTGTCGGTGATCATCCTGGGATTGGGGCTCTCGCCCGGCTGGGGCCTCGGCCTCATCACGCTGCTCTTCTCGGCCCCCTGGCTCGACTTTGCCGGGATGTGGCTCACCAAGTTCGCTTCGCCACGCTTCGCCGTGCTCACCGTAGCCGGCGGATTCGCGATGGGACTCGGCTACACCATCGTGGCCGTCCTGGCCATGCGGCGCATGTGGCTGATGCCGGCCACGGAAAGGATCAACCCATGAACAGGCTCTTGCTCGGCGCCGTCCTCGCGCTGCTGCACATCACGCCGGTCGTCGTGCTCGTCAAGCGAGAGGATGCCGTGAAAAGCATCCTGCCCGCCGCCACCGGCTTCACCGCCCGCGAGATCCACCTCAGCGGGCCGGACGCCCACCGCCTGCACCAGGCGCTCGACTGGGGACCCGACGACGGCCGGTTGACGTTCTATACCGGCCGCAGCGGCACGGCGGCCGTCGGATCGCTGACGTTCGTGCGGGTCGACACACCACACGGACCGCTCGAGGTAGCGGTCGGCTTCGGCGCCGACGGTGCCGTGCTGCGGGTCGAAGTCACCAAGGCCACCGTGGAAACCAAACCATGGGTGCTGGAGGCGGTGCGCTCGGGTGTGCTGGACGGCTACGCCGGGCTCAAGAGCGGCACCGGGACGGACCTGCAAGCCGTGGCGCGAGCCCCGGCGTTGCCGGGGGGCGCCGAGAGCTATCGGGGCAAGGTCGGCCAGATGGCGGGGTACATGCTGGAGCAGATCGACAAAGGCGTCCAGCGTGCGGTCGTATCCTACGGGTGGTTCTACCGCACCAACGCGAGCTGACCGCTCGTCAGCGGGCGTCGGCCTGCGCCGCCGGGGGCTCTTCCGGCGATGCCGGGCCGACGACCGCGTTGCGGCCGCCATGTTTGGCTTCGTACAGCCGCATATCGGCCTGGTTGAGCACCTCGTAACCGTCCATCCCGTCGGCCGGCAGACTGGCGACGCCCACGCTGATCGTCACGGGGATCGACTGCTGCCGGCCCCGTCCACCGGCCACGATCGGGGGGATCCGCAGCCGGATCTTCTCCCCCCGTTGCACCGCAATATCGGCGCGCGTTTCCGGAAACAACACCACGAATTCATCGCCGCCGTAGCGGGACACGATCTCCCCCTGGCGCACCGACTGCTTGATCGCGGTGGACACCGCCTTCAACGCCTCGTCACCAGCGGCGTGCCCCCACGTGTCGTTGAATTGCTTGAATTCGTCCACGTCGAGCATGAGGATCGACAGCGGCCGGCCGTAGCGGCGGGCCCGCAGCGAGGCGTCGGTGAGCAGATCGTCGAATATGCCGCGGTTCAGGAATCCGGTCAGCTTGTCGCGTGCCGACAGCCACTGCAGCTCGCGCGTACGGAGCACGAGCGTGGTGCTCAGGATGCCCGCGATCGCGAGCAGGAGGAGCCGCGAGACCTGATCGCTCCAGTTGAACGCGCCGTAGCTGTTCCCCGCGGCCGTCGACAGGGCGCTCAGGGACCCGCCCCAGGTGGCGGCGGCCACGACGACGGCATACTCTGCGACCGCGGCCGCGCCGGTGACCGCGCAAATGCGCGGATCGAACCGCAAGGCCGCCGCCGCGATCGCGAGGAAGTAGATCAGAAAGACGACGCGACTGTTCACCGCGGTGAGCGGCTGATGCAGCACCAGGAAGGTGCAGAGCACGGCGCTCACCAGCGAGACGTCGAGCAGGCTCGTCGCGAACCCGATCGACGGCGTGTACACCCGTCCCTGCGCCAGCCGGTAGGCCGCCGCGGCCAGGACGACGCCCAGCACGGCGGCGCCGAGCCCCACGTAGACCTCGCGAACGCCCGGACGTTGTAGCAGATCGATCAACGGAATGACCAGGACGACCAGCGTCAACCAGAGCCGGGTGCGCGCCACCAGCACTTCCCCGCCCGCTCCGGCGGCGATGAGCACCGGCACGGGAGGTTGCCAGAAGGTCCGCCACCGGCTGGTCTTGACCGGGAACCCGATCGACGGGCGGGAGAAGCGTCCTCCCACCAGTGACGGGCGGCGCGGCTCGGGAATGGGCTGCGGTGAAGTCATCGGTCGTGTCGGCGGGCGCGTTACGCGCTCAGCAGATAGGGCTCGTTCCAAGCCACTTCGTACAGGCCGTTGCAGCGGGTGCAGCGCATCGTCGTCGGCCGGCCTTCGAGCGGCGAGCGACCGCGGCAGGACGGGCACACCGCGTAGCGCTCACCCCAGCTCGACGGAAACCGCAGCGCGTTGCGCGGGGCCGGCACCACACTCCACCGGCTGGGCGGGACCTGCACGATTTGCAGCAGCGTGCGGCTGACCGTCAGCGGCTGCCGGTTCACATCGAGCACCGCGTCCACGGCGCCGAGCTTGACGATGCGGTACCACGCGCCCCGGCGGAGCTTGACGTTGACGTCGGTCTGGAGTCTCGCCCATTGTTGGAGCGTCATCGCTAGCCTCGCAGGAAAGCGCCATAAAACTTGACGGGACACCCTCGCCCGTCAAGCGGTAAACGACGCGGGCCGTCATCCTCTCGGACGACGGCCCGCGCCCCGTTTCCTACCGACTGCTCCCGCTAGTTGATGCTGAACGCATTGCTCAGCGCCGACGTCAACCCGGCCACGGCCGCCGACAAGCGGTACGCGCTGTTGCCCGACCCGGGGAGATTGATGCTCAGGTCCGAGTACGTCGCGATGCCCGACACCAGCGTGAGGGTTTTCGTCCCCGAGAGCACGGCGCCGCCGGCCCCAGTCCCGCTGGCGATCGAGATGGTGACGCTCCCGACGAACGTTCGCACCACGTTGTTGAACTGATCGCGCACATCGACGTCGAACGCCGGGATAGGCACCCCCGCGGCTGTCGAGACCGGCTGTGAGCCGTAGTGGACCGTGATGGCGACGTCCGAATTGATCGCGAACGAGGCGCTGTTCACGCCCGCCACGCCCGGCGACGCGGCCGAGAGCTTGTACCCGGTCCCGGACTTCTGGATGACCAGGGTGGAGAAGGTCGCGACCCCGCCCACCGCATTGACCGTAGCGGTTCCCAGCAGCACCGCACCGTTCGCTCCAGTCCCGGCGGCGATGGCCACCGTGACCGGCCCGGTGAAGCTCGACACCAGTGCGTTGGAGGCGTTGAGCGCCTGGACCGATACGGCCGGGATGACGACCCCGGCGGTCGTCGTCACCGGCTGCACGCTGTACACCAGGTGAACCGTCGCGGCCGCGGTGATGTTGAACGCCGAGCTCGTGGCGCCCGTCAGGCCCAAGGACGAAGCGGCCAAGGTGTAGTTCGTCCCCACCTTGTCGATGCTCAGGTTGGCGAACGATGCCACCCCCGCGTTGATCGGCGCCGTGAGCGTGCCGCTCAGCACACCACCCGAGGGGTTGTTCCCGATCGCGATGGTGATCGAGCCCGTGACGCCCTTGACGGTGACGCCGCCCGCATCCTGGACGGCCACCTGGAGGCCGGGCTGGATGATCGCCCCGGCCGGCGTGCTCACGGGCTGTACGACGAAGCCGAGCTTCACCGCAATGCCGCCGACCGTATTGAACGCCGTGCTCGTCGCGGACGAGAGTCCCGAAGCTGCCGCGCTGATCTTGAAGCCGGTGCCGATCTTGTCGACGCTCAGAGTGGAGAATGTCGCGACCCCCGCGACCGCGGCGACCGTCTTCGTACCGGACAAGGTAGAGCCCGGCGTCCCAGTGCCGCCCACGAGCGCCACGGTCACGTTGCCGATGAACCCCGTCAGCACCGCACCCAGGGTGTCCTTGGCGGTCACCACGATCGCCGGTGTGATCACCGCGCCGGCCGGCGACGTCAGCGCCGGTTGGACGGTGAACTCGAGCCGGTCACCGGCGGTGATGTCGAACGCCGCGCTCGTCCCGCCCGTCAGGCCGGCCGCCGTGGCGGTGAGCGTGTAGCCGTTCCCGGCCGAGTCGACGGTGAGCGTCGAGAAGTTCGACGCGCCGGCGACCGCCTTCACGATCTTGGTGCCGCCCAAGGTCCCGAAGTTCGGGTTGGTGCCGATGGCCACGGTGATGTTGGCCGTAAACGCCGTCGCCAGGTTGCCCTGGGCGTCGAGCGCCGAGACCCGGACCGCCGGCATCACGGTGCCCTTGCGGGTCGACAACGGCTGCGTCGTGAAGGCGAGCTGCGTCGCCGTCCCCGGGTTCACCGTGAACGGCGTGCTGATGGCATCGAGCAATCCGGCCGACGTGGCCACGAGCGTGTACCCGACACCCGTCAGGTTGATCTTCAAGGTCGAGTACGAGGAGACGCCGGCGGACGCCTTGACGGTGGTCGTCCCGGTGAGCACGCCTCCCGACGGATTGGTGCCGATCGCCATCAGGATGTTGTTGGTGAACGTCGTCACGGTGTTGCCGAGCGAGTCCTGGGCCGCCACGCGAATCGTGGGGCTCATGTTCGCGCCGGCCGTGGCCGTCGCCGGCGGCTGGACGGTGAAGCCCAGCTTGACCGCGGGACCGGTGGTGATGTTGAAGGTGCCGCTCGTCACCGAGGTGAGTCCGGCCGACGTGGCGGTGAGCTTGTAGCCGTTGCCGCTCTTGTCGATGCTCAGCGTGTTGAAGGCGGCGACGCCGAGCGCGGCCCCGACCGTCGTCGTGCCCCGCAGCAGCGCCCCACTGGTGCCCGTGCCCGCGGTGATGGCCACCGTCACACTGCCCACGAAGGTCGGCACCGGATTCCCGGCCGCGTCCTGCGCCGTCACCTCGACCGCGGGCGTAATCGCTACCCCGGCCACGGTGTTGATCGGCGCGACGGTGAACGCGAGTTTCGTCGCCACACCCACCGTGATGTCGAACGCTGCGCTGGTGGCGCCGGACGGGCCCGTCGCGCTGGCGGCCAGCGTGTACCCGATGCCCGCCTTGTCGATCTTGAGGGTGGAGAACGTCGCCACGCCGGCCACGGCCGCGACGCTCGTCGTCCCCAACAGAATGCCCGCGCTGGGGTTCGTCCCGAGCACCATGGTCACGCTGGCGGTGAACCCGGTGGCCACGTTGCCCAGCTGATCGAGCGCCGTCACCTGAACGGCCGGAGTGATGTTCGCCCCGCCGGCGGCGGCCGTCGGTTGCACGGTGAAGCTCAGCTGCGCGGCCGGTCCCGGCGTAATGTTGAACGCCGTGCTGGCCGCGTCCGTCAATCCCAACGCAGTGGCCGCGAACGTGTAGCCGGTGCCGCTCTTGTCGATGTTCAGCGTACCGAACGTCGCCACACCGGACGTCGCCGCTACGGTCGCGGTACCCGTCAGGTTCCCGGCCCCGGGGTTGGTCCCGATCGCCACGGTCACATTGCCGGTGAACCCAGGAACGGTATTGCCGGCCGCATCCTGCGCGGTCACGCTCACCGGTCCGATCGCGACGCCCGCGACCGTGTTCCCCGGCTGCGCCGAGAACGCCAGCTTCGTCGCCGCACCCACCATGATGTCGAACGTCGCAGTCGTCGCGTCGCTCACGCCGCCTGCCGTTGCCGACAGGGTGTAGCCCGTGCCGGCCTTGTCGATGCTCAGCCCGTTGAACGTCGCGACGCCGTTCGCGGCGCCGACCGTAATCGTCCCGCCGAGGGTCGCACCCGCGGTCCCGGTGCCGCTCGAGATGGCCACGGTCACGTTCCCGTTGAAACCGGTCGCGAGGTTTCCCAGCAGATCGAGCGCCCGCACTTCGACCCCTGGTGTGATTGGCGCGCCGGCGGTGACCGTGCCGGGTTGCACCGAGACGACCAACTGGCCGGCCGGGCCGGCGGCGATGTCGAAGAGACCGCTCGTCGCCCCCGTCAACCCGGACGACAGGGCGAGCAGCGTGTACCCGGTGCCGCTCTTGTCGATGCTGAGCGTCGTGAACGACGCCACGCCGCCCGTCGCGGTGGCCGTGGTGCTCCCCATCAGGGTGGCGCCGCCGGTGCCTGTGCCCACGGAGATGCCGAGGGCCACTTGGCCGGAGAAGCTGGTGACTGTGTTGCCGACGAGATCGACGATCCGTACGGTCACGGCCGGGGCGATCGCGATGCCCGCGGTGGTGGAGCCCGGCTGCTGCCCGTACACGAGGTGGTTGGCGGCGCCGGGAACGATGTCGAACGCCGAGCTCGTCGCGACCGTGAGCACGGACGCCGAAGCCGTCAACGTGTAACCCGATCCCGCCCGGTCGATGTTCAAGCCGGGGAACGTCGCGACGCCGGCGACCGCCAAGACCGTCACCGATCCCGCCAGCGTCCCACCCGCCGGGTTGTTGCCGATGGCCAGCGTGACGTCTCCGTTGTAGCCCGTGGACGTGTTGCCGAAGGAGTCCTGGACCGCCACCTGAATGGCGGGGGCGATGCCGACACCCGCCACCGTCGTCGCGGGGGGCTCGACGGTGAAGACGAGCTGATTGCCGGCCGCGGCGAGGTTGTCGAACGCGGGGCTCGCGACGCCGGTGAGCCCGGCGGCGGCGGCCAACAGGGTGTAGCCCGTCCCGCTCTTGTCGAGCCGCAGATCACTGAACGTGGCGACGCCGGCCACGGCTGCCACCGTCGTGGCGCCCGACAGCAGGGCGCTGCCCGGGTTTGCGCCAAGCACGACCGTCACGTTGCCGGTGTAGGTCGTCTCGGTGTTGCCCGCGGCATCCGCGACCACCACCTGTACGGCGGGCGCGATCGGTGCTCCGGCGAATGTGGTGGTGGGAGCGATCCCGTACACGAGCTTGCTGGGCGGGCCGATCGCGATGTCGAACGGGCCGGTGGTCGCGCCCGTCACGCTCGAGGCCGATGCCGCGAGGGTATAGGCGTTACCCGCCTTGGCGATGCTCAGCGTGTTGAATGTCGCGACGCCCGCGACCGCCCCGACGCTCGGCGTGCCTCCGAGCGTCGCGCCCGCGGTGCCGGTGCCCGGGGTGATCCCCAGCGTCACCACGCCCGCGAATCCGGTCGCCGTATTGCCCATGTTGTCCCGTGCCGTCACCACGACCGCCGGGGCGATGTTCTGCCCGGCGACGACGGAGCTCGGCTGGACGCTGACGATGAGCAGGCTGGCGGGACCCGGCGTGATATCGAACGCCGTGCTCGTGGCGCCGGGCAATCCCGTCCCGGTGGCGGCGAGGGTATAGGCGGCTCCGACTTTGTCGATGCTGAGGCCGGCGAACGTGGCGATGCCCGCGACTGCCGACATGGTGGTCGTACCCGACAACGTGGCGCCTGCGGTTCCCGACCCGCCCGTAATGACGACCGTCACCGATCCCGTGTAGCTGTCCCCCACGTTCCCCAGTGCATCGCGCGCGGTCACCGTGACCGCGGGGACGAGCCCGCTGCCCGCGACGCCGGAGGCCGGCAGGGCCGTGAAGACGAGCTGGCTCGCCGGACCCGCGATGATGTTGAATGAGGCGCTGGTGGCGGTGGTCAGGGATCCGGCGGAAGCCTTCAACTTGTAACCGGTGCCGCTCTTGTTGATGCTGAGGGTACTGAAGGTCGCCACGCCGGCCACCGCGGTCGCGGTCGTGGGGCCCGTCAGCGTCCCGCCGCCGGGGTTCGTCTCGATCGATACGGTGACGGTACCGGTGAAATCCGAGACGACGACCCCTTGCGCGTCGCGCGCTTCGACGACCACTGCGGGCGCGACCGCCGACCCGGCCGGTGCGCTCGTCGGATCCACCTTGAACGCCAATTGCGTCGCGCCCGGAGGGGGCTGCGAGGTGTCCTTGGCGCACGTAATGGCAAGCAGTGAGACGGTGATGGAAGCGAGGGCAAGCGCCGGTCGGCGCGAGAAGAACAGACGCGATGCGCGCATTGTCAAAACCAGGTTGAAGGGGCCTCGAACGGCCCACTTCGCACTTTCCGTGCCAAAGTACTTTACTCACGGGCAGTTACGCGGCAGCGACGAGCGGGAAGAACGCCTCACCCGCCTGTGGCGCCCGGGCTACGCGAAGTGTGGCACATCGGCGGGGTGTCGTACGTATTCGCCACGGCGACGGCCACTTGCCACCTGCCCCCGCAGCGCGTGATTGCCGTCACCTGCCGACGCCCGCGAGCAGGGTATACATCTCCCGACCGCGGACACACGCGGCTCCAACAGATGATCGACTGCTCGCTGTGCCACTCCTCTTCGTCACCGACCGAGACCTTCTGGAGGTGAGCGGATGCTCGCATCCTTGCAGCAAGCCTTTCCCACGCAATGGCAGGACACGTTCCGGTTCCTCGCGTCCCCCTTCACGTGGATTCTCGACTGGCAGGGCGCCGCGCTCGGCTTCGCCGTGAGCGGCCCCAACGGCTGGGTGATCGCGCTCAAGGGCGCGCTCATGCTCCTGCCGTGCGCGCTCCTCATCGCCGGGTTGTGGTGCACGATGGCGTCGCTGTACACGCTGCCGTTCCGGTCCGGGCGCGGCGGCTTTCTCACGTCTCTGCTGGTCTCGTGGTGGGATGCGGGCCGGATGACCTGGTTCTACTGGGCCGGCCTGGTTCGTCTCGGCGTGGTGCTGGTCGGGTGGGTCTGGAGCCTGGTGAAGCTGGCTGGGTCGCTGCTGGTCCGCCTCATCAAGTTCATCTTCACGAGCCCGTTCGCGCTGCTCGATTGGGCGACGCGCCAGTACTTCCAGCCGGGAGTTCCCTGGATCGCGTTCCTGTTCATCCTGCTCTGGTCCGCCCTCGAGGCGACCGTGTTCACGTTCACCCTGCGACCCACCCTGACCGAAGTGCTCGCCGACCTCACCGGATCGGAGCTCTCGAGCTGGGCGGTCACCCTCATTCTCTGGCCGTTCCTGTTCATTCTCATCTCCGGCAGCTTCGCCGCCATCCAGGCCCTGGTCGAAGCGATCCACTCGAAGAAGATCTCGCAGATCGTGTCGATGGCCCTGGTCGAGGGGTTCGTCATGTTCTTCGAGGTGATGTTTCTCTACCGCGAGCTGATCGACGCCATCACCCCGTGGATCGCGCAGCAGACCGGCTTCCAGCTTGGGTTCTTCTCCACGCTGGCCATGGCGTCCTTCGGATGGATCGGCGTGCGCGCTATGACCTGGTTCCTGTTCGGCCGCTTCGGCACCCCTGCCCTGCTGGGCGTGCTCGGGCGGCAAAACATCGCCGGTCCGCAGCGCGCCGGGGCGACGGTCGACCTCGAGTCGGGCGAGCTCTGGCGTGGTCCGGTGGCCGCGCTCAAGGCGGAAACCGAATGGTTCAAACGGGAAGCGCGGGAGACCTTCGAGCTGCTTTCTCTCCCGGTGCTGCAGCTGCTCGCGGCCGGGGTGAACTTCGCCGTCGTGGTGATCCTCGGGCGACCGGTCTTCACGCTGCCGTTCCGAAACCTGGAGCAGGTGCTGGCGAACACGCCGCAGCTCGCTCCTGGCGCCCGCCATCCCCTGCCCGGAGCGACCTCGTGACGCGGCCCTGCGCGCGACTCGGCGCGCTGGCGGCCACAGTCCTCCTCGTGGGCTGCGCGCGGACCGAGCAGGCGGCGGAGGAGACGAAGCCGGCAGCGTCGACTCTCGTCCTCGGCATCGACGTCAGCGGCTCGTTCCGCGACGCCCGGCTGTACGACGATGCGGTGGATTTCGCCGCGCACTATCTGTACGCCCACCTCAACGCCCTGGGCGGGCTCCGCACGCCCACCGCGCTCTTCGTGGGGTCGGTCGGCGGTGCGCGGCCGGGGGAGCCCAAGCCGTTCCACCCGATCAACGATTTCCAGGGGCGGACGGTGGATCAGATCGCGGCGGACCTGCGCACCTGGTTCCCGCCGATGGACGCCTACACCGACTTCAACGCGTTCTTCGGACGCGTATCCGGCCTCATCAAGGAGCGCGGGCTGATTCTGGCACCGCTCAACGTCGTGCTCCTGAGCGACGGTGTGCCGGACGTGACGCCCGGCACGCGACTCGCGGCGGGCGAGTCTCCGTATTCCCGAATCGACCTCACCCCGCTCGAGTACCTCTCCCGCAGCGTGACGGTGCGGCTGCTGTACGCGAGCCCGACCGTAGGAGAGGATTGGAAGCGCCTGGTGCGTCGCAAGCGAGTCCGTCTGTGGACCGAGGAGGCGCAGGTGATGCAGGGGTGGCACATGCAGGTGCAGCCCGACGTCCCGCTCGAGCGCCAGGCGGCGCTCTGGAAGTGGGTGCAGGATAACGTGGACTTCCGGGTGCGGACGACCAACCTCTTCTGAACACCGTGGGCGGCGCCCGGCTCGGGCGCCGCCCACGACCTTGCTCAGAAACTCGTTTCGAAACCGATGCGGATACTGCGGCCCTGACTGTTGAACCGGTACGCGCCGAAGAACGCATCGTAGTAGGTGTTCAGCGCGCGCGACTGCTCCGCCAGGCTGTACTCGCCGTTGCCGTCCCCGAACCGGGCTTCCACCCGGCGCAGTGACTCGCAGTTCACCGGCTTGCCCCACCCCTGGCAGCTGCCCCGCAGATCGATCGTCGTGCCGTCGGCTTCCAACGCCGCCGCCTGGGCCGCCTCATCCAGCAGCCCCGAGAACTCCGACGACAGCGTCTTGGTCCGATGTGCACTGTTGACGACGTCGCCGCTCTCGGCGAACAGATTGACGATGTTC
>JBGPHP010000074.1:0-13367 GCA_041484445.1 Gemmatimonadota bacterium
CAGCGTGCGGTTCCGGCCCATCATGATGACGACCATGGCGGCCCTGATGGGCACCCTCCCGATCGCCGTCGGTTGGGGCTCGGGCGCGGAGTCGCGGCGCCCGCTGGGACTCGCGGTGGTCGGCGGACTCGCGTTCTCGCAGATCGTCACCCTGTACGTGACGCCGGTGTTCTATACCTACCTCGACGCGCTCCAGCAGCGCCTGAGCCGGCGCCGTGCTCCCGTGCCGGTCGGATTGGCCGACGTCGTTCCCGTCGACTGACCCCGAGTGCCGGGACGGCCCGGCCGCCCGCCTCGTGACGGGTATCACCCGGAAACCTGCCCTCGAATGACTATGGTTACGCCGAGATGAAAACGGTGACGCTGTCCCGGACCGCGAGCGACCTGGTCATCCTGGCCGCGCTGGCCGCGATCTACTTCGTGGCCGGAAAGATCGGGCTCCGCCTGGCGTTCGTAAACGCCAGCGCGACACCGGTCTGGCCTTCGGCCGGCATCGGACTCGCGGCGTTCCTGATTCTGGGGTATC
Organism: Gemmatimonadota bacterium; assembly: GCA_041484445.1. Lineage (GTDB taxonomy): Bacteria > Gemmatimonadota > Gemmatimonadetes > Gemmatimonadales > GWC2-71-9 > DASTHG01. Next base: position 527 of record JBGPHP010000074.1, read on the forward strand.
GGGTGTGGCCAGCCATTCTGCTCGGCGCGTTCCTGGTGAACTTCACCATCGCCGGCTCGATCGCCAGCTCCGCCGCCATCGCCATCGGGAACACCCTGGAAGGCGTGGTCGGCGCCTACCTGGTCAACCGCTACGCCAACGGTCTGGACTGCTTCGACCGCCCCCGGGACATTTTCCGCTTCGCCGGACTCGCCGCCGTCATCGGCGCGACCCTGAGCGCCACTTGGGGCGCCACGACGCTGTCCTTGACCGGCTCCGCCCGCTGGACCGAGTACGGATCGATCTGGCTGACCTGGTGGCTGGGCGGCGCCGCGGCGGATCTCGTCGTGACGCCGGTGCTCGTCCTGTGGAGCCGGCCCTCGGTGCACCACTGGCGGCGCTGGCAGGTGCTCGAAACGGGCGTGCTGCTCCTGTCGCTGGTGGTGGTGAGCCAGCTGGTGTTCGGCGGCCTCTTCCCGGACAAGAACTACCCGCTGGATTTCCTCTGCATCCCGTTCCTCCTGTGGGCGTCGTTGCGCTTCGAGCCGCGTGAGGCGGCGGCCGCCCTCCTGTTGCTGGCCGGGATCGCGGTGCGCGGGTCGCTGTGGGGTTACGGGCCGTTCGTGCGCGGCACCCAGAACGAATCGCTGCTCTTGCTGCAGGCGTTCATGGGCGTCGTGTCGCTCATGACCCTGACCATCGCCGCCGTGGTCTCCGCCCGGCGTCGCGCCACCGAGCGGCTGCGGCTGATGTCGGTTACCGACCCCCTGACGGGGCTGGCCAACTACCGGCAATTGATCTCCGTGCTCGCCGGAGAGATCCGCCGTTCCGTCCGGACGGGGCGCCCGTTCGCCGTGCTGTTCCTCGATCTGGACGGCCTGAAGCGCATCAATGATCGCTACGGGCACCTGGTGGGGAGCCGGGCCATCTGTCGGGTGGGGGAAGTGCTGCGCCACTCCTGCCGCGCGATCGACACCGCCGCGCGCTACGGCGGCGATGAATTCGCGCTGATCCTCCCCGAAACGGGCGAATTGGAGGCGCGACAGGTGACGGTTCGCATCGCCGAGCGGCTGGCGGCGGACAGCGAAGTCCCCGCCGTCAGCGCGAGCGCCGGGCTGTCGCTCTATCCCCGCGACGGCGAGACGGTCGAGACGATGCTGGCGGCAGCGGACCGGGACCTATACGAAGCCAAAGCCCGCACCCAGGAGAGGGTCACATGAGGTCGTCATGTCTGGTCGGAGCCCTGATGGTCTGCGCGACGGCCAGCGGGGGTGCGCAGCGCGCCAGGAGCATCGAGTTCGGGGGCGCCGTCAGTGTCACCCGCTACGACGAGCTGATGGGACTGGGACGCCGGGTGGGGGCGGGGGCGCATGTCGGCTACTTCTTCACCCGCCGGCTGTCCGTGGAATTCGAGGGCGGGTTCGCCCAGCCGCGCACCCAGGTCCCGTTCGTGTTCACGACCGTGCGCTGGGGCAGCGCCAGCCTCGTGCTCAACGTCGGCGCGGGCGCCCGCAACCTCCCCTACGTCCTGGGCGGCTACACCCGGATCGACTACGGCGGGAACGCCCCGTATGACTTTGCCGACCATGCCGTCCATGGCGCCGTCGGCGACCGGGTCTTCCTGTTCAACGGCGCCGCTATCCGTCTCGAAGGGCGGGCGATCTACGCGCCCAGCACCGATCCTCGCTTCGGCGGCAAGTGGGCGGGGCATCTGGTGGGATCGATCGGTCTCTCGATGTTCGCGCCATCGCGATCGGGGGGAGATGCGGATCGTGATCAGGTCGCCGATGCGCGCGACGCCTGCCCCGGCACGCCCGCGGGCGTACCGGTGGATCGGCGCGGCTGTCCCCTCGATTCCGATGCGGACGCGGTGGCCAATGGGATCGACCGTTGCCCCAACACCCCCGCGGGGGCACAAGTCGATCGCACCGGGTGCCCGATCGACGCCGACCGGGACGGCGTGTTCGACGGCATGGACCAGTGCGCCGGCACCGCGGCGGGCAGCGCGGTAGACGCCCGTGGGTGCCCCTTCGATACCGACGCGGATGGGGTGGCGGACCAGCTCGATCGCTGTCCGGGAACCGCTCGGGGCGTCGCGGTCGATGCCGGCGGCTGTCCGGCGCGAGACTCTACCGCGGCGCTGCTGCCCGTTCGCGGACCGGTCATCCTCCGCGGGGTGAGCTTCGAAACGGGCAGCTCAGCCCTTACCCCGGGGTCGTACGGGGTGCTCGACGGGATCGCCGCCGCGCTGTCAGCCCATCCCGACGTTCGCGTGGAGATCGCCGGATACACCGATGACGCCGGGGCGCCGGGGACGAACGTGCGTCTCTCACAGCTGCGCGCGGAGGCGGTGCGCGCCTATCTCGTGAGCCGGGGTGTGGGGGCAGGGCGGCTGTCGGCTCGGGGTTATGGCTCGGCGAACCCGGTCGCCAGCAACACCACGGCCGCCGGCCGGGCGCAGAACCGCCGGGTCGAGCTGCACCGCCTTCCCTAGGGCGCTTGCGACGACCCACATCCCGGTAACGCGGGTCACGGCGCGTGGCCCGCCGGCGGGCGCACCATAGAGTCCTATGTCAATCCGTCGCGCTGCCGTGCGGGACATCCTCGCCCCCTTGATCGCGCTCGCCGCGCTCGCCGCCCTCGCCGCCCTCACGGTGGGGTGACTTTGCCGGAGGTGATAGCTTCCGCATCATGCAGACGGCGACCGACCTGACCATCACCCTGCAGACCAACCGTCCAGGCGCGCTGGTGACGGCGCTCGAGGCGCTGGGACGGACGGGGATCAACGTCGAAGGCGTCACCGAGTTCGACGGGGTCCTGCACCTGCTCACCCGAGACGCCGGGGGCGCCACCCGAGCCCTGCGCTCGGCCGGCGTGCGGGTCCGCGACGAGCGGGTGGTGGCCGTGATCGGGGTCGAGGACCGCCCCGGGGTCGCGGCGACCATGCTGCGCCGGGTCGCCGACGCGGGGATCAACGTTCGCTTCTGCTATCTCGCGACCAACACCCGGCTGGTGATCGGCGCCGACGACCCCACGGAGATCGCCAAGATTCTGGCGGAGTGAGAGGACGGGGGCCTCGATTGGGTCGTCCGGCGTGCACCGCCACGTCCTGTAAGCAGCTCTGCAGTCGAGAGTTAGCGAGAGACCCCGCGGCCGCGCCCTGCGGCAACCCTCACGGCCCCGCGTTTGCCGACACAGATTCTCCGCCATGACGTCGCCGCGCCCTGCTGCCATCGCCTGCGCCGCCCTCCTGGGGCTCGTCGCCTGTGCGCATCGTGCACCGGACCCCGTGCCCGTCCCGGACCCCACGCCGGTGACGCGGGTCGTGACCGAGACCGTGACGGTGCGGGATCGCGACCTCGAGCAACGCGTCACACGGCTCGAGCTCCAGCTGCTGGATCGTGATGCCCAGGTCGAGGATCTCCAGGCCCGGCTCGATGCCGCGAGCCGTGAGGTGGTGCGCTCGATGGCCAAGGTGCAGACCCTGGCCACGCGTGCCGAAGCCGCTTCCGGCATGGCGGAAGCGCAGATCGTGCTGCAGACGTTGCGCCGCTCGGCCCGCGGTCAGGCGAGTCCGGAGGTCGCCCGCGCCGCGAAGATGCTGAAGGAGGCCGCAGACGAATTCGATCGTCAGAACTACGGGGGGGCCCTCTACCTCGCGAATCAGGCGAAGGCGCAGGCCAGTGTGGGGCGCAGTCGCGTGTCCGGAGATGCGTCGTCGCTGCGCCCGGGCGAGACCATGTTCACCGTTCCGCTGTCCCTCCGTACCGTGGGCCGCTGCAAGATCCGGGAAGGTCCCGGCACGACGTTTCGCGTGCTGTCGACGCTCGATGCGGGGGTCCGCCTCACGGGGATATCCTACGTGGATCAGTGGCTGCGGGTGGCGGACGACAGCGGCAGGGGTGGGTGGGTGTTCTACAACCTGGTGCAGAAGCGCACCGACAGCGGCAGCTAGACGGGCGTCGCTACCCCGCGCGCTCCTTGGGCGTGGGCGGCCGCACCAGCTTCAATCCCGCGCGCCGCACCTTGTCGCGGCCTTCGCGCTTGGCTTCGTACAGCGCCTCGTCCGCCGCGGCGATCACCTGCTCGGGCGTCCCGCCATGCAGCGGGAATTCCGCCACTCCGATGCTCACGGTCATGCGCCGGCTCGGGAACGCCTCTTCGGCGATGCGGCTGCGGATGCGCTCGGCGATCTCCAGCGCTTCCGGCATGCCGGTTTCCGGCAGCATGACGAGGAATTCTTCGCCGCCGTAGCGGGCCACGAAGTCGACTTCGCGGGTCGCCTCGCGGAGCAGGGCGGCCACCCGGGTGAGCACGACGTCGCCCGCGGGGTGACCGAAGCTGTCGTTGTACTTCTTGAAGTGATCCACGTCCACCATCAGGACGGCGAAGGTGTGCTTCAGCCGCTGTGACCGGCGCGCTTCGTCGCTCAAGACTTCCATGAGGCGGCGCCGGTTGTAGAGCCCCGTCAGGCCGTCGGTCACCGAGACGCGCTCCAGCTCTTCATTCTTCTTGCGCAGCGTGTCGTTCGCCGCATCGAGCGCCTCGCGTCCCTCCCGCAACCGCACCACCATGTTGTTGAAGACCTGGGTGAGATATCCGACCTCCCCGCCCGAGATGACCGGCAGGTCCACCTCGAGGTTGCCGGCCGCCACCTTCGCGGCGCCCTTCGTGAGGCGGTCGAGCGGCCGCACGATGAGCAGACCCAGTACGTAGGCGATCAGTCCGATCCCGCCCAGCAGCGCCGCGGGGAGGGCGACCATCAAGCGGCGCAGCCGGGTAACCTGGCTGAAGGCGACCGTCGCCGGCGTCTCGGCGACCACGCCCCAGCGCACTTCCGGATCGCGGAACAGGCTGCCGAGGACGCTCTGGCCGTCGAAGCTGTTGTAGCGGGCGACGCCGCCGTCGAGCTTGGCCATCCGATCGAACGTCGTGGGCAGCAGCCGGGTGCCGGCACCGCGGCCCGTGACGATCGTGCCGGCCTCACCCGTGCCGGGTTCCGTGGTCACGAGGAAAATCCGCCCCGAATCTTCCGGAGCGTACTGCCGGAACATCTGATCCACCGACCCGAAGCCGATCTTGGCGACCAGGGCACCGACGAGCCGGGAGCTGGGACCGTGGATCGGGACGGCGGCGACGAGGAGCGTCGCGCCCAGGGCCTCGTCGCGGTACGGATCGCCGAAGGAGATACCGTCGGTGGTCACGTCGTTGGCCCAGTGCGGCGGCAGTTTCACCGTCCGGACCTGCCGCCCGCTCGTCGCCAGCACGCGACCCTGCTGGTCCACCACCATCAGCTCGACGTAGTCGCCGAAGCGCTCGCGGACCGAGGCGAGGTACTCGTTGAGCCGGCGCAGCTGCGGCGCGTCCGGGCCGGGCCGCCCCATCTCCTCCAGATTCTCCGTGACGATGTACGAGCTGGCGAAGACCCGCAGGTCGTACACCCGGTCCTTGAGCCACTGCGCGACCGCGTGGGCGCTTTGTTTGCTCGCGCCGGCGACTTCCTGGGTGACTTTGTCGTTCAGGGACACTTTCAGACGGGAGTACGCGATCCAGGCCGTCGCCACCGATGGAACGAGCGTCGCCAGCACCGCGAACAGCAATATCCGGTTCCGGATGCTGTCGAGATGCAGCATCCGGGAGTGCTTCGAGATAGACTGTTCGATGGTGCTGAGTCGCAATGCCGTCTCCAGCCGAATCCGTGAATGATTCACTTCAGGCGAAATCACGCAAGTAGGGTGCCCAGAGGGATTTGCGTGCCCTCGGCGCCACCTGGTGAGCCGGCTCACCGTCACGACGCTGCCGGCGGTCACATCTCCCGCCCGTCAGAGCAGTTGCGCGTGGTTGCCGTGGTGAACCCGCGACACCGCCGGACTCCGCAACCTTCCGGGCTCACGCTGCGTCAAAGGGAGGAATGTCCGTCCACCCACGAGGTCCCCAATGACGATCGGCCGGTTCTGCTCGAACACCAGCGCCGCGGCACTCCTCGCGCTCGGCGCAGCGACGACGCTCGCCGCACAACACGATGCCGCCCGCTGGCTGGCGGATTGCCGCAGCGGAGACTGGGGCGACCGGCCCCGCGCTTGTCAGGTGCGCGAAACGGGGATGCGGCCGGCCGCGGGAGTGCTGACGGTTGATCCCGGCCAGAACGGTGGTGTCGCGATCTACGGTTGGGATCGGGATTCGATCGCCGTGGTGGCGAAGATCGAGGCCAGCGCGCGCAGCGACAAGGACGCCGGCCGGCTGCTGGACCAGGTCCGGATCGAAGCCGCGGGCAGCTCGATTCGCGCCACCGGACCCGAGACGCTCTGGCGCACGCAGTGGTCCGTGAGCTTCGATGTATACGTTCCCCGCCATACCGATCTCTCATTGGCAACGGTGAACGGCCCGCTCTCGGTCGAGGACGTATCGGGGACGATGGACCTGCGGGCGCAGAACGGTCCGGTATCGCTCTCGGGAGTGGGCGGGGACATCACGGCCCGCGTGCAGAACGGGCCCTTGTCCGTCGAGCTGTCCGGTTCCAAATGGGACGGCACCGGCCTCGACGCGGAGGCCCGGAACGGTCCCGTCGACCTCGCGATTCCGGAGCGCTATAACGCGCGACTCGAAACGGGAACGGTGAACGGCCCGATGGATGTCGCGTTCCCGCTCACGGTGACCGTGCAGGGTCACCTGACGAATCGGATTCGGACGACCCTCGGCCAGGGCGGCGCCCCGGTCCGGGTCGTGACCACGAACGGGCCCCTGACGATTCGCCGCGCTCGCTAGCGCGCGACCCGGTCGGGACGGCGCCGAGCCCAAGCGGGGCTCGGCGCCGTCTTTTTGTCTGGCTAGTTTGCGGCATGGCCGATCTCGTCTCGACCACGCACGGCTTCCGCGCCGAGCTCCGCGCCATGGTGCGACTGGCGATCCCTGTCGTCGCCATCCAGATCGGCTGGATGAGCATGGGGGTCGTGGACACGATCGTCGTCGGGCACGTGTCGGCCGAAGCGATGGCGGCCGTGGCGCTCGGCAATCTGTTGTTCCTCGCCGTCGCGATCTTCGGCATGGGCGTGCTGATGGGGCTCGATCCGATCGTCGCCCAGGCGGTGGGGGCGGGCGAGGAGACCGCGGTGGCCCGTGCCGTGCAACGGGGCCTCGTGCTGGCGGTATTGCTCACCATTGGTTGCACGTTCGCGCTGCTGCCCGCGCGGCCATTCCTTTCGGCCCTGCACCAGCCTGTGGAGGTGGTGCCCACGGCGACGGCGTACACGCGGATCGCGATCGGCGGCCTACTGCCGTTTCTCCTGGTCACGCTGGTCCGTTCGGTGCTCCAGGCGACGGCGGAAGTGGCGCCGATGGTCTGGGCTACGCTCGCCGCGAATCTCCTGAACCTGGCCTTGAACTGGGTGCTCGTGTTCGGTCATCTCGGCGTTCCGGGGCTCGGGGCGATCGGATCGGGCTGGGCCACCACGCTGTCGCGCTGGGCCCTGGCAGTGTTCATGATCGCGTTCGCCTGGCGCCGGCTGCGACACCGCCTGTTCCCGCTGCGGCGTGACGCGTTTGCTCTCGGGCCGCTGAGCCGCATCGTCGCGCTGGGAGCCCCGATCGGCCTGCAGTACGAGCTCGAGCTCGGCATCTTCAGTCTCGTCGGGTTCATGATGGGGCGCCTGGGGGCCGTCCCCATGGCCGCGAACCAGGTGGCGCTGAATCTCGCCTCGATCACGTTCATGGTGCCGCTCGGGGTATCGATGGCGGCCTCGGTGCTCGTCGGGCACGCGATCGGGCGCGGTGACCCGGCCGAAGCGCGCCGCGCCGCGGCCGCGGCGCTGGTGTGCGGCGTCGGATTCATGGCGGCGAGCGGCTCGGTGCTGCTCGCCGTGCCGCGGCTCCTGGCGCACGTCTACACGAGCGACCCCGCCGTGGCGGCGATCGCGGCGACGCTCATCCCGCTCGCCGGCGTGTTTCAGGTGTTCGACGGGACTCAGGTCGTGTCGATCGGCATCCTGCGCGGTACCGGAGACACGCGCACGCCGCTGATCGTCAACGTCATCGGCTACTGGGTCATCGCGTTGCCCCTCGCTGCCTACCTCGGGCTGCATACGGCCGCCGGACCGGTCGGGATGTGGTGGGGGCTCGTCGTCGGACTCGTCGTGGTGGCGGCGGTGTTGGTCATCCGCGTCCGCCGCAGGCTGCGCGGCCGGCTGCAGCGCGTCGTCATCGACTATCAGGTGCCCGAGCCGACGCCGGAACTTCGGTAGCCGGGCACGCCCCCGGGGTGCACATTCTCCGTTCTCCTCGCCACCCCGGAGCACGCGATGCCGTACCTGTCTCGTCGAGACTTCGTTCACTATGCGGGCGTTGGTGCGCTCGCCGCCGCCGCTCGGCCCGCGGCGGCCGAGGCGTCATCCGTTGGCGTTCCCCGCACGCTCGCGCCGGCGCCGTTCGAGCTGGAGGAAGTGACGCTCGCCCAGCTGCAAGACGGGTTGAAGAGCGGGAAGTACACCTCTCGGCGCCTGTGCCAGATGTACCTCGCCCGCATCGACGAGATCGATCGCCGCGGCCAGCTGCGGGCGGTGATCGAAACCAATCCGGATGTGCTCGCGGCCGCCGATGCGGCGGACGCCGAGCGGCGTGCGGGGCGGGTGCGGGGCCCGCTGCACGGCATTCCGGTCCTCATTAAGGACAACATCGCGACCGGCGACAAGATGAGGACTACCGCCGGCTCGCTCGCCCTGGCCGATCTGCCGGCCCCGCGCGACGCCGCCGTCGCCCGGCGCCTGCGTGACGCGGGCGCGATTCTGCTCGGCAAGACGAACCTTTCGGAGTGGGCCAACTTCCGCTCGACGCATTCGGTGAGCGGCTGGAGCGGTCGGGGTGGGCTGTGCCGCAATCCGTACGCGCTGGATCGCAACCCGTGCGGCTCGAGCTCCGGAACCGGGGCGGCGATCTCGGCCAACCTCGCCGCGGTCGGCGTGGGGACCGAGACGGACGGCTCGATCGTGTGCCCGTCCTCGGCCAACTCGCTGGTCGGCATCAAGCCGACGCTCGGGCTCGTGTCGCGTCACGGCATCGTCCCGATCGCCCACAGCCAGGACACGGCGGGCCCCATGGCGCGCACCGTCGCCGATGCGGCGGCGCTGTTGGGGGTGCTTGCCGGAGCCGACCCCGACGACCCCGCCACCGCCGCGGCGCGCGTGGAGAGCGACTACACCAAGTTCCTCGATCCCAAGGGCCTGCAAGGCGCCCGCATCGGGGTGGCCCGGGCCAAGGTCACGGGCTATAGTGCGGCCACCGACCGCCTGTTCGCGGCGGCGATCGACGTGATGAAGCAGGCCGGCGCGGTGATCGTGGATCCCACCGACATTCCGCACCTGGGCGAGTACGACGACGCCGAATTCACCGTGCTGCTGTACGAGTTCAAGGCGGACCTGAACACCTACCTCGCGGGGCTCGGGCCCGCGGCCCCGAACAAGACGCTGGCCGACCTGATCGCGTTCAACGACAAGGCGAAGGACCGCGAGCTCCCCTACTTCGGCCAGGAGATCTTCACCATGGCCCAGGGGAAAGGGCCGCTCACCGACGACGCCTATATCGAAGCGCTGGCGCACTGCCGGCGGCTGTCGCGCACCGAGGGGTTGGACGTCGTGCTGGCGCAGCAGAAGCTCGATGCGATCGTGGCGCCGACCGGCAGCCCCCCGTGGACGACGGACCTCGTGAACGGGGACCATTTCCTGGGCGCCTCGTCGACGCCCGCCGCGGTGTCCGGGTATCCCAGCGTGGCGGTGCCGGTCGGATACGCGCACGGGCTGCCGGTGGGAATGTCCTTTATTGGGACAGTTTGGAGCGAGCCCCTGCTCATCAAGCTCGCCTATTCCTATGAGCAGGCGGCGCAGCCGCGGAAGGCGCCCCGGTTCCTGGCTACGGCTGATCTCGGGGCGCCATGAGTATGAAGCCCCCCCGGCTTGCGAGCCTCGTCGTTCGGCGGCAAGATACCAATCCTGCCGTCGTTGTCCGCGTATCACCCACCCCTGGAGGGATTGTGAGAAAACGTGTGGGTCTGCTATTGGCCGCGCTCGTGGCAATTGGCGCGGCCGGCGCGTGGGCGCAGGAACGTCAGATCACCGGCCTCGTCACCGTGACCGGCGGCGGCCCCATCGCGGGCGTCTCCGTGTCGATCGTGGGAACGGCGTTCACCGCCGTGACGCACGACGACGGCCGGTACGTGATCTCGGCGCCGTCGCGTGCCTTGACGGTCCTGTTCCGCCGCATCGGTTTCAAACGCAGGGAAGTTCCGGTCGCGGTCGATCAGGCCACGGCCGACGCGCAGCTCGACCAGGATGTCTTCAACCTCGAAGCGGTGGTCGTGACCGGCCAGCAGACCGGGGTCGAGCGCCGCAACTCCGCGGTCGCCACGACGGTCGTGACGGGCGCGGAGGTCAACGCCGTGCCGGCGCCGGCCCTGGACCGTGCGCTGCAGGGCCGGGTCCCGGGTGCCTACGTCCAGCAGAACTCGGGCGCGCCGGGCGGCGGCACGCAGATCCAGATCCGCGGCTCGAACACCGTGGTCGGGGCCGCCGACCCGCTGTACGTAGTGGACGGTGTGATCGTCAGCAACGCCTCGCTGTCCACCGGGTTGTTCGCGGTAACGGCGAGCGGTAACCCGCAGTCCACGCGCAACGACGGGGAGAAGCAGGACGACCCGGTCAACCGGCTCACCGATCTGAATCCCAGCGACATCGAGACCTACCAGGTGCTGCGCGGCGCGGCCGCGACCTCGATCTACGGGTCGAAGGGGGTGAACGGCGTCGTGATCATCACCACGAAGCGCGGCCAATCGGGCCGGCCGCGGGCGACCATCACCCAGCGCGTCGGGTTTTCGGAGCTGCAGCGCGGGCCCGGGACCCGGGTGTATGATACGACCAGTGCGATCGCTCAGTTCGTCGCCCCAATAAACGATAGCCTCGGCAACCCAATCGGCTACGACACGGCGGCGCACGCTCTGATTCTTTCTTACATGGTGAACGGCCGGCTCCCCACCTACGATCACTTGCGCGAGTTGGCCGGCAACAAGCCGCTGTCGAACGAGACCCAGATCGACGTGCGGGGCGGGGCGGCGGGCACACTCTATTATTTGTCGGCCGGTGTGAAGGGGGACGGCGGCATCATCAGCAATACCGGCGCGCAGCGCCAGAACCTGCGGGCCAACGTCGACCAGAGCTTCTCCGACCGGTTCTCGATGTCGTTGACGTCGGCGTTCGATCGGACGACCACACAGCGCGGCTTCACCAACAACGACAACTCGGGCGCGAGCGTCACTTATGCGATCGCCTACATCCCGGGCTTCGTGCCGCTCAAGCCCGTGAACGGACTGTTCCCCGATCCCGGCGGCCTGAGCTACCAGGGGTCCAACCCGTTGCAGACGACGGCGCTGGGCAGCAACGACGAGACTGCGGTGCGCTTCACCGGCGGTTTAAATCTCCGCTATCAGGCGCTGCAGACAGCGCAGCACAGCCTGCAATTCGTCGGCGCCGGGGGAATCGACTTCTTCAATCAGAAGGACGCCGTGTTCGCTCCGCCCGAGCTGTACTTCGAGGCGCGGCAGACCAATCCCGGCGGCTCGGTGCTTTCCAACGCCGACGGCCGGTTCGCGAACTGGAACCTCAACGCCATCCACACCTACACGTCGGGCACCGGCTCGTGGACGGCAACGACCGCCGCGGGCCTGCAGTGGGAGGACCGGGCGATCTCGCGCTCGCGCATCATCGCGCGCGGCCTGCTCGCTGGACAGCAGAACGTCAACCAAGGCTCCGTGATCACGCCGTTCGAGGAGAACGTCCACGAGCGCACCGCCGCCGTTTACGGCCAGGAGGAATGGCTCGGCATGGAGCAGCGGCTGCTGCTCTCGGCGAGCGTGCGGGCGGAGCGGACCAGCGCCAACGGCGACGCCGGCAAGTACTATCTGTTCCCGTCGTTCCGCGGCTCCTACCGGCTGCCCGACCTGCTCGGGACGGGGAGCGACGTCAAGCTGCGGGCGGCCTACGGGGAAACCGGCAACCAGCCGCTGTTCGGACAGAAGTTCACCACGCTGCAGGGCGGGCAGGTGATCGGCGGCAACATCGGCACCACCGCGAACGCCACCTCCGGTGACCCCACGATCAAGCCGGAGCTGACCCGGGAGATCGAGGCGGGCGTGGATGCGACCTTGTGGGATGGCCGGGCCAACCTGGAGCTCACGCTGTTCCAGCGGAAGACGAGCGATCTGCTCGTCCCCGTCACCCCGGCGCCGTCCAGCGGGTTCTCGCTCGCGTTCGTGAACGGCGGCAAGATCAAGAATGAAGGTCTGGAGGTCGGCTTCGGCATCCGGCCGGTGCGCACGCCGGAGTTCGACTGGCTGTTCCGCTCGAACTTCACCAGCATCAAGAACCGCGTGCTCGAGCTGAATCTGCCGGGCGGCGCCCAGGGCTTCCGGCCCGCCAACGCGGGCTACGGGCTGGCCTACGGCGAGTTCTTCGTGCAGGTCGGGCGGCCGATCACTCAGATCATCGGCACCGACGACCAGGGCAACGTGATTTATCTGGGACAGGTCAACCCGAAGTTCCGGTGGTCCTTCTCGAACGAATTCACGTTCCACCGCGCGTCGCTGTCGTTCATGTGGGAGTGGCAGGACGGTGGCGTGGCGCAAAACCAGACGCTGTCGCTGTACGACTGCAACAACCTCGCCCCCGACGGCGCCACAGCGGCGGGGCAGGCGCGCAACGACGCCTGCATCAACACCGGCGACGCGCGGCCGTTCGTGCAGTCCACTTCGTTCCTCAAGCTGCGCAACGCGGTCTTTTCCCTCGACCTGCCCGAGCGGTTGGCGGCGATGTTCGGGGCGAAGTCG
>JBGPHP010000075.1:0-13118 GCA_041484445.1 Gemmatimonadota bacterium
AGCTGCGCGCCGCCCGGCGCATCTGGGCGCGCCACTTGCGTGAGCGCTACGGCGCCAAGAACCCGCGGTCCTGGATGCTGCGGTTCCACTCCCAGACCGCCGGCGTGACGCTCACGGCGCAGCAGCCGATGAACAACATCGTGCGCGTCGCGTATCAGGCGCTCGCTGCGGTGCTCGGCGGCACCCAGTCGCTGCACACCAATTCGCTGGACGAAACGCTCGCCCTGCCGACGGAGCAGGCGGTGCAGGTCGCCCTGCGGACCCAGCAGATTCTGGCGCACGAGACGGGCATCCCCGAAGTGATCGATCCCCTGGGGGGATCCTACTATCTCGAAGCGCTGACCGATCAGCTGGAGCGGGAAGCGGAGGCGTTGTTCGCCGAGATCCAGTCGATCGGCGGTGTGGTCCGGGGGATCGAGAGCGGCTGGTTCCAGCGGCAGATTGCCCGCTCCGCCGCGGAGTTCCAGCGGCAGGTAGAGGGGCAGCAACGGGTCATCGTGGGCGTGAACGAGTTCATCTCGGAAGACGATCATCCGGTGGAGGTGCTCCGGGTCACCAATGACGTCGAGGACTCCCAGCGCCAACGCGTGGCGGCCGTCCGGGCAACGCGGGATCAGGCTCTGGTCGACCGGCGTCTGGAAGCGCTGCGGCAGGCCGCGGAGGGGGACCAGAACGTGATCGGTCCGATGCTGGATTGCGCCCGCGCCTACTGCACGCTCTACGAGATCCGGCACGCGCTGGAGCGCGTGTACGGCGCGTACCGGGAGCCGGTGTTCTTTTGATGGCGGCGCTGCCGCTCGGTCCGGCGGAACGCCTCGGCGCGATCGCGTCGGGCGGCCACCTCGTCGTCTCCTGCTATCTGAAGCTCGAGCCGCGCGACAAGACGCGCGGCAAGTACCTCATCAAGATGAAGAACCGCGTGAAGGAGACGGTCGCCGACCTGGCCCAGCGCCCCCTGCCGCGGGGGGAGCGCGAAGCGGTGGCGGCGGATCTGGATCGAGTGCTCCGCTATCTCGAGGATCCCGGCCGCCTGCCCCAAGCCCGGGGTGTCGCGCTCTTCGCGTGCGGTCCCCTGGGGCTGTTCGAGGTCATCGCGCTGCCGCAGGTCCACCGCTCGCGCCTGGTGGTCGCCGACACGCCAGCGACGCGGGAGCTGGTCGCGCTCGAGCAGGAGTTTGGCACGATCCTCGTCGCCGCGTGCGACCGCATGGGGGCCAGGTTCTTCACGGTGAGCGCGTTCGACATCACCGAGCTCCCGGGGATCACCTCTCCCGCGTCGCGCACCGAGAAATTCCACGGTGAACGGCAGGTGATGCGGGGCGCGGTGCTGGCCTCGGCGGGTGAGCACGCACATCACGGGCGCATCCGCGAGGAGAAGCACCGCCACTACGCCCGGGTCGCCGAGGAGATCTTCCGCATCAACGCCCAGACGCCGCTCGCCGGCCTGGTCGTGGCGGGTGTCGGAGTCGATGCGGCGGCCCTGGTACCTCACCTCCACACCTATCTCCACGACCTGTTGTTCGGGGTGGTGCGGCTCAATCCCAAGACCCTCACCCCGGCGGAAGTCCGCGAAGCGGCCCTGGCGTTGCGTGAAGAGCGCGAGCGCGCCTGGGAGCGGGCGCACGCCGATGCCGTGAAAGACGGCCTGGGCACGGGATGGGCGGTGAACGGGATCGAGCCGACGCGGAAGGCGCTGGAGCGCGGCCAGGTGCGCACGTTGCTGGCGGACGGCCGTGACGAAGATGTCCGGCTCGACGACGCCGTGGAGGAGGCGCTGGCCCAGCGCGCGCAGGTGGACGTGCTGTACGACGACCGGGCGCGGCGGGCGGTGGATGGGCTGGCGGCGCTGCTGCGGTTCCGACGCGGATGACACCCGCCACCACGGGGCGCAAGCAGCGCCCGATCCGGGTGCTCGTGGCCAAGCCCGGCCTGGACGGGCACGACCGCGGGGCCAAGGTCGTCGCGGCGGCGCTGCGGGACGCCGGCATGGAAGTGATTTACACCGGCCTGCACCAGACCCCCGAGATGATCGCTCAAGCGGCGATCCAGGAAGACGTGGACGTGGTCGGCCTGTCCATCCTGTCTGGAGCGCACATGACGCTGTTCCCGCGCGTGCGCTCGCTGCTGCACCAGGCGGGCCGCGACGATGTGCTGCTCACCGGTGGCGGGATCATCCCGCCAGAAGACATGACTGAGCTCGAGCGGCAGGGGGTGGGAAAGTTGTTCGGTCCGGGAACCCCCACGGGCGAGCTGATCAAGTACATCCAGGAATGGGCCGCCCAGCTGCGTCGATGAGCCGTCTGCGAACGCTGTCCGCGGAATATCGAGATCTCGCCAACCGCCTGGAGCAGGGTGGTGGGGCCGAGAAGATCCGGCGCCAGCACGACCAGGGGAAGCTCACGGCGCGCGAGCGGATCTCGGGGCTCCTCGACCGGGGCGGCCCGTGGGTCGAGATCGGTCTGGTCGTGGCGTCGGATCAATACGATGGACAAGCCCCCGCGGCCGGCGTCGTCACCGGGCTCGGCCGCATCCTGGGGCGGCCGGTCGTCGTGGTTGCCAATGATGCGACCGTGAAAGCCGGCTCGTGGTGGCCGGAGACGATCAAGAAGATCTTGCGGGCCCAGGAAATCGCGATGCGCCAGCGGATCCCGATCGTCTATCTCGTGGATTCGGCCGGCGTCAATCTCCCCTATCAGGGTGGGGTGTTTCCGGGCCAGTACGGCGCCGCCCGGATTTTCTACTACAACTCCATCATGCGTCGCTACCTGCGGGTGCCGCAGATCGCCGCGGTGATGGGTCCGTGCATCGCGGGCGGCGCGTATCTGCCGGCGCTCTCCGACGTGATTTTCATGGTCGAAGGAACATCCTTCATGGGGCTGGGCGGACCCAATCTCGTGAAGGGCGCCACGGGACAGACGGTGGACGCGGAGACCTTGGGCGGAGCGCTGACCCACACGTCCGTCAGCGCCGTCGCCCACTACCGCGCCAAGACGGATGCGCTCTGCCTCGAGATGATGCGCGAATACATCGGCCGGCTGCCTCATGCGCCACACCCGGCTCCGGCCGCGGTTGCGCCCAGGCGAGCGGCCACGGATCTCTACGATCTGCTGCCACCCGATCACCGCATGAGCTACGACGTCCGCGCCGTGCTCGATTGTCTGGTTGACGCCGGGCGGTTCGACGAGTTCCAGCCCGACGTGGGCCATGAGATGCTGTGCGGTCACGCGCGCATCGCGGGGCGGTCGGTCGCGATCATCGCCAACGCGCGCGGCGTGATCAAGGGCAAGAAGGGACAACCGCCCCGCATCGGCGGGATCGTCTACACCGAGAGCGCCGAGAAGGTGGCCTACTTCATCGAGAACGCGGACCGGGAGCGGTTGCCGCTCGTCTTCCTCCAGGATGTGTCGGGGTTCATGGTCGGCACCGAAGCCGAGCAGTCGGGGATCATCCGCGCGGGTGCCCGCTTCGTCGAAGCGATGGCCACCGCCACCGTCCCCAAGCTCGTCCTCACCGTGAACCACGCCTCCGGCGCCGGATACTATGCGATGGCCGGGCAGGGGTTCGATCCCGACTTCATTCTGTCATGGCCCACTGGGCGCATGGGCGTGATGGAAGGGGAGTCCGCGGTGCAGGCGGTGTTCGGCAACGACGTCGCCCGCCCGGAGAACGCCGCGGCGGTGGACGCGATGCGGGGTGACTACGAGCACCAGCTCGACGCCCGCCACGCCGCCGCGCGCGGTCACGTCGATGCCATCATGCTGCCCGAGGACACCCGCGACACCCTCGCATTCCTGCTCGAGGTCGCCGCCGAATTCCCTGGCCCGCACCTCGGGGCGTTCGTCCTCGCACCTACCCCATGACGTCACGCTGCATTCCGATCGTGCTGGCGCTGGCCGCCGCGTGCGGCGGGCATTCCACGGCACCGACGCCGGCACCGCAAGCGCTGCCGCCGAGCGCGACCCGCGCCGCGGGGACGTCACCCGCGCCGCCCGATGCAACGCCGGTGGCACCGCCCCGCCTGGCGGATCCCACGGTGCCGCCCCATCTCGCGCTCCAGGCCGGGCTCATGCCGTTGAAGAGCACCGGCATCGAAGCGTTCCGCGCCGGCCACCAGACTTATGACGGCCGCGGCATTCTGATCGGAATTCTGGATTCCGGGATCGATCCCGGTGTCGCCGGTCTCATCGTCACGACCACGGGCGCGCCGAAGGTGCTCGACCTGCGTGATTTCTCCGGGGAGGGCCATATCGCGCTGCAGCCGGTGACCGCGGGGACGGATGGGACCCTGGTCATCGCCGGGCGCACCGTCCGCGGGGCCGCGCGGGTCGGACGGCTGGCCGTCGGCACGAGCTGGTATGCCGGCGTGTTCAAGGAGCTACCCCTCGGTCCGCTGCCGGCGTCGGACGTCAACGGCAACGGCACCAACACCGATGCCTTCCCGGTGGTCGTCGTGAAGGCCAGCGATGGCTGGGTGGTGTTCTTCGACTCGAACCTGAACGGCTCGTTCGAAGACGAGCAGCCGCTGCACGACTATCGGCAAGGGCGCGAGACGATCGCGCTCGGGCGGCAGCCACTGACCCTGGCGGCCAATTTCGCCGACTCGGGCGGCGTGCCCGACCTCGATCTGTTCTTCGACACCTGGGGCCACGGCACCCACGTCGCGGGCATCGCGGCGGGGCACTGGATGTTCGGCGTCGCCGGCTTCGACGGCGTTGCGCCCGGCGCTCAGCTGCTGGGCCTCAAAATCGCCAACGACGCACGCGGCGGGATCTCCATGAGCGGGAGCATGCGGCGCGCGATGGACTACGCCGCCCGGTTTGCCGCCGAACGCGGCCTCCCGCTGGTGTTGAACCTCAGTTACGACGTCGGGAACGAGCGGGCCGGGCGGGCGGCGCTGGATTCTCTCATCAATGCGTTCCTGCTCGCCCACCCCAACGTCGTCATGACCATCAGCTCCGGCAACGACGGTCCCGGCATCTCCACAGTGGAATTCCCGGGATCGGCGGATCTCGCCCTCTCGGTCGGTGCGCTGGAGCCCGGGGCCTTCACCAGGCCGCCGCAGGCCAGTGCCCCACCGCCCGACCGGATGGGGTGGTGGAGCTCACGTGGCGGAGCCACCGCCAAGCCCGACGTGGTGGCGCCCGGACAGGCGTTTTCCACCGTGCCCCGCTGGAATATGGGAGACGAGATCAAGACGGGCACCAGCATGGCGGCCCCGCAGATGGCCGGGTTCGCGGCGTGTCTGATGTCGGCGATGGTCCAGGAGCACCGTCCCGTTTCCGCGGCCGACATTCTGCAGTCTGCACGGGCGACGGCCGTGCCGCTCGCCGGGTTGACCGATCTCGATCAGGGGAACGGCGTCCCGAAGATCGAGACCGCCTATCGCTGGCTGGCCGCCGGCCACCAGGGCTCGCGCTACATCGTCCGGACCGGGGACGGCGCGCCGGCGGCGTTGCGCCGCGACGGGTTCAGCGGGCCGGGCGACACGTTGCAGACCTTCACGGTGAGCCATGCCGATGGGTTGCGGGCGGCGCAGTTCCTGTTGACGAGCGACGCCCCGTGGCTCACCGTCCCGCCCGTAGTGACGTCGCAGCCGCGCGCCACCATGATTCCGGTTCGGTATCGGCCCGGCCTCATGAAAGCGCAGGGTCTCTACGTCGCCACGGTGACCGCCCGCTCCCCGACCGACAGTCTCGCGGGTGCGTTATTCGCGATCACCAGCACCGTAGTGGTACCGCAGGATCTGGGTGCGCGGGCGCTGGTGGACACGGGACGCGTGATCGCTCCCGGGCGCGTCCAGCGGTATTTCCTCCGCGCCCCGGTGGCGGGCGCCACGCTCCGGGTGACGGCGTCGGTCGCCGATCCCGATGACGGGGCGCTGATCCAGCTGTACGATCCGCGCAGCCACCCGGTGAGCGGAGACCCCGACAGTCTGGTGGCGCTGGGATACGGGAAGGCCCCCACGGTCACGATCGAGGTCCCGGCGGAGGACATGCCCGCGGGCGTGTATGAGCTCGACGTACTCAATCCGGGGATCATTCGGACCACCGTGTCGGTGCGCGCGCAGCTCGCGGCGGTGGCCCTGACGCCGCGCGCCGACGGCAAACTGGAGGCGTCGAATCCGGGACCCGCCTCGGTGAGCGTCACGGCGGCGGCCGCCTGGGCAGGGGCGGAACGTCGTTGGGACGTGACCGGTCGTGGCGCGCCGGCCGAGACCCTGACGGTGACCGTCCCCGCCTGGGCGGCGCGCGCGAGCATCCAGGTGTCCATGCCCCAGGGCCAATGGGAGCAGCTCACCGATTTCGGAGTGACGGTGTTCGATTCGGCGGGCCAGCAGGTTCATTCGGCGGCGCTCAACTACGGACGCGGTCTGCAGACTTTCGGCGTGCCGCGGATGCTCGTGGGGCAGCCGCTAGTAGTCGAGCTGTTCCCGGGGTTCGCCCGGGCCGACACGGCACCGCCCTGGCGGGCGACGGTTCGCGTGCGCTTCTTCGCCGATTCGCTCCAGCAGATCGGGCCCTCGCACTTGCTCGACGTGGTGGCGGGGGCCCGCGCGATCCTGCCGGATGTGACCGCACCGCCGGTCGACCTGCCCGAGGGATTTGTCGCATTGATTGCCTGGCGACTCGCGCCGGCGGTGGGTGATGGGGCGGCGGTCGTGACGTTCGCGCCGGTGGCGCCATGACGCAGTCGGTGCGCATCGCGGGCGGGCAGGGGTTCTGGGGCGACTGGCTCGAGGCGCCCTGGCGGCTGCTCACGGGGGGCCCCGTGGACTTCCTGATGATGGATTACCTCGCCGAAGTCACGATGTCCATCATGCAGAAGCAGAAGTCGCGCGATCCGTCGCTCGGCTACGCGAAGGACTTCATCCCCTTGATGGAGCGGCTCCTGCCGGAGCTCGTGGCGCGGCAGGTGCGCGTGACGACGAACGCCGGCGGAGTGAACCCGCACGCCTGCGCCACGGCCGTGGCAGAGGTCGCCCGGCGGCTGGGCTTCGCCGGGAAGCTCACGATCGGCGTCGTGACCGGGGATGATCTGCTGGGCCGGGTGGACGCGCTGCTCGGTGCGGGTCACGAGCTCCGGAACCTCGACACCGGGCGTCCGCTGCGTGACGTCCGCGATCGGCTGCAGTCGGTCAACGCCTACCTCGGGGCGGGCCCCGTGGTGGAAGCGCTGCGACGCGGCGCCGACATCGTGATCACCGGCCGCGTCACCGATACCGGTCTCACCCTGGGGCCCATGATGCACGCCTTCGGCTGGGCGCCCGACGCGTGGGACCGCGTGGCGGCCGGCACGGTCGCCGGGCACACCATCGAATGCGGCGCGCAATGCTCGGGCGGCAACTGCCTGGTGGATTGGGAGCGCATTCCCGATCTGGCGAACGTGGGCTACCCGATCGCCGAGGCCTATCCCGACGGGACGGTGGATATCACCAAGCATCCGGGCACCGGCGGACGCATCACCGTCGCCGGGGTGACGGAGCAGCTGGTCTATGAGATGGGCGATCCGCGCAGCTACATCACGCCCGACGGCATCGCGGACTTCACCACGATCCAACTGCGGCAGGCGGGGAAGGACCGGGTGCGGATGTCCGGGATCCGCGGCCGGCCGGCCACGGACTCGCTCAAGGTGTCGGCAGCGTATTTCTACGGCTACAAGGCGGTGGGCACGCTGGTGTACGCCTGGCCCGATGCGCTCAAGAAGGCGAAGGCGGCGGATCGCATTCTCCGGCAGCGCCTCGGCGATCTGGGACTCACCTTCGAGACGATTCTCACCGAGTTCGTGGGTGTGGACGCGACCCATGGCCCCCTGGCGGCTCGGGGGATCGATACGGCGAACGTCCCCGAGGTTCAGCTGCGCATCGGCGTGCGCGCCGCGGAGCGGGCACCGGTGGAGCGGTTCACCCGCGAAATCGCCCCGTTGATTCTCAATGGACCGCCCAGCGTGACGGGATTCGCCGGCGGCCGGCCGAAGCCCGAAGAGATCGTGGCCTATTGGCCGGCGCTGATCGACAAGACCCAGGTGCAGGCATGCGTCGACCTCGTCGTGGTGTGACCCGTCGGCCGCGGGTGCGCCGCGTCCGTCTCGTGGACATCGCCCACGCCCGCTCCGGAGACAAGGGCGATACGGCGAACGTCGGATTGATCGCGAACCGGCCGGCCGACTACGCGCTGCTCGTGCGCCATGTCACCGCGGCGCGCGTGGCGCGTCACTTCAAGGGAGTGATCCGAGGACCGGTGGAGCGGTTCGAGCTGCCCAACCTCCATGCGCTCAACTTCCTGCTTCACGGGGCGCTGGACGGCGGCGGCACCATTTCGCTCAAGACGGATGCGCAAGGCAAGGTGTTCTCCACGGCCCTGCTTCGCATGGAGATCGAGGTGCGGGGATGAGCGACCGGATCCTCGTCACGCTCGACGGCGGTGTGCTCACGGGCATACTCAACCGCCCGGAGAAGAAGAACGCCATCGATGCGCCGACGATCGACGGCCTGTATGCGTTGTTCGAGCGGGCCGATCTCGACGCGGCGGTTCGGGTCGTCGCGGTGCGCGGGGCGGGGAAGGACTTTTGCGCGGGGATGGATCTCCAGGAATTGCTGGATTCGGCGGAGCATTCGGTGGAGGAGAATCGCGCGGCCGCCCTGCGGTTCGGGGACCTGTTCGTTCAGATGCGGGCGCTGCCGAAGCCGGTCGTCGCCGTGGTCACCGGGCGCGCGCTGGCGGGTGGGTGTGGATTGGCCACGGCGTGCGATTTGGTGGTCGCGGCGGAATCGGCGCAATTCGGCTATCCGGAGGTTCAACGCGGGTTCGTGCCCGCCCTCGTGATGAACATGTTGCGACGCACGGTGGGGGAGAAGATTGCGTTCGACCTCGCGGCGACGGGCCGCGTACTCTCCGCCCCGGAGGCCGAGCGGGTGGGACTGGTGTCGCGCGTCTGGCCGGACGCGACCTTCGAGGAGCAGGCCGGGCAGCTGTTGCGCAGCCTGGCGGGCTTGAGTGCGAGCGCTCTGGCGCTCACCAAACAGCAGTTCTACCGGCTCGACGGGGTGGGCTTCGAGGAAGGCGTGCGCTTGTCCGCGGATGTGAACGCCGTCAGTCGCACGACACCCGACTTCCGCACGGCGATCGCGGCCTTTCTCAAGAAATGACGCTCAAGACCTGGGTGGCAGGAGCCGGGTTCATGGCCGGATTGGCCGGGATGGCGTTCGAGCGCCGCTGGCTGGTGTGGGTCGGGGTGGGGCTCCTGTGCGTCGCTTTTCTGCTGCGCTTCGCCGGCCGGAGGTCGGACGCGGCCTAGACACACCTCCTGCGCCGCGCATTGGTTATTGTTCGGTGGCTCGAAACGAGGATCCGTATGGCCGGTCTGAATACGTTCATGTACGACCCCCGCATGGTGCAGCCGATGCGGGAGGAATTGACGCGCATCGGCTTCCAGGAGCTGCGCACCCCGGAAGAGGTGGACGGGGCGCTGCGCGCCGAGAAGACGCCCACGCTGGTGGTCGTCAATTCGGTGTGCGGCTGTGCGGCGCGCAACGCCCGCCCGGCAGCGGCGCTCGCGCTGCAGCACTCGAAGCGCCCCACCCGCCTCCTGACCGTCTTCGCCGGGCAGGACGCCGACGCCACCGCTCGGGCGCGCAGCTACTTCACCGGTGTCGCCCCCTCCTCTCCGCAGATGGGGCTGCTGAAGGACGGGAAGCTGGTGTTCATGCTGGAGCGACGGAGCATCGAGGGGCGCGCCGCGGCCGACATCGCGGCGGACCTGGTGGCGGCGTTTGAGCGATTCTGCTGACGAGCCCCTGAAGCCGGACGACAAGCCGAAGCGTCTCATCGTCGTCGGCGATCGCGTCCTGATCACTCCCGAGGAGGGCGAAGAGCGCACCAACGTCGGGCTGTATTTGCCGCAGACCGCGCTCGACTCGCGTCAGGTGCAGGGCGGCCGGATCGTCGCCACCGGACCGGGCACGCCGATGACGGAGCCCACCAGCATGGACGACGAGCCGTGGAAAATCCGCGGCCCCGACGTGAAGTACCTGCCGATGCAAGCCGAAATGGGCGATTACGCGCTCTTCTTCCGGAAGGCCGCCGTCGAAATCACGTTCGAAGGGAAGAGCTACCTCGTCGTGCCGCAGGCGGCGATTATGGTCCTCGTGCGCCGCGAGTTCGTCGAGCCGGAGTAATCCGTACCCGCCCGCGTGAAAACGATCCCGCTTTCTCGAGCGGGGTCGCTTTCTTTGCGGGAATGACGAGCCGCCTCTCCCACGATCTGTTCCAGGCCAGGACGGTGCTCACCGAGCGATTCGGCTATCCGGCGTTTCGCGGCGGGCAGCTGCGGGTGCTGGCGCCGTTGCTGGCGGGACGGCACGTGCTCGCCGTGCTGCCGACCGGCGCCGGGAAGTCGCTCTGCTATCAGGTGCCGGCACTGCTGGCGAACGGGCTGACGATCGTCGTCTCGCCGCTCATCTCGTTGATGCAGGACCAGGTGGCGGCGCTGCGCCGTCGGGGCATCCCCGCGGCGTTCCTGAACAGCACGCTTTCTGCGCAGGACCAACGCACGATTCTCGATCTCGCGCTGGGCGGGAAGGCCCGTCTCCTCTATTGCGCCCCCGAACGCCTGGCGTCGCTCGCTCGCCTGGTGCGCGACGCCGGCACGCGCGTGCCGCTGCTCGCCGTCGACGAAGCCCACTGCATCGTCGAGTGGGGCAACAGTTTTCGCCCGGTCTACCAGCAGCTCGGCGAGCTGCGCTACCACCTGCGGGAACCCCAAACCCTGGCGCTCACCGGCAGCGCCACGCCGGCCGCCCGGCGGGAGATCCTCGAGGTGCTGCGCATTCCGAAGGCGGAGGTCGTGACGACCTCTTTCGACCGGCCGAATCTCCGCTTCGAGGTGTGCCGGGTGAAGGACGATCGTGATCGGTTTGCGCGCATCGTCGCCATGGTGGGCCAGGCGGCCGCCCAGGTGATCATCTATGCTCCCACGCGCCGGCTGACGGAGCTCATCACACGGGCGCTGCGGTTTCGGGGACTCACGGCCGCTCCCTATCACGCCGGGCTGGATGCCGACATCCGCAAACCGGTGCTCGGCGCCTTTCTGCACGACCGCGCCCCGGTCATCGTGGCCACCAGTGCTTTCGGCATGGGGATCGACAAGCCCGACGTGCGGTTGGTGCTGCACTGGGGTCCGCCGCGCACCGTGGAGGCGTACTACCAGGAGGCCGGTCGGGCGGGGCGGGACGGCCGGCCGTCATGCTGCCGCATCCTCTGGCGTCCGGATGACTTCCGCTACGCCGAGATCACGCCCGAAATGCGTACCTACGTCGAGCGACGTCGCTGCCGGCGGCGGATGCTGCTGGAACATTTCGGTGAGCGGTTAGCAAAGTGCGGGGGGTGCGACGTGTGTGGGTGACGCCCCTGACACCCCGGGCCGCCGGCTCGGGGTGAACCAACCCTGATGCATGCACAAGGCGTGTGGGTTGTACGCGCACCTCACGTGGCACACCTGGCGCCGTGAACGCTGCATTCGCAAGCAGGACGTCGCCGTCATTGCCGAAGTGGTGTTGGAAGCGGGGCGGTGTCGAGGGGTCCAGTGCGGAGGTATCTGGGTCGCCAGCACGTGCACCACCCGGATCGCATTCCGGAATGACGGTCGAGGACGGCCCGGGTGGGTTGACCCCGGGGCGCTGCCCCGGGGTCATCGGGAGGACGAGTCACATCCGGGAGCCCTTGGGGAGTCGCAGGGCGGCGAAGTTATATTCCTGACCCATGCACGACTCCCTCTACTTCTCGGATCACCACTTCCAGGTCCGCGACCTGGTGCGCGATTTCGCCCGCAGCGTGGTGAAGCCCTCCGCCCGAGGCTACGACCTGGAATCGAAGTTCCCCTGGGACAACGTGCGGCAGATGGCGGAGCTCGGGTTGTTCGGCATCCCCTGGCCGGAAGAGCTGGGCGGCGCCGGTATGGACTACCTCTCCTACATGATCGTGATCCACGAGCTCGCCAAAGTCGATGCGAGCCACGCGATCACCGTCAGCGCGCATACGACGCTCGGGACGTCCCCGATCATGGACTTCGGCACCGACGAGCAAAAACGGCGCTTCGTGCCGCTCCTGGCGCAGGGGAAGGTGCTGGGCGGGTTCGGGCTCACCGAGCCGGGGGCAGGCTCGGATGCAGGCGGGACGAAATCGGTGGCGGTCGACTGTGGCGATCACTTCGTCCTGAACGGATCGAAGATCTTCATCACGCACGCCGGTGTGGGCGAGATCTTCGTGGTCACGGCCCGCACCGACCCCGAGGCCACGAAGACCCACGGGATCACCTCCTTCATCGTCACCAAAGACACGACCGATCTGGACGAGGCCGCCCGCGTGGGGCTGGGGCACGCGGCGGACCTGCCCAAGACGCCGGGCGTCCGCGCGGGGAAGCAGGAGGACAAACTCGGCTGGCGCGCCTCGGATACGCGCGAGCTCGTGTTCGTGGACGCCGTGGTGCCGAAGGAGAACATGCTGGGCCCGCGGGGCAACGGCTTCCGGCAGATGCTGCACACGTTGGACGGCGGCCGCATCGGGATCGGCGCCCTGGCGCTGGGGATCGCGGAGGGGGCGCTCGAGGAGTGCCTCGCTTATACGAGTGAGCGCCGGCAGTTCGGCCGTCCGATCGCCGCGTTTCAGGGCGTGCATTTCGCGCTGGCCGACATGGCGACCGAGGTCGAGGCGGCCAAGCACCTCGTGTTCCATGCGGCCTGGTTGAAGCAGCAGGGCCACCCCTACAAGCAGGAGGCGGCCATGGCCAAACTGTACGCCTCCGAGCTCGCGATGCGCGTGACCACGAAAGCGGTTCAGCTGCATGGGGGCTACGGCTATACCACCGACTACCCGGTGGAGCGCATGATGCGCGACGCGAAGATTTGCGAGATCGGCGAAGGCACGAGCGAGATCCAGCGCATCGTCATCGCACGACAGCTGCTCGGAAACCTGATCGACTGATTCCCCCCCCCCTCACACCTCCGGGGGTACGTACGGTCCCGGCTCGGTCGTGGCGTCCTCGGGGTGTGAGATCTCCTTGTGCAGGTGCTCGAGCAGCTGCAGCTGTCGCTGCTGCAGATGCCACAGCTCGTGCCATTGGCG
>JBGPHP010000076.1:0-13113 GCA_041484445.1 Gemmatimonadota bacterium
CCCCGTCTGCAGCACGCGCAGCAGCTTGGATTGCTGGGAGAGGCTGAGGTTCGCGATCTCGTCGAGGAACAGCGTGCCGCCGTCGGCGAGCTCGAAGCGGCCCACCCGGTCGGTCTTGGCGTCGGTGAACGAACCCCGCATGTGGCCGAACAGTTCGCTCTCGAACACCCCTTCGGCGAGCCCGCCGAGGTTCACGGTGACGAGCGGCCGGGTGCTTCGCGCCGACGCGGCGTGCAGCCAGCGGGCCACGACCTCTTTCCCCGTGCCGTGCTCGCCGGTGATCAAGGCGTTCGCGTCGGACGGGCCGACGCGCTCCATCAGGCGCAGCACCGGCTGCATCGCGGCGGAGGTGGCGACGAGCTCCGGGCCGCCGTCCCGGCGCAGCGTACGGTTCTCGCTCTCGAGGCGCTGGCTGGTGCGGATCGCCCGGCCCAGCTCGATCTGAGTGCGCAGCTGCTGCAGCAGCCGGGAGTTGTCCCACGGCTTTTCGATGTAGTCGCGCGCGCCGCGCCGCATCGCTTCGACCGCGCCTTCGATCGAGCCCCAGGCGGTCATCACGAGCACTGGGAGTGTCGCATCGAGCGCCTGCAGGCGCGAAAGGAGATCCAGCCCTTCGATCCCGCCCGTCGTGTCGCGCGTGTAATTCATGTCCATCAGGAGGGCGTCGAAGTCGCGGGCCTCCGCCGCGGCGAGCACGCCTCCGGGCGAGGTGGCGGTCTCGACCGAGTAGTTCTCCCCCTTCAAGAGGAGGCGGAGCGCCTCGAGGACGGCGGGGTCGTCGTCGGCGACCAGGAGGCGCGGTTGGGTGCTCGGCACGATGGTAAAGGTGTCAGGGGTTAGGGGGCGGGGGCCAGGGTCCTCGTATCCTCAATCACTTCGCAGTGCTACCACCGGATCCACCTTCGTCCCCCGCCACGCGGGCACGGTGCACGCCACGAGCGCCACGGCGATGACGCCGGCCAGCACCGCCACGAACGTGACGGGATCGATCGGTCGCACGCCGAAGAGCTGGCTCGCGAGCAGCCGGGTCAGCCCCGCCGCGGCGAGGATGCCGAGGACGATGCCGGGACCGACGAGCGCCGCGCCGCGCCGCACGACCATCGTCATAACGTCGCCGGGGCGCGCGCCGAGCGCCATCCGGATGCCGAACTCGCGGGCCCGCTGGGTCACGAGATACGACATGAGGCCGTAGATCCCGACCGCGGCGAGCACGACCGCCAGGGCGGCGAAGAGCGAGAGCAGCACCATCACGAACCGCCGCAGCGCAAGCGACTCGGTCAGCACCTCTACCATCGTGCGGACGCGGCCCACCGGGACCTGCGGATCGGTGGCGCGTACCGCACGCGTGACAGCCGCGCTGACCGATGCGGGATCGCCGGTTGTCCGCACGACCAGGTGAATGGGGAACCAGCCATTGAAGGCCAGGGCCACGCCCGCTGGCTCCTGCGACGCCGGAACGAACACCGTGGGCGGCGCGGCCCGTCCGATCCCCGACGTGACGTCGCCCACGACGCCCACCACTCGGCGCGGACCACCGACGTCGCTCACGGTGATCATCGTCCCCATGGGGTCGCGGTCGTTCACGTAGCGATGGACGAACGCCTCGTTCACCGCAATCACCGGCTCGCCGCCGGCGCGGTCGGACCCATCGAGGTAACGCCCCTGCCGCAACGGCACCCCCAGTGTCGCAAAGAACTCCGGCGTGACCGCCCGGAAGTCCGCGCCGCGCAGCTCGCCGCCGTTCACCGAGACTCCGGTGTTGCCGCCCCGCGTGAGCGGCAAACCCGCCTCGATCACCGCGGCGCTCGTGACGCCCGGGAGCGCGTCGATGCGCCGCCGCAGCGCGTCGTAGTACGCCGCGATGCCGGACGCCGAGTCGTATCGCGTGCCGGTGAGCCAGAGCTCGGCGGTGAGCACCCGGCGCGGGTCGAAGCCCGGGTCCGTGCGGATCAGATTCGCCACGGTACGGATCAGCAACCCCGCCCCCACGAGGAGCACGAGCGCCAGCGCGATCTCTCCCGTGACGAGGATCTGCCGGACCCGACCGCGGCCAGTCGTCGTGCGCCCCGCACTCGCTTTGAGTGCGTCGTGCAGATCGGAGCGCGACGCCTGCCAGGCGGGGAGCAGTCCGAATCCGATGCCGGTCAGCAGCGAAAGACCGAGGGTGAACCCCAACGCCCAGCCGTCGATCCGGATGTCGGCGCTCGCCGGCAGGCTGCCCGGAGCGAAGGTGCGCAACACACCGATCCCCCAGGTGGCCACCGCGACTCCCAGCGCGCCGCCGATCAGCGCGAGGACCAGGCTCTCGGAGAGGAGCTGGCGCACCAGGCGGCCGCGCGTGGCGCCGAGCGAGGCGCGCACCGACAGCTCTCGGCCGCGCACCGCCGCGCGGCCCAGCAGGAGGCTCGCGACGTTGGCGCAGGCGATCAAGAGGACGAAGGCGATGGCGCCGAACAGGATGCGCAGCGGCGCGCGCACCTCGCGCCCGCGCAGCGCCCGGTAGGAATCGAAGCTGAGCTGCTCGTCGGGTCCGCGATGAAATGCTGCCGCGTAGCTCGTGAGCACGGGCCGGAGCCGGGCGCCGGCCTGGGCGAGTGTGAGTCCGGGCGCGAGCCGGCCGATCACCGCGAGATTCTGACCGCTGCCGATCGTGCGACCCACCTGGGCCAGCGTGGACCAGACCTGGGCGTCGTCGGGCGGGCGGAAATCGGCCGGCATGATGCCGACGACGGTGAACGGTGTGCCGTCGATCAGTACGGCGCGGCCCAGCACCTTCGCGTCCGCGCCGAACGACCGACGCCACAGCCCGTCGCTCAGCACTGCTGCGTTCGGTCCCCCTGGCTGATCCTCCTCGGCGAGGAACGCGCGACCGATTCCCGGTGCGACACCCAATGCGCGAAAGTACTCCTGCGACACGCGCGCCATGCCGAGGTGCACGGCCTCGGCGCCGGTGGACAGGGTGACGCCTACCGGAGTCGACGCGGCCAGGGCATCGAAGACCTCGCCGTGGTCGTGCAGATACTGAAACGCCGGGTACGTCACCGCCTGGAAATCATGGTAGCCCTGGTAGGTGTAGCTCAGGCCGACGAGGCGATCCGATCCGGGATACGGGAGCGGTCGCAGCAGCACCCCATAGAGGGCGCTGAAGATCGCCGTGTTGGCGCCGATGCCGAGCGCCAGAGTCAGCACGGCCACGATCGTGAAGGCCGGCGTCCGGGCGAGTGTCCGGAAGGCGTAGCGGATGTCTTGGAGGAGGGCTTCCATGGGAGCTCCGATTGTCACTCAGTTCGCAACGTCACGATCGGATCCACGCGGGTCGCGCGCCGCGCCGGCAGCCAGGTCGCGAGCAGCGCCACCATGGCGAAGAGCAGCGCCGCGACCATGAACGTCGAGCCGTCGCGCGGCGCTACACCGAACAGCATCCCGGCGAGTACGCGCGTCGCCAGCAGAGCGATCCCGAGGCCGCACACGACCCCGACGGCCACGCGGGCCAGACTCTCGTTCAGGAGCAGGCGGACGACATCGCGGGAGGTGGCTCCGAGCGCGAGCCGGATGCCGATCTCCCGCGTGCGCTGCGCGACGGCATAGCTCGTCACGCCGTAGATGCCCACGAGCGACAGCGCGAGGGCGAGCAGCGCGAACACGCCGAGTAACGTGGTGTTGAAACGCCGTGCGGCGGTCTGCCGGCCGATCAGCTGCTCCAGGCTCACGATGTCGCCGATCGGCTGCTGCGGATCCGCGGTCCGCACGGCATCGCGAATCGCGCCGACCAGCTTGAGCGGCGAACCGGTACGCGACCGGGTGACAACCCACATTTGCGGTTGCCCGCCCTCCTGCAGCGCGGCCGTATAGAGGGCCGGCCGGCCGCCCGCGTCGTCGAGCGATCCGATTCGCAGGTCGTCGACCACGCCGATCACGGTGCAGTCCTGCGGGCCGGTGCGCGGGCCCCCCATCGGAACGTGCTTCCCGATCGGATCGACCCCGGGCCACAGCTCGCGCGCGAAGAGGGTGCTCACCACCACGACACGCGGCGTGCCGACCCGGTCCTCGGCGGTAAACCCGCGACCACGCCGGATGGGTATCCCCAGCGCCGTGAAGTAGTCGGGCGTGACGATCGACGCCATCGCGATCATGATCGGGTCGGGGTAGTCGGCCCGCACCGCATGGGGATCGAACGCGATGATCCGCATGCTCCCCGAGAGGGGAAGCGTGACGGTGAGGCCGGCGGCCGCGACGTCCGGGCGCGCGGCCAGCGCGGCCAGCACGTTGTCGAAAAACTGCTGCTGCGCGGGCCCCTCGGGATAGCGCGACGGGGTCAGCCGGACCCGGGCCGCGAGCACGTCCCGCGTGTCGAACCCGGGGTTCACGCGGTTGAGCGTCACGAAGCTCTTGACGAGGAGGCCGGCGCCCACGAGCAGGACGAGTGCCAGGGCGACTTCGGCGACGACCAGGGAGCTCTGGAGACGGCGGCGGCGCCGCCCGCCGCTCGTGCCGGCGGAGTCTTCCCGCAACGCCTCTTCGATCTGGAGCGAGCTGGCGCGTAACGCGGGCGCGAGGCCGAAGGCGATTCCGGTCACGATCGCGAGGCCGGCGGTGAAGGCGAGTACCGTGGCGTCGAGGCCGACTTCGGAGCTGCGGGGGAGCGCCCGCGGCCAGACGGCGAGCAGCGCGTGTAGTCCCCAGGACGCGAGCAGGAGACCGAGCGCACCCGCCGTGAGCGCGAGCAGTGCGCTCTCGGTCAGCAGTTGGCGCACCAGGCGGCCCCGTCCGGCGCCCAGGGCGCGGCGGATCGCCATCTCGCGGCGCCTGGCGGTGGCCCGAGTCAGAAGGAGATTCGCCGCGTTGGCGCAGGCGATGAGGAGCACGAGCGCCACGGCCCCGAGCAGCACCCAGAGCCGGGTGCGCACGTCGCCGATGGCCGACTCGCGCAGCGGGATCGCGCTCAAGTCGATCTGGTCGATCGGCGCCACGCGGGTGCGCACCCCGCCGCCCGGTGCGGGCGCGGGGCCCCCGCCGAACGCGACTATACGTCGCGGACCCGTGTCACTGCGGGTCTCCAGCGCGATGCGTTTCGCCAGCACGTCGAGGTCGCTCTGCGCCTGCTGCTCCGGGACCCCCGGCGCGAGCCGCGCGACCGCGTTCAGCGCGTGGAAGCCGCGATTCGTGAGCGCCTGGGGCTCCTCCGCCACGATCCCTCCGACGGGCGTCCAGACCTCCACGTCCGTGTCGGGAAAGTGAAATCCCGGAGGCATCACCCCCACGACGGTGTAGCTCTTGCCGTCGAGCGCGATGCCGCGGCCCAGGATCGAGGGGTCGCGCCCGAAGCTCGCTGCCCAGATGCCGTAACTCAGAAGCGCCACCGGGTCGTGCTCCTGCGCGGCGGTGAAGCCGTGCCCGATCTGCGGAGCCACGCCGAGCACGTCGAACAGGTCCGCCGTCACGAACGCCGCCTGGACCTCGCGCGGATCGCCCGCGCCGCTGAGGTTGTAGCGCTGCGTGCTGTAGGCGGCGACGCCCGAGAAGTCCCGGGTCAACCCGCGCAGATCGAGGAGATCCGGATAGGAAACGCCGAACCGCACCCCCTCGGCCGCGTGCGAGGTCACTTCCAGAAGCCGGTCGGATCGGGGGTAGGGCAGCGGCCGCAGCAGCACGGCGTTGACCGCGCTGAAGATGGCCGTGTTCGCGCCGATCCCCACGGCGAGCGTGAGCACGGCCACGGCGCTGAACGCCGGGTTCTTGACGAGCTGGCGGACGGCGAGGCGGAGGTCCTGTAGCAAGGCTTCCATACGTCTTGCTCCTATTCGGTTCGGAGGGCCACCATCGGATCGATCTTGGTCGCGCGCCGCGCCGGGATGTAGCAGGCCACGAGCACGACCGCGACGAGCAGCAACGAGACCGCCGTGTAGGTCATCGGGTCGGCGGGGCTCACATCGTACAACAGCCGGACCATCGCGCGCGTCGTCCCGAATGCCGCAAGAAGGCCGAACCCCGCGCCGAGCACGCCCAGCCGGACGCCTTCGCGGAGCACGAGGCGGAGGATGTCGCCGGGACGCGCCCCCAGGGCGATGCGCACGCCCAGCTCACGCGAACGCTGCGTCACCAGGTACGACATCACGCCGTAGATCCCCACGACGGCGATGACGAGCGCGAGCGCCGCGAAGCCCGCGAGCAGGGATCCGGCGTAACGCGTCCGGGCCACCGATCCGCCCACCAGCTGGCGCAGCGAGGCGACGTTCGAGATCGGCACATCGGGATCGAGGGCCCGAATCGCCGCCCGCGCCGGGGCGACGACGACCGCGGGGTCGCCGCTCGCGCGCAGCACGATCGACATGGCGGCCGACGGCGACTGGGTAAAGAGCACGTAGACGTCGGGGCGGGGTGGGGCGCCGAGCCCGAGGTCCCGCACGTCGCCGACGACGCCGACGATGGTGCGCCACGCGGCGTTCGGGTTGGGCCCGAGGCGGATGCGCTGGCCCAGCGCCGTATCGCCCGGGAAATAACGGCGCGCGAACGTCTCGCTCACCAAGGTGGGGAGCGTCGAATCGTTGCGATCCGGCCGCTCGAATCCGCGGCCAGCGACGAGCGGGATCCCCATCGCCGCGAAATAGCCCGGGGTGACGCTGCGGTATTCGGCCTCGGGCGGGGGGCCGACGCCGGGTGGCCGCTGCTCGAAGCGCAGCCCGGTCGTCGGCCCACTCGCGCCGAACGGCAGGACGCTGATCGCCCCCACTGCCCGGACGCCGGGGAGTGCCGCGAGCCGCTCCGTGAGCTGATCGTAGAACCCGATCGTCGCGAGCGGATTCTGGTAGCGCGGACCGCCGACGCGCACGCCCAGCGTCACGGCGCGATCCACCTGGACCCCGGGATTCACGTCGAGCAGCCGTTGCATGGTACGCAACATCAGGCCCGCCCCGATGAGCAGCACCAGCGCCAGCGCGACCTGTGAGACGAGCAGCGCGGCCCGTGCCCGGCGCCGCTCCGGCCCACCCGACGCGCCGCGTCCGCTCTCGTTCAATGCGCCGGTGAGCTGCGGCTGAATCGCGTGCAGGGCGGGCACGACACCGACCGCGACCCCCGTCACGAGAGCCGCACCCGCCGTGAACAGCAGCACCGGCCAGCGCAAGGATGTTTCGGCGATGCGGGGCACGTCGACCGCGCCAAGGTGCCGCAGCCACTCGATCCCCCAGGCGGCCAGGGCGAGCCCCCCGAGCGCGCCGCACGCCGCGAGCAGGATGCTCTCGGTCAAGAGCTGGCGGACGAGGCGCCGGCGGGCGGCGCCGAGCGCCGCCCGCACCGCCATTTCCCGGCCGCGCCCCGCGGCGCGGGCGAGCAGGAGGTTGGCGACGTTGGCGCAGGCGATGAGCAGCACGAACGCGACCGCGCCGAACAGGACCAGCAGCGCGAGGCGGACATCCCCCACGACCGCCTGCGTCACCGGGAGCACGGTGACGCCGACCCCGGCATTGGTCTCGGGATGGGCCGCCGCGATTCGCCCGGCGATCGTCGCCAGCTCGGCGTTCACGCGGGGCAACGACACGCCGGGCTTCAGGCGGCCGACCAGCGTCAGGAACCGCACGGCCCGCAGCTGGGCCGTCTGCTCGTCGAGCCCGAGCGGGGCGATCATGTCGCCGCTCCAGGTGGGCAGGGCGAACCCGGGCGGCATGATGCCGACGATGGTGTAGGGCTCGCCTCCGAGCGTCACGCTCCGTCCCACGGCTCCGGTATCACCACCGAAGCGGCTGCGCCAGAAACCGTCGCTGATGACGAGGACGTTCGGGCCACCCGGGCGATCATCCTCGGGGACCAGGGTGCGTCCCCGTCGCGCGGCGACCCCCAGCGTGGAGAACAGGTCTCCGTCGACCCGCAACAGGCGCAGCTGCTCGGGCTCGCCCACGCCGGTGAGATTGACCGTCGAGTAGGGATAGATCGCGCCGAGTCGGTCGAACGACTGGGTCTGGGTCCTCAGATCGGCGTAGTTTGCCGGAGCGAACGGGCTGCGCGGCGCGCCCTCCTGCGGATGATTCTCCCACACCATCACGAGCTGTCCGGGATCGCGATAGGGGAGCGAGCGCAGCAGCACGCTCTCCACCACGGAAAAGATGGCGGTGTTCGCGCCGATGCCGAGCGTCAGGGTGAGTACCGCGGTGGCCGTGAAGCCGGGACTCCGGGCCAACGTCCGGAACGCGTAGCGGAAGTCCTGGAGCAGGGTATCCATCAGAGTCCTTTCGGACGTCAGACGTCTGACGTCAGCCTATTCCGTTCGCAACGCCACCATCGGATCCACCAGGGCCGCGCGCCGCGCCGGGAGGTAGCAGGCGACGAGCGCGACGCCCGCCAGCAGCACGGGCACGGCGATGAACGTCAGCGGATCGACGGCAGGGATGTCGAAGAGCTGCCTGCGGATGAGCGGGGCCAGTCCGATTGCCGCACCGAGTCCGACGACCAGCGCCACGCCGACCACCCGCAAACCGCCGACCAGCACGAGGCGCACGACCTCCGCGTGGCGCGCCCCCAGCGCCATCCGGATCCCGACCTCCCGGGTGCGTTGCGCCACCGAGTACGACATCACGCCATACACACCCACTGCGGCGAGCAGCAGGGCGAGCAGCGCGAAGGCGAGCGTCAGGAGCATGGTGAATCGCGGACCCGCCAGGTCGTACGCGAGGAGCGCATCCATCGACCGCAGCTTCCACACTGGTTGTTCCGGGTCCACCGACCAGATAGCGGCGCGAATGGCATTCACGAACGACGCCGGGTCCCCGTCGGTGCGCGCCGCTACGGTATTGAAGATCCCCGGAGCCTGCAGCATCGGCTGATAGATCTGCGGCGTCGGTGGCTCGCCCAGGGTCACCTGCTTGATGTCGCCCACGACTCCGACCACCGTCACCCAGGTGTCGGGTGGTCCGAGCAACCGGAGACGCCGACCGGACGCCACCTGCCCGGGCCAGGCGCGCCGCGCCAGCTCCTCGTTGACGATGGCCACGGGTGGGGCGTCGGCGCGATCGCGGGCATCAAAATCACGGCCGGCGCGCAACCGCATGCCCATCGTGGCGAGGAGCCCGTCGCTGATCGCGTTCTGCTGTGCCGCCGGAGCGGTCGCGGTATTGAGGTCGCCCTGCGATTCCGCCGCATACTGGATGCCTCCCCAGTTGCCACTCATGGGCATCGACCGGATGAACCCGGCGGACCGCACCTTTGGTATCTCACGGATCGCCGCCAGCGCGCTCGTCATGAACTGGTTGATCCGCTCGGGGGTCGCGTACTTGACGTTGGGCAGCCGGAATTCCGCGGTCAGCAGGTGGTCGGTGGCGAAGCCGGGATCGACCCGTTGCAGGGCGGCGAGGCTGCGTGTCAACAGGCCCGCGCCGATCAGCAACACGACGCTGAGGGCCAGCTGGACTGCGACGAAGACCTGGCGGAGGTCGCGGCGTCCGCCGCTCCCGTCCGCCCCCCGCAGGGTGAGCGCAGCGCCGAGGTCCTCGCGGCTGCCGTACAGGGCCGGGGCGGTACCGAAGAGCAGGCCGGCGACGAGCGTAAGCCCTGCGGAGAACGTGAGGACGCCGAGGTTGAGTCCGATCGGCCCGAGGACGGGGAGGCTGTTGGGCGCTGCGGCGAGGAGGCCCTGGATCCCCCAGTAGGCCAGGGCGACGCCGAGGACACCGCCCAGGACGGCCAGCGCCAGGCTCTCGGTCAAGAGCTGGCGCACCAGGCGGGTGCGGTAAGCGCCGAGGGCGGCGCGCACCGACATCTCGCGTCGTCGCGCGGTGGCTCGCGCCAGCTGCAGATTGGCCACGTTCGCGCAGGCGATGAGCAGCACCACGCCGACGAAGGCGAGCACGGTCACCAGCATGGGGCGCACGTTGCCGACGAGGTTGTCACGCAATGAGACCACGTAGGCGCCAGCGCCGCCGTCGGCGTCCGGGTATTCGGCCGCCAGCTGAGCGGTGACGCCCGAGAGGTCGCGCTGGGCCTGTGCAAACGACACGCCCGGCTTCAGGCGCCCGATCGCCCACACGTTGTTCTGGCCCCGGGTGAACCAGGTCGGGTTCGGCGCCGACGTGATCGGCAGCCACACTTCGGTGGGGCCGAAGGCGTCCCGGAACCCGGCCGCCGTCACACCGACCACGACATGCGGCCGGCCGTTCAGTGTGATCGCTCGGCCCACGAGCTTGGGATCACCTCCGAAACGCGACTGCCAGGCGCCGTAGGATACCACCGCGACCTGCTGTCCCGTGCCTTCCGCTGTCTCCTGGGGTGTGAACAGCCGGCCCTGCGCGGTGCGGGCTCCGAGCAGCTCCAGCGTGCTGGCGGTGACAAACGATCCGAACAGGCGGTCGGGCGCGTCCGCCCCCGTGAGGTTGACACTCTGCACGCGGACGAGCCCGAGATCCGCGAAGCTGTGGTTGCGCGCCCGCCAGTCGTTGAAGTCCGGGACGGAGATGAGGAGAGGGTGTTGCCCCGCCCGCTCACCCCACAGAACCGCGAGGCGGTTCCCGTCAGGGTAGGGGAGCGGACGCAGCAGGACCGCGTCTACGACACTGTAGATCGCCGTATTCGCCCCGACGCCGAGCGCCAGTGTGAGGACCACGACGGCGGCGAAGCCGGGACGCGCGGCGAGCTGGCGGAGCGCGTAGCGGATGTCTTGGAGCAGCGTGTCCATGGGTGCCACCTATTCAGTTCGCAGGACCGTCATGGGGTCCACGCGCGTGGCGCGGGCCGCGGGAAAGTAGATCGCGAGCAACGCGACGAGCGCCAGCAACCCGGCCACCGCGGTGAAGGTCAGCGGGTCGGTGGCCGTGACGCCGTACAGCAGCCGCCCAAGCGCGCGGGAGGCGAGCAGACCGCCGGCGGCGCCGATGGCGACGCCCACAAGCGTCAGGCGCATCCCACCGCCGATCACCATCCCGAGGACGTCCGAGCGCCGGGCGCCCAGCGCCATCCGCACGCCGATCTCGCGCAGTCGCTGGTTGACGGCGTAGGACAGCACGCCGTAAATGCCCACCGCGGCGAGCAGTACGGCGAGCGCGGCGAAGGCGGCGAGCAGGAGCATCGGGTAGCGGCGGTCGGACATCGACCGGACCAGCCGGGTGGTCATGGTGGCGACGTCGGTCACGGGGAGGTCGTGGTCGAGCTCGCGGACCGCGGTGCGCACCGCGTCGGCGAGACCCGCCGCGTC
Source organism: Gemmatimonadota bacterium (assembly GCA_041484445.1). Lineage (GTDB taxonomy): Bacteria > Gemmatimonadota > Gemmatimonadetes > Gemmatimonadales > GWC2-71-9 > DASTHG01. Next base: position 11,177 of record JBGPHP010000076.1, read on the forward strand.
GCGACCGTGACGCGCGACGATCGACATCGAGCCGGACGGCTCCTGCGCCTGGGCGTAGTAGACCATGGGCCGCAGATCGCCGTCCAATGCGCTCACGTGGACATCACCCACGACGCCGATGACTTCGGGATGGACATCCGGATGGGTCCAATTCACCTGGAGGCGCGCGCCGATCGGATCCGCGTCGGGCCAGTATTTGCGGGCCATCGTCTCGTTGATGACCACGACGGGCGGCGCATCGGCGCGGTCGGCGACCGTCAGGCCGCGGCCCCGGAGCAGCGCAATGCGCATCGCCGCGAAGTAGCCGGGATCGACGATCCGGATGTCGGCGCTGGTCCAGTGCCCGGGCTCGGGGGCCGGCCGCCCCACAATCGTGAAGCGGGTCGCTGCGCCGCCGTTGGTGAGCGGCAGGAAGCTGACTGCCCCCGCGGCCGACACGCCGGGCATGCCGTCGACGCGCTCCAGGAGCCGTGCGAAAAACGCGGCGCGGCGAGCGCCATCGGGGTACGTCGTCTGTGGGAGCTCGACCGACAGAGTGACCAGATTCGCGGGATCGAAGCCCGGGTTCACCGCCGCCAGACGGTGCAGTGAGCGGACCAGCAACCCCGCCCCGGCCAACAGCACGAGGGCGAGCGACAGCTGCGCCACCACGAGCCCGCTGCGAAACCGGGTGGATCCGGCGTCGACCACAGACCGTCAACCCTCGCCGCGCAGCCCTCCGGCGACTCCGGCGGACGCAACCCCCAGCGCCGCGGGCAGGCCGGCGGCGACGCCGACGAGCAGCGTGATCCCGGCCGTCACCGCGATCACCCGGCCGTCGAGTGCGATCTCCGCCACGCGGGGAATGCCGGATGGGCCCGCGGCCACGAGCAGGTCCACGCCCCAATTGGCGAGCAGCAGGCCGGCGGCGCCGCCCAGGCTCGCCACGACCACACTCTCGGCCAGCCATTGCCGCACGAGGCGCCAGCGCGGCGCGCCGAGTGCGGTGCGCACGGCGAATTCCCGGCGCCGACCCTCGGCCCGGACCAGCATCAGGTTGCCGACGTTGGCGCACGCGATGAGCAGCACGATCGCCACGGCCGCGAGCACGATCAGCAGCGCCCGGCGGGCCGACCCCACGACCTGGTCGGTCAGCGAGACGACGTTGGCGCTCCATCCCGTGTCGAACTCGGGGTGCTCGCGCTCGATGCCGCTCGTGATCACGTCCATCTCGGCCTGCGCCCGCTCCCGCGTCACGCCGGGACGCAAGCGGCCGACCACCATCGTATAGCGGCCGTGCCGCGTCCGATCGCTCGGATCGAGCCGGAACGGCTCCCAGTATTCCTCGGCGCCCCAGGGCATGGCCCGGAACGTGGGCGGCATGACCCCGACGACGGTCGCGTTGCCGCCCGCCACGGAGACTGCGCGCCCGACCACACTGGAATCACCGCCGAAGCGGCTGCGCCAGAGGCCATCGCTCAGCACGATGACCGGCGGGCCGCCCGGCAATGCTTCGGCCGGCGTGAAAAACCGCCCCAGCGCCGGGGTGGTGCCCAGCACGCGGGCGAAATTCGGCGTGACGGACCGGCCTTGCACGATCTCGGGCGCGTCACCGGTGAACGTCATCGAGGACCAGGTGATGGCCGCGAGATCGGTGAAGGTCGTCGCCCGGTCGCGCCAGTCCAGATAGTTGCCGGGGTTCACGACGTTAGTGGCCTGCGCGCCGCTCCGATTGCGCTCCCAGACGATGACCAGCTGATCCGGCCGCGGATAGGTGAGCGGGCGCAGCAGCACGGCATTCACCACGCTGAAGATCGCCGTGTTGGCCCCGAGACCGAGGGCGATCGTGCCCACGGCCGCGGCGGTGTAGCCCGGGTGTTTGATCAGCTGGCGTAGCGCGTAGCGGAGATCCTGGAGCAGGGTGTCCATCATTCGCTCCGGAGTGCGATGAGGGGATC
>JBGPHP010000077.1:0-12939 GCA_041484445.1 Gemmatimonadota bacterium
AGACCCCGTCGCGAATACACGTCGCGGTGGGATTCGGGGTGGATACGGCCCGATCGCCCAACCGGGAGATCTTCGCGCTCTACCAGGACTATCTCGCGCAGCGGCTCGATACGATTCGCCCCAACCCCTTCTGGTCACGAGTCGAGCAGCAGCGCTGGCCCATCTTCGATGTGCTGGGCGGCTACATCTATCAGGGATTCTCCCATTTCACCGTCGTCCACCTCGCTCCCGCCGTCGGCCTCGACAGCACGTATCTGATCCGGACGCTTGTCTCCTCGGTCGATGACTCGACGCATGACGTGAGGCCGCTGGCATTGTATCGCGTGTACGCGATTCGTGAGGAAGGGCGCTGGGTGCTCGCCAACGCCCTGCCGAGGTTGACGCGCGCCTGGTCGCGCGAGACGATCGGTCGGGTGACGTTCGCGTATCCGTCAGGGTACCGGTTCGATCTCCACCACGCGCAGGCTACTGCGGCGTTCGTCGACTCCCTCGCCCGAGCGTTTCAGGTGCCGGCACCTCCCGCGATCGACTATTACTTCACGGGGGATCTCGTCGAGACCTTCTCCGCGATGGGGCTGGACTTCTTTCCAATCGGGTCCGACACGGTGGGCGGACGGTCCAACGTCCCCGACCGCCTGGTATTCGTCGGCTCTTCCGGGAACCACGAAGGATATCGCCACGAACTGGCCCACATCATCCTCCAGCCGCTGGTCAGTCAAGGCAATACCGCTGGGCTCGTAATGGAAGGCCTGATGACGTGGACGGGGGGGTCGGCGGGGCTCGATTTCCGGCAGCTGCTGCCCGGGCTCGCCGCGTATGTCGCAGCGCATCCCGATCTCACGCTTCAGCGTGTCCTGACCGCCCCTCCGCAGCGGGAGGGAACGCTGGATGTCGGGTACGACGGCTTCGCGGTGTTGTGCGAGATGATCTACCAGGAAGGTGGCCTCGAGGCACTCCGCGACTGGCTCCGGGCGGGACGCGAGCCCGGTGCGGTGCTCACCGCGGCTGCGCTTCTCCTCCATGTCCCTGCAGATCAACTCGATACGGCCTGGCGCCAAAGGCTGATGCGGCGGCAGTGACCGTCGTCACGCGGGGCTGGGCAAGATGCCAGAGTGGATCGGCACATGGTCTTTTGCAAGTCACTCGGCGCGAGACGAGACATCTGGTCGGGTGCTGCCGCCCGCCCTTCTCACCTAACATCCGTTCCCGCTTTCGGTAACGATGTTCAGGCGAGTGCGGCACATCAGTTGCTGCACGTCGTCCCCCGGTACTGACGCGTTCGCCCATTCCGGACACCAACCGCCAGCGCTGCCGCACCCACCCATCGCCCGGGGACCGCTTCCATGGCCGTCTCGCTCAACAAGTTCTTCGGACATCAATCCGGCGCCGAGCAACTTCCCGAAGAAGTGCGCGCCATCCTGTCCCAGGTGCGCCAGGAGCGTACCGCATTCGAAGCGCTGCTCGTGCGGGCGCAGGAATCCGCCCAACAGCTCAATCAGGTGGTCCAGCCGATCGAGGACGCACGCCGCACGGTGAGCGATGTGCAGTCCCGCGTGAAGGCGCTGGAGCGCCTCGTGCCGGTGCTGGCGACGCTGGACGAGCAGACCGAAGGGGTCGCGAAGCTGCAGCGGCGCATGGAGACGCAGCTGGGGCATTCGTCGGAAGACGCGAAGCGGCTGCGCGGCGAGATCCAGGAGCTGCGCGGTCAATTCGATCAGGCCCTGGCGTTCAAGGCCGAGCTGACGGGCTTTCTCGAGCGAGGCGCGGAGCTCACGGTGCTGCGCCGCGATGCGGACGCGGCGCAAGGCCAGCTGCGCGATGTGACCCAGGGCTACGACCGGGTGCGGGAGCGCCAGGAGGAGCTGCGTCGCGCAAGCGAATCGGCCGCGCAGCGGCTCAGCGCGTTCGAGGAGCGCCAGCAGCAGGCGCACGGCGGCGTGGTCGCCGCGGAGTCGCGCGTGGCCGGGCTGGAGCGCACCCTGTCCTACCTCACGCAGGTGGCGGCCGACGCCGCACAGAGCGCGCGCCAGCTCGGGTCGCTGAAGTCGCTGGCCGACGCCGTCACTCAGAAAGTCGCGACCCTCGAGCAGCAGCGCGAGGTGGTGGAGCGCACCGCCACGCAGGTGTCCCGGCTGCTCGATCTCGATCGGGAAATCGAAGGGAAGATCCGCGCCCAGGAGGAGCGGGCGCAGCATCTGGCGGCGGTCGAGACCAAGCTCGGTGAGCTGCAGGCGTTGCACACCGAGGTTCTGGCGGGCTCCGCAGACGTGCGCGCGCGCCACGAAGAAGTGCGGCGCGGCGACGAGGAGCTGCGCGGCCGCCTCGGCACGCTGCGGGACGACGTCCAGCGCACCGTGAAGCGGTTCGAGCTGGAGAACCAGGGGCTCGACGCCGTGGGGCAGCGCATCATGGATCTGCGCAGCGGCCTGACCGAGATGGAGGGGCGGGTGCGGACGCTCGACGAGTCGAGTCGCGGCATCGCCGAAGTGCAAGCGCGCGCCGACGGGCTCCGGTCGAAGCTCGACGGCATCGCCGAGGACATCGCCGAGCTCGAGCTCCAGGCGGAGCGGGTGCGCGCGGTCGAGGCGACCACCGCCCGGCTGCAGGAGACGGTCGACGGGGTGGCGCAGCGCACCGGGCGGCTCGAGCAGGCGCAGCCGGTCGTGGAAGCGGTGCTGCGCGACGTGACGAGCTTGCGGAACAGCCACGAGGCCGTGAAGGAGGCGGTGGAGCAGCTGCAGGTCGCCGAGGGCGAAATCGCCCGCGTGCGCGAAGGCCAGGCCGGGACGAAGGCGTGGCTCGCCGGCGTGACGGAGTCGATCGAGTCGCTCCGGGTCGATCTCGAATCGGTCGAAGATCTCCGGCCGACGGTGGAGCTGGTCCGGTCCGAAGCCGACCGCGTCACCCAGTCGATGGGCGAGCTCGAGGCACGGCGGCGGCTCGTCGAAGACCTGAACGCGAAGCTCGCCGACCTCGCCGGGCGGGAGGCGCAGCTGGAAGAGCGGAGCCAGTCACTGCTGGGCCGGATGAATGGCGCCGATGAGCGATTCCTGGCCCTCGCCGCTCACGCCGACGAAGCGGTACGGATCGAGCGTCTGGTGCCGGCGGCGGTCGCCACGGTGGAGCGGGTGGAGCGGCGCGTGGCGGACGTGGATGCGTCGGTGGCCTCGGTCGAGGCCCGCACCCAGAGTGTCGAGAGCCTGGCCGAGCGCACGCGCGCCCTGGCGCAGGAGCTCGACCGGCGCCAGGCGGCGCTGGACAAGGCGGCGGAGCATCTGGCGCAGGCGTCCCAGCTGCGGGAGCAGGCGTCCGACGCGGCGCAGCAGCTGGAGGAGCGCAGCGGCCGGCTGACGGGCGCGTTGGGCACGGCCACGGGACGGCTCGGCGAAATCACGGCCGCCCTGGACGAGCTCGATGGCCGGGCCGGGGGCCTGCGTCTCGTGCAGAAGCGAATGTCACAGTTCGAGGAGCGCCTGGCGAAGTGGGAAGTGCTGGAGGGGCAGCTCACCCGCGGGCTGGAGCAGGCAGGCGAGCGTCGGGCCACGCTCGACGCGCTGACCACGGACATCCACCGGCTGTTCGAGGTGGCCGAGCGGACGACGAACGACGTCCGGGCGATCGCCGCCGCGAAGGAAGACGTCCACGCCACACGGCAGGAGCTGGAGCACGTGCTGGGCCTCGCGGGCCAGGTGCACGAGACGGCCGGCGGGCTGGATCATCGCCGGCGGCAGGTGGAGCAGGCGGAGGAGCGGCTCGGCCGAGTCGAGACGCTGTTGGCCGACGTCCAGTCGAGTCTCGAGACGCTACACGGCCAGAAAGCCCTGATGGACCAGGTCAGCGGGACGGCCGCTTCGCTCGAGCTGCACGCGCGGCGGGCGGAAGCGTTGATCGAAACGCTGCGCGAAGAGCGGGGCATTACCGACCAGGTGCGCGGGGCCGTGGCCCAGCTTCATGAGGAGGAGGTCGTCGCGAGAAGCGCCTGATCCGGCGCGGTCCCGAGTTTCCGCCGCTCGGCGAGATGGGCGCCGAGGTCGATGGCGGTCTTCAAGACGATGAGCAGGACGAGCGCGGGCACAGCCGCGCCGAGGGCGAGGACGAGGAATCCGCCGCCGAGGATGGCGAGGTGTAGCACGACCACCCGTCCGTAGGGCTGCCCCATCAGCTGTTGCAGCCCGGCCCGACGGTACTCGCCGCCCGCCAGGTAGTTATGGAAGAAGGAAAACCCGTGGCTCGCGACCAGCGCCGCGACCGCCCAGCCGAGCCCGGTCTGGCGTATCGCCGTCAGGAGGGTGAGCGGGCTGAGCGACATGCTCCCCTTCCCGAAGCCACCGCCGAACAGGCCGATCACGAAGATGCCGTGCACGTACGTGAACATGCCGTAGTGCACGCAGAAGAATGGAATGAGGAACGCCTTGCCCGCCCACGCCAGGGTGTCCTGCGGCCGGGCGCACAGCATGCGCAGCACGTTGAAGACCCCGACCACCACGTTCTCGCACCAGTAGAGCAGGACCACCGCGAACACGGTCCAATGGTTGGCGAGGACGCCGATCAAGGGCGCCACGTTGGCGAGAATGAGGACCGCGGACGAGAGGGGCCAGCGGCGCGTCGGTGTGGTGGCGGTCGTCATCGCATCGACTGAGGGTCACTCCCGCGTGGATTCGCCGAACTCCGCTTCCTCGAGGATGACGATGCCGCTGCCGGCCCGCCAGAGCCTGTGCCGCCTGAGCGTCGCAGCAAGCTGGATTCCCCATCTGGCGAACCGTTCGAGCTCCCGGCGCGGTGCAACGAACAGTGCCGTAGGACAATTACTGACAAAGTTCTGATCGCGAGGAGGTGCCGCGCTTGCCCGGGCAATGTGCAAGCTCAATATTGGCAAGCGCCTAGAGGGAGGTTGCAGGAATGGCAGAGCCCGTCAGTGAGTCGGTCGGGAGGCCGCGTCGGCGGTGGTCGCTCTCCGGACTCTCGATCGAGTACAAGCTGCCGCTGTTGATCTTCGCGTTGATTCTGACGATCAGTGCCGCGTATACCTGGGCCTCATACAGAAGTGTGAGGCTCAGCGCGCTTACCGCGGCCCAGGAGCGGCTAGGGAGCATCACCGACCAGCTGCGCGGTGTGTTGGAGACGGGGACGAAGGCGCTGCTCGATTCGCTGCACGCCAGCCGGTCGAACCAGGCGATCCGCCGCTACCTCTCGACCCCGAGCCAAGCCGCGAAGGCCGAAGCTCTCGCTGCGATGGACAGCCTGGGGCCACAACGCATACAGGTCGTCAGCACGGAGCTGTGGGACGCTCGACGGGAGCGTGTGCTCGCGGTCGCCAACGACTCGCACTTCGTCGCGGCGCTCAACCCGGAATACGTGCGATGGGCGCCCGGCCCCGATTCGGGTGCCGTCGGGCGGCTCCAGGCGATCGGAGATTCCCTCGCCTATCCGGTCTCGGAGCAGGTGAGCGCCGGGGGCAAGGTGCTGGGTTGGGCCGTGCAATGGCGGCGGATCATGACCTCGGCGCGGGGACGCGAACAGACGATCCAGCTGATCGGGTCCAACGCCGGCCTCTACATCGGGAACGAGTTGGGAGATGTCTGGACGGACCTGTTGCATGTCGTGCCCAAGCCTCCGGCGGATGTCCGCCGGGCGCAGGGGTTCCTCCAGTACGACCGCCCCGGGACCGGAACCGTGATGGCCCGGGCGCGGCCGATCGGCGGTACCGCCTGGGTGGTCCTGATCGAATTCCCCCATTCGACGATACTCGCGCCGGTCCGGCTGTTTCTCCGCCGCCTGGGGCTGTTCATGGGCGTGATCCTCGTGGTCGGGCTCGGTCTTGCATGGATCGTGGGCCGGAGCATCGCCGCTCCGCTGCGGCAGCTGACGGCCGCCACCGCTTCGATCGCCGCGGGGGATTACTCGCGGCTGGTCTCGGTGCACCGTCGCGACGAGCTCGGTAGTCTGGCTTCCTCGTTCAACACGATGCTCGGACGGGTGCGCGATTCGCAGCACGCGCTGGAGGAGCAGGTGCGGCATCGCACGGCGGAGCTCGAGGAGCGCAACGAGGAGCTCGAGGGGTTCGGGTATTCGATTTCCCACGACCTCCGGGCGCCGCTGCGCGCGATGCAGGGGTTCAGCCAGGCGTTGCTCGAAGATTCGAGCGACCGGCTCGACGACATGGGCAAGGAGTACGCCGAACGGATCGTCGCCGGCGCCCAGCGCATGGATCAGCTGATTCAGGATCTGCTCGCGTACAGCCGTGTCAGCCGCGCCGAATTGCGGCTGGTCCCGGTGCCGCTCGGCCCGATCGCGCAGAGCGTGGTCGGCGACCTGGGGGAGTCGCTGCGCGCGCGGGGGGCGGTGATGCGCGTGGATGATTCGCTCCCCGTCGTCCTGGGGCATCCGGCGACCCTGTCGCAGGTGCTGACGAACCTCCTGGGCAACGCGCTGAAGTTCGTGCCGGCCGACCGGACGCCCGCGCTCCGCGTCCGCGCGGAGAACGATAACGGCCGGATCCGCGTATGGGTGGAGGACAACGGCATCGGGATCGCGGCCGAGCACCAGGATCGCATTTTCCGGGTGTTCGAGCGGCTGCACAGCGGGGATGACTATCCCGGGACGGGGATCGGCCTCGCCATCGTGCGGAAGGCGGTCGAGCGGATGGGTGGGATGGTCGGGGTGGAATCGACGCCCGGCCAGGGGAGCCGATTCTGGGTCCAACTTCAACGGGTGGAGGGGGAGCACGCATGAACCCCGGCGGCCAGGTCATCCTCATCGTGGAGGACGATCCGAACGACTTGCTGCTGATCCAGCGCGCCTTCGGCAAGGCCAGGATCCTGAATCCGCTGCAATCGGTGGGCAACGGCGATGACGCCGTCGCCTACCTGGCGGGGGAGGGTCCGTTCGCCGATCGCCAGCGGCATCCATTTCCGGTGTTGGTGCTGCTCGACCTCAAGCTGCCGCGGCGCTCGGGACTCGAAGTCCTGCAGTGGATCCGCGCCCAGACGGGACTGAAGCGGCTGCCGGTCGTGGTGCTGACGTCCTCGAAAGAAGCCACGGACGTCAACCGGGCCTACGACCTGGGGGCCAACTCCTACCTCGTGAAGCCGGTGGGCTTCGACAGCCTCCTCGAGCTCGTGAAGTCCCTGGAGGTGTACTGGCTCATCCTCAATCAGAAGCCGGACGTCAGCGCCGCGTGACGGCTGCTTCCCGGAGCGTCGCCTAACCGTGGGCATAGTGCTCCGTGTCCTCCTCGTCGAGGACTCGGCCGACGACGCCCGGCTGCTGGTGCGCCAGCTCACGAGCGCGGGCTACGACGTACAGCACGAGCGGGTCGAGTCCCCGGCGGCGATGCGCGACGCCCTGACCCGGACCAGCTGGGATCTGGTGATCAGCGACTACAGCATGCCGGGATTCAGCGGCACGGCCGCCCTGAACCTGCTGCAGGAGCAGGGCGTCGACGTGCCGTTCATCTTTGTCTCGGGAACGATCGGCGAGGACGTCGCCGTCGCGGCGATGAAGGCCGGCGCCTCGGACTACGTCCTCAAGGACAAGCTCAAACGCCTGATCCCGGCGATCGAGCGGGAGCTGCGGGACGCCGAGATGCGGCGGGAACGGCTCCGGGCGCACGAGATCGTGATCGAGCGCACCCGCTTGGCGGAGCTGACGTCGGAAGTCGGCGTCGCCCTGACGAGTATCACGCCACTTCGGGAAACACTGGCGCGCTGCGCCCGGGCGCTGGTCCGCCACCTCGATGTCCTGGGCGCGGGGGTCTGGATCTACACCGAGCAGACGCAGTCGCTCGACCTCCAGGCGGAGGCCGGGCTGCCGTCGCACATAACGGACCGACTCACCCGGCTCTCCCTCGACGACGCCCCGATCGGCCCGATCGCCCGGGAACGCCAGCCGGTTCACCTCAACGCGACCGATGGCGTGGAGCCGTTCGGCCGCGAGTGGGCTGAGGGGGAGGGGATCACGGCGTTCGGGGGATACCCGTTGTTGGTTGAGGAGCGGGTGGTCGGCGTACTCGCCGTGTTCTCCAAGCGGCTGGTACCGGATTTCGTGCTCGACGGTCTCGAGGCCGTCGCTGATCAGCTCGCCGTGGGCATCGAGCGGCGCCGGGCGGAGGAGGAGCTGCGGCAATCCGAAGAGCGGTTCTCCCGGGTATTCCGGGCGAGTCCGGCGGGGATTGCGATCACGACGGCCGACGAGGGGCGGTTCGTCGACGCCAACGAAGCCTTCTGCGCCCTCACCGGCTACGCCCGGAACGAAATCCTGGGGCGCACCACTGCCGAGCTCGGCTTCGTGCAGGACCTGAGCGAACAGGCCGACCTGCTCGAGCAGCTGCGTGAGCTCGGGACGGTTCAGAACGTGGACCTGGAAGTGCGCACCAAGCGGGGGGACCGGCGCCTCGTGCTCGCGTCGTTCGAGCGGATCGAGCTGGGGGGACGGCCCTGCCTGCTGTCCCTGATGCACGACATCAGCGAGCGCAAACGCCTGGAGGATCAGCTGCGCCAGTCCCAGAAGATGGAAGCCATCGGACGGCTGGCCGGCGGCGTGGCGCACGACTTCAACAACCTGTTGAGCGTCATCATCGGATACTGCGACCTGCTGTTTCGGACGCTTCCTCCGGAGGCCCGGGAGCGCAGCGAGATCGCGGAGATCCGCGATGCCGCCGACGCGGCGAGTGGATTGACGCGACAGTTGCTGGCGTTCAGCCGCCGCCAGGTGGTCGAGCGGCGGGTGCTGGACCTCAATGCGGTCGTGTCCCGGGCGGATCGGCTGCTGAAGCGCCTGGTCGGCGACGACATCGAGCTGGTCGTCCGGCTCGCTCCCGGGCTCGCTCCGGTCCAGGCGGACGCGGGGCAGCTCGACCAGGTGCTCATGAACCTGGTCGTGAACGCGCGGGATGCCATGCCCGCCGGGGGCACGATCGCCATCGAGACGGCGCCGGCCGTGCTGGACGAGGCGTTCGTGCGCGACCACCCGGGAGCGCGGGCGGGCGATTACGTGTGCGTGAGCGTGAGCGACAACGGGATCGGTATGGACGTCGATACGCAGGCGCACATCTTCGAGCCGTTCTTCACGACGAAGGAGGTCGGCCGGGGGACGGGATTGGGATTGGCCACCGTGTACGGGATCGTGAAGCAGAGCGAGGCGTTCATCTGGGTGGAGAGCGCGCGCGCCCAGGGGACGACGTTCCGCATCTACTTCCCGCCCGCCGCGGCGGGCGCGGTCCCGGAGCCCGTGCCGCGAGCGGAGCCGGCATCGCTGACGGGCACTGAGACGGTGCTCGTGGTCGAGGACTCGCCGCAGCTCCGGGAGCTGATGCAGGAGGTGCTGCAGGTCCGGGGATACCGGGTGCTGGACGCGGAGAACGGGGACGCCGCCCTGGAGGTGGCGCGCCGGCACGACGGCCCCATTCATCTGTTGCTCACCGACGTCATCATGCCGGGCATGAACGGTCGCCAGCTCGCCGACCGCCTCACCGCCGCCCGGCCCGACATGAAGGTGTTGTTCGCTTCCGGCTACACCGCCGACGTGCTGGTGCAGTACGGTGTTGAGGGTGGCGTTCACTACCTGCAGAAGCCGTTCACCCCCGATGTCCTGGCCCGCAAAGTCAGGGAGGTACTGAGTGAGCCTCCCGACTAGGGCGTCCACCGTGACCCGGGGCGCCGTGATGTTCCTCCTAGAGCGTGCCCGCGCCGTGCCACACCTTCCCCGCATGCGCGTCTGGGCGATGGGCCTCCTCGCCGTCGGGGTCGCGGCGGGTTGCAACGGGAATGGTGGGGGCGGCAGTGGTGGCGGCGGGAGTGGTGGGGGAGAGGTCCAGCCCGGCACCCGGGTGGTCAACATGATCCCGGCGTCCCTGGGCGGAGAGGCGTCGCAGGACGCGGAGCCGTTCCTCGCCGTGCTGCCGGGGAACGCCGCGATCATGGCCGCCTCCGCGTTCACCCCGAATCCCGCCGGGTCCTCCAGCACCACGGCCCCCATCTACGTCACCCAGGACAGCGGCAAGACGTGGGCGCTTCGGGCCACGGTGCCGAGCGATGTGACGACCGCCGACATCACCGAGGCGTTCGACGGCGGCGGCGGCGATCTCTACGCCGGCATCCTGTCGGTATCGGCGTCGCTGCTGCTGGATGAGCTCAAGACCGGCGATGTCTTCTCGGTCGCGCCGCTGAGCGTGCAGGCGTCCCGTGGCAACGTGGACCAGCCCTTCGTGCGCGCCACGAGCGTCGGTACCGCCGACCGCGTGTACATCGGCATGAACGACTTCGACGCCCCCTCGGGCCAGACCGCCACGGTGGACGTCTCCCAGAACAGTGGGGCGAGCTACGTCTCGGCGCGCGTCGAGACGCGCGCCACCGCCCAGCAGGATGGTCCGTCGGTCCGGCCCAGCATCGCGACGGATCACACGGTGTACGTGGCGTATTTCGGGTGGCGCGCGTTCACCGGCAACGTGGCCACGAGCGACATCGTCGTGGTGCGCGACGACAACGGCGCTGCGGGCCCGACCCGGTTCCGCGACCTGGTGGATCCCGGTGACGGCCTGCCGGGGCGCATCGTGGCGCACAACGTGACCATCCCCTGGTCCAACGCACCGACCCTCGGCCAGGAGCGGATCGGATCGACGCTCTCGCTCGCCGTCGACCCCAACCACAGCGCGACAGTCTATGTCGCCTGGGCCGACCGGGTCGGCTCGGGTGACATCTACACGGTGCACGTCCGGCGCTCCACCGACCGCGGGGTCACCTGGAGCGGCGACCTCCGGACCCTCACGAACGCCACGAACGCGAGCCTCGCCGTGGCCGACAACGGGACGGTCGGGCTGCTGTATCAGCAGGTCAGCGGCAGCGGAGCCACGAGCCGGTGGGTGACCCACCTCGAGCGGACCAAGGACGGATTCGCGACCAAGAGCGACCTCGTGCTCGCCACCGTCCCGGCCAATGCGCCGGCGCCCGATTTCCTGCCGTACCTGGGGGACTACACCGGGCTGCTCGCGGTGGGTGGTGAGCTGCGCGGCGTGTTCTCGGCCAACAACACGCCGGACTCCACCGCCTTCCCGCAAGGCGTGGTGTATCAGCGACACGCGGACTTCGCCGCCCACCGGTTGGTGGACGGCACGGGCACCACGGTTGCCGTGTCCATCGATCCGTTCTACTTCAGCGTGCCGGTGCTGCCATGAGCGTGGGCCGTCGGAAGCTGCCGGGATTGGGCCTGGCCGTGTTGCTGCTTCAGGGCGCGCCGCTGGCGGCGCAGCGATCACGGGCGGCGCTGGTGCAGCAGGCCGACCTCATCTTCGTGGGAACGGTCACCGGCGTGGCGGCCGCCTCCTTGGCAGGGGTTCCGGTGACGCAACGGACGCTCACGGTCCGGGTCGACGCCGTGCTCGACAAGCCGGCGACGGTGCAGGTTGGCGTGGGCGACACGGTGACGGTCGAGGCCCGGACCGTCGGGGCACTGCCGGTCGGGACGCAGGCCACCTTCTATACCAAGACGTGGCTCTTCGGCCGCACCGTGGCGGCCCAGGAGGTCGGGCATGAGACGGTGTCAGCCCGGATGTCGGCGGCGGCCATGGCACCCATGCGGGATTCGGTGCAGCGCCTGCGGGGTCAGGTGAGCGATTCCGCGCTGCGGGCGCGCATTCGGACGGCGGACATGGTGGTCGTCGGTCGCGTGGAAACCGTCCAGGCGGCGACGCTCGCCGCGCTGCCGACGCCGCGGCGGATCACGGAGCACGACCCTGCGTGGCAGGAAGCGGTGATCCAGGTCGAGACCATGATCAAGGGCGCCGCCCCGGCGAATCAGCGGGTCGTGGTGCGCTTCCCTGGCTCGCTCGACGTCGCTTGGCGGGGCCTGCCCAGGTTCACGGTGGGGCAGGAAGGGACCTTCCTGCTGCGACGCGACCAGCTGTCCGGCTCGCCGACGGCGATGATGGCGGGCCAGCAGGTGACGGCCTACGCGGCGCCCACCAGGCAGGACGTCCTGACCAAACAGGACGCGGCCCGGGTGCAGGCGCTGGCCCGGCCGTAGGCGAAGCCGCCCGGCCGGTCCCGGTGTCCCGGGGACTGGCCCCTTCACGGTTCAAGAGAGAACGTTCAATCCCACCGTCCGGGGTGGTCTCCACGCCGGAGGTGGGTTGTGCGTACTAGGGTCGGCGCGCTCACTCTCGGTGCGCCGTCCGCGAATCGCGCTCACCCTGTCCGGGACGTATAGGCGCACCGTGTCTCGCTTGCGATCGATGCTGGCTGTCACCCTCCTCGTGGCCCTCCCGTCGGCCAGCTGCTCCCCCCGTCAGACGGGCGGTCCGTCGCGCGTGTCGGTGAGCGTCGCCCGGGTCGAGCGCCGGGCGATGCCGTACGAGATCGATGCGACGGGCACGGTGGAGCCGGCTCGCACCGTTGCCGTGACCTCCCAGGTCGCCGGGATGCTGCAGCGGGTGCGCTTCGCCGAGGGCGAGGAGGTGGCGGCCGGTCAGGTGCTGTTCCAGATCGATCCGCGCCCGTTTGCCGCTGCGCTGCAGCAGTCGCAAGCCAACCTGTCGCGCGATCTGGCGCAGGCGGAAAACGCGACGCGCGACGCCGCTCGGTACCGGGCGCTGGCCCAGCAGAGGTTCGTCACCGACGAAGACTACCAGCAGCGGCAGGCGACGGCGGACGCGCTCACCGCCACGCTCCAGGGGGACTCCGCGGCGCTGACGGAAGCGCGGCTGAACCTCGAATACGCCACCATCCGCGCGCCGCTCTCCGGTCGCACCGGGAGCCTGCTGGTCCACGAGGGCAACCAGGTGCATCCGACCGACGGCGCCCCGCTCGTGACCATCAATCAGCTGCGGCCGATCCTGGTCCGGTTCGCCGTGCCCGCCCGCCAGCTCCCCGATCTGCAGCGTCGCAGCGACCGGCCGCTCCGGGTGCTGGTGCGCACGACGCAGGATTCGACGCCCCAGATCGAGGG
>JBGPHP010000078.1:0-12905 GCA_041484445.1 Gemmatimonadota bacterium
ATCATCGCCCTCATTCCCCTGGCCCTGCGCGGCGTGAAGTACCGTCCCGCGCCTGCTTCGGTCGTCTTGCGCCGCAACCTGTGGATCTACGGCGTCGGCGGCATTCTCGTGCCGTTCGCCGGAATAAAGGTCATCGACATGCTACTCGTCCTGCTCCGACTGGTGTGACCATGCTCAAGAATCAACTTCGTCCCGCGATTGTGCTGACGCTACTGCTCTGCCTCATCACGGGGTTCGTCTACCCGGGCGTCATCACGGGAATCGCGCAGCTGCTCTTTCCGCATCAAGCGAATGGCTCGCTGATCACCACGCCGAGTGGCCAGGTGATCGGCAGCGAGCTGATCGGGCAGCCCTTCGCCCGCGCCGAGTACTTCCACCCGCGCCCGTCGGCCGCTGGCGACGGCTACGACGACACGCTGTCGGCCGGGACCAACAAGGGGCCGACGGACCTCAGGCTCGCCGACACCCTGGTCGCCCAGTCGGTGGACAGCGAAGTGAGGCTCGACGGTGCGGTGCGGGGCCGCGTTCCCGCCGATCTCGTCACGCGGTCCAGTTCAGGGCTCGACCCGCACATCTCGCCCGCCGGCGCACTGCTCCAGGTCGCGCGCGTGGCGCGGGCCCGGGGCGTGGATTCCGCCGCGGTGCGCGCGCTGGTGGATCGGCACATCGAAGGGCGACAGTTCGGCTTTTTCGGAGAGCCGCGGGTGAACGTACTGCTGCTCAATCTCGATCTGGATCGCACGCTGCCGCTGCGGTCGGGCACCGCCGCCCAGTAGGTGCTACGTTACGAGTAATGACCGCGCGACGGCCCGATCCCGAGGAGCTGCTCGCCCGCGTCCGCGAGGAGGAACGGCGGGCAGCGCGGGGACGGCTGAAGATCTTCTTCGGAGCCTCCCCCGGCGTGGGGAAGACCTACGCGATGCTCGAGGAGGCGCGGGCCAAACAGCGCGAGGGCGTCGACGTGGTGATTGGCGTCGTCGAGACGCATGGGCGCGCCGAAACGACCGCGCTGCTCGCCGGTCTCGAACTGCTGCCGCGGAAGAGGATCGAGTACCGCGGCATCACACTCGACGAGTTCGACCTGGACGGCGCGCTGGCGCACCGGCCGGGGCTCATCCTGGTGGACGAGCTCGCCCATACCAACGCCCCCGGTTCCCGTCACGGCCGCCGCTACCTGGACGTCGAGGAGCTGCTCGCCGCCGGGATCGACGTCTACACCACCTTGAACGTCCAACACCTCGAGAGCCTCAACGACGTGGTCGCCCAGATCACCGGGATCGAGGTGCGCGAGACGGTGCCCGATTCGATTCTCGACCAGGCCGATGAGCTGGAGCTGGCGGATCTGTCCGCCGACGACCTGCTCAAGCGTCTCCAGGAGGGCAAGGTCTACGTGCCCGAGCAGGCGGCCCGGGCGATCGACCAGTTCTTCCGCAAGGGCAACCTGATCGCCCTGCGGGAGCTGGCGCTGCGCCGTACGGCCGAGCGGGTGGACGCGCAGATGCGCGGCTACATGCAGGAGCACGGCATCCGCGAGACGTGGCCCGCGGGCGAGCGTATCCTGGTGTGCATCGGACCGAATCCGGCCGGCGCGCGGCTGATCCGGGCGGGTAAGCGCATGGCCACGAGCCTGAAGTGCGATTGGGTGGTGCTGTGCGTGGAGACTCCGGGGCAGGCGATCTCCGCGTCCGATCGCGAGGCTCTCATTCAGAACCTGCAGCTCGCGCAGGAGCTCGGGGCCCAGGCCACCACACTGAGCGGGCACAGCGTGGCCGATGAAGTGCTGGCCTACGCCCGGGCCCACAACGTCACCAAGATCGTCGCGGGGAAGCCGACGCACGGGCGCTGGCGCGACAAGATCTTCGGCTCACTACTCGATCACCTGGTGCGCGGCTCGGGCGACATCGACGTCTACGTCATCACGGGCGACGCGGAAGAGGGGCAAGCGCTGCGGCGGCGCGTGGTGGGGGACCGGGCAGGCTGGCGGGACTATGTCTGGGCGGGAGCGGTGGTCGGCGTCTGCACGGCGTTGGGGGGGGCGATCTTCCGGTCGCTCTCCGTCACCGATGTGGCGATGGTCTATCTGCTCGGCGCCGGTGTGGTGGCGTCGCGGTTCGGCCGCGGCCCCTCGGTATTCAGCGCGTTCCTGAGCATCGCGGCCTTCGACTTCTTCTTCGTTCCGCCGCGCTTCACCTTCGCCTTCGGAGATCTGCGCTACGCACTGACATTCGTCGTGATGCTGGCGATCGCCCTGGTGATCAGCGGCCTTACCCTGCGCATTCGGGAGCAGGCGGAGACCGCCCGGCTGCGGGAGCGGCGGACGGGGGCGTTGTACGCGATGAGCCGCGAGCTGGCCGCGACGCGTGGGTTCGCCGACCTAGCCCGCGTGGCGTCGCGCCACCTGCAGGACACGTTCGATGCCCGTGTACAGTTCCTGTTCCCGGGCGCCGGCGACCGCCTCGAGGCGCCGGTGGGCGTCCCGCCGGCCTATCCAATAGATGAGAAGGAGCTGAGCGTCGCGCACTGGGTGCTGGTGCGCAGTCACGTCGCGGGGGTCGGCACCGACACGCTCCCGTCCTCGCAGGCGTTTTACCTGCCGCTGGTCGCGTCGGGGGGCACCATCGGGGTGGTCGGGCTGCGCCCCGGCGATCCCGCGCGTTTCGAGGATCCGACGCTGCAGCGTCTGATCGAGACCTTTGCCGGACAGGCCGCGTTGGCGCTCGAGCGCGCCCAGCTCGCCGAGCGGGCGCAGCACGAGCAGCTCGAGATCGAGGCCGAACGGCTGCGCACGGCGCTGTTGTCGTCGCTGTCTCATGACTTGCGCACGCCCCTGGGCGCGATCACCGGCGCCGCCAGCTCGCTGCTCGAGGAGCAGAGCGCCCTCTCCCCGGCGGCGCGGCGCGATCTGCTGCAGACGATCCTCGAGGAAGCGCACCGCATGAACCGCTTGATCGGCAACCTCCTCGACATGATCCGGGTCGAGAGCGGCGCGCTCGAAGTCCAGAAGGAGCTGCAGCCGCTGGAGGAGGTCGTCGGCGTGGCCCTGATCCGCCTCGACGATCGGCTGCGGGGTCATCCGGTGCGCGTGACCCTGGCGCCCGATCTTCCCCTGGTGGCCCTGGATGCCGTGCTCATGGAGCAGGTGTTCGTGAATCTGCTCGAGAACGCGGTGAAGTACACGCCGCCCGATACTCCGATCGAGATCTCCGCCGTGGCGACCGCCGGCTCGGTTCGTGTCGACGTGGCGGATCGCGGTCCGGGCCTGCCGCCGGGCGAGGAGGGGCGGATCTTCGACAAGTTCTACCGCGCGGCCGGGGCCGGGACACAGGGCGGCATCGGGCTGGGACTGACGATCTGTCGCGGCATCGTCACGGCGCACGGCGGTCGTATCTGGGCGGAGAACCGCCCCGGCGGGGGAGCCGTCTTCCGCTTCACGCTGCCGGTCACGGGCGGGGCGGCCATTCCGGTATTGGCGGAAGCCAAGGAGAGTGCATGAAAGCGTATGGGTGGGTCGTCCTCATCATGGCCGCGTGTACCGCACTCGGCACGCTGATACTCCCCCTGCTCTCCGTAACCGACGTCGCGATGCTGTTCCTGCTCGCCGTGGGACTGGTCGCGTCGCGGTTCGGCCGTGGGCCTTCGATGGTCGCGGCGTTCCTGAGCATCGCGCTGTTCGATTTCTTCTTTGTGCCGCCGCGATTCACGTTCGCGGTCGCCGATCTGCACTACGTGCTGACGTTCGGGGTGATGCTGGTGACCGCGCTGGCGATCAGCACGGTGGCGAGCCGCCTGCGGGAGCACGCGGACGCGGCGCTCGAGCGCGAGCGGCGCACGGCGACACTGTACGCGATGAGTCACGAGCTGCTCACCGCGACCGACGTGGGGACCCTCGCCGACATCATCGCTCGGCATGGGCGAGAGGCGTTCTCGGCGCAGGTGCAGATTCTGCTGCGGGATGCCGCCGGACAGATGACGCCGCCGGCGGGCGCAACAGCCGGCGTCGCGCTGGACGGGCACGCGCAGGCGACGGCGCAATGGAGCTTCGATCTCTGGCAGGCCGCCGGGATCGGTACCGCCAACTTCCCCGACGTGCCGTTGCTGTTCCTCCCGCTGGTCGGCGCTGGCGGACGCCTCGGCGTCCTCGCGGTGCGACCCGACGATCCCATCCCGTTCCGGGAGTCGGTCGTCCGACAGGTGCTCGAGACGTTCGCGGGGCAGGCCGCGGTCGCCGTGGAGCGGGTGCGCGCCATGCGCGCGGAGGCAGCGGTGTCCGCGACGTCGGGCTAGCTTCGGCGGATGGCCGAAGTCGCCCCGCTGGTGTTGCTGATCGAAGACGAGCCGCAGATGCGTCGCTTCCTCCGGGCGGCGTTGGAAAGCCACGACTACCGGCTGGTGGAAGCGACCACCTCCCGCGAGGGGCTGGCCCAGGCCACCGCCCGCAGCCCCGACGTCATCCTGCTCGACCTCGGGCTCCCCGACGGGGACGGGATCGACCTCGCCCGGCGCATCCGCGAGTGGTCGGCGACGCCGATCGTCGTGATTTCGGCGCGCGGCAAGGAGCAGGACAAGGTGGCGGCGCTCGACGCCGGCGCCGATGACTACCTCACCAAACCGTTCGGCACCGATGAGCTCCTGGCCCGGCTGCGCGTCGCCCTGCGGCACGCCGCGCGAGCGGCGGCCCCGGCCGAGCCGGTGTTTGCGGTAGACGAGCTGCGCGTCGATCTCGCGGCCCGTCGGGTGTTCGCGCGCGGCGCCGAGATCCACCTGACCCCGACCGAGTACAAACTCCTCACCGCGCTCGTGCGTGATGCGGGCAAGGTGGTGACCCACCGCCAGCTGCTGAACGAGGTCTGGGGCCCGAACGCCGTGGAGCACACGCATTACCTGCGGGTGTACATGACCCAGCTGCGGCACAAGCTCGAGCAGGACCCGACGCGCCCCCGCTATCTCCAGACGGAAGCAGGGGTGGGTTACCGGCTCCGCTTGGAATGACTCGAATCGCCACTTCGCGGCGGGGGTAGGAAACGTCCATGGGAACGTGCATGGGGATGAACAGCGTGACCGCGGGCTGGCTCGCCATCTCCCTGGTGGGGGGGGCAGCAGCTGCACAGGGACAGAATACCGCAACCTATCTCCTCTCTCCTCACAGCCGCTTCGAGGTCGCGACGGCCAAGAGCGGCTTCTTCTCCTTCGTGGGACACGCGCACCTGATCCGGGCGCGCAGCGTGACGGGACACGTGGTGTACGACCGCGCCGATCCCGCCCGTTCGCAGGTCGAGATCGTGGTCGAGACCGACAGCCTCGAAGTGATGACCCCGCCCGACACCGCCGAAATCCGCAAGGTGACGGCGGCGATGCGCACCGACGTGCTCGACGTCGCGCACTACCCGGAGATCCGCTTCGTCTCGCGCAGCGTGGCCCCGATCCCCGGCGGGTTGCGCGTTCGGGGAGATCTGGTGCTGGTCGGGAAGACGGGGGAGGTGTCGGTCGACGTCCACCTCGAGGCTGGTGCCGACACCCTGCGAGCCAAGGGGACGTTCTCGGTCGACCAGTCGAGCTTCGGGATCCACCCCTATCGCGGCGGTCCCGGTGGCCTCGTCCGGGTCGCGGACCGTGTCACCTTCAGCTTCGAGGCCGTCGCCCTCCGCGCCTCGGCGCCATAGAGCAGCCTTCATACGCCGTAAGGCGTTTCTTCACATCGCCTCCGATACGTTCCCCGCAGCGAACACCGGTGCCACCAATTCACTGGGAATCCGGGAGCGCGTATGCCGTCACCGACGGCGCGGCAACTGTACACGGCTGGCTCGCTCCGGAACGAAACGGACGGCTTCTACTTCGACATCGAGAACCGGCTGAGCGACGCGGTGGTGACGCGGCTCTCCGGTCTCCTGGTAGATGGTTGTGAAATCCCCGCCTCACAGCTCCGGCTTGAATTCGCCACCGGGGAGGTCCTGCCGATCCTGGCGGTCACGCCCCAACACCCGCTGAGCTTCGCCCGGCGCGCCTGCGCCAGCGTCCACGCGCTCGCGGACCAGCTTCCGGTCGGCCCCCACGCGATTGCCTTCATGCTGGAGACGGCGTCGTTCGGCACGGTGGCGGTGGAAGCCGAGGATGCGGTGTCCCCGCCGGGGACGCCGGCGCCGGTGCCGGAGCGTTCTGGCATCCCCTACGACAAGGACGATCGCCACAACTACTCCCGCGCCATGGCGGAGGCCCGGCGGCACTACGTCGAGACGGCCACCGGTGTCCCGCTGCGCCACCTCGCGGCCTACTCGTTCGATCCCGAAGTGACGCGGGGGAACATCGAGAACTTCAGCGGTGTGGCCCAGATTCCGATCGGATTCGCAGGGCCGTTCCGGGTGAACGGGGAGCACGCGCAGGGGGAGTTCTTCATTCCTCTCGCGACCACCGAGGGCACGCTCGTCGCGTCCTACAACCGCGGGATGAAGGTGCTCAACCTCTCCGGCGGGGTGACGTGTACCGTGTCGGGCGATTGCATGCAGCGCGCCCCGGTGTTCGTGTTCGACTCCGCCCGCGGGGCGCGGGCGTTTCGCGACTGGGTTGATCTCCACCTGGAGGACATCCGCCGCGTGGCGGAATCGACCTCGCGGGTGGCGAAGCTGCTGTTCATCGAGACCTACCTCTCGAACAAGTTCGCCTACCTCCGCTTCAACTACACGACCGGTGACGCGGCCGGACAGAACATGGTGGGCCGGGCGACGTTTGCGGCCTGCGAGTGGCTGCGGACACGCGCCCCGGGGATCCGCCGGTTCTACCTCGAGTCGAACTTCGCGACCGACAAGAAGGCGTCCCATGTGAACATGATGCGCACCCGCGGCAAGCGCGTGACCGCCGAGGCCGTGATTCCCCGGGGGGTCCTCCGTGAGCATCTGCGGGTCGATCCCGAGACGCTGCAGGGACACGCCGGGGTCGCGAACGTCGGGGCGCTGCTCTCGGGCAGCAACAACAACGGTCTGCATTCGGCCAACGCCGTCACGGCGCTCTTCATCGCCACCGGGCAGGACGTGGCGAACGTGGCGGAAGGGAGCGCGGCCCTGATCTACTCGGAGCTCACGCCCGAGCGCGACCTCTACATGTCGATCACGCTGCCATCGCTCATCGTCGCCACCCATGGGGGCGGCACCGGCCTCGCGACCCAGCGCGAGTGCCTCGAGATCCTCGGCTGCTATGGCGCCGGCAAGGTGAACAAGCTCGCGGAGATCGTCGCCGGCGTCGTGCTCGCGGGCGAGATCTCACTGGCCGCCGCGATCAGCTCGCTCGAATGGGTCTCCGCTCACGAGCGATACGGGCGGCACCGGTGACGCCCCGCGCCGTGTTGCATCGCCGCGGCCAGGCGCCGGCGCCCCCGCCGCCGCCGCGCGCGGGTGCGGTGTCACCCGCCGCGCTGCCCCGAGCGCCGGGTCTCGTGCGCCGCGCGATGGCGACCAACCGACATCTCGTGGGCCTCCTGGCGGGCGGGCTCGTGTCGTACGTGCGGGCGCGGAAGGCGGCGGGCGAGAGCAGGGGAGCGCGGTTCGCGCTGCTCTCCATCCTGGCCGTGCTGGTGCGCCCGTTCCTGCGGCGCGATCTCGCGCGAGAGCCGTTCCCCGTCCAGTTCCGGCGTCGCCTCGAGCTGCTCGGTCCGACCTACATCAAGCTCGGCCAGATCCTGAGCCTGCGGGAGGACCTGCTGCCGCGGCCGATCACTGATGAGCTGAAGAATCTGCTGGACGGGCTCCCGGCGGTGTCGTTCGAGGCGTTTCGCCAGCTGGTGGAGCGCGATCTCCGCCGGCCCCTCACGGAGCTGTTCCTGAGCGTCGACCCCGAGCCGATCGGGTCGGCGTCCATCGCCCAGATCCATCGCGCCACCACCCTGGCCGGCGATCCCGTGGTCATCAAGGCGGTGAAGCCCGGGATTCCCGAGACGCTGCGCCGCGATGCCCGCCTGCTCCGCACGCTCGGCGCAGTGCTCCAGTGGGTGTTCCCGCGCTATCAGCCGAGCCGCATCATCAACGAGTTCGTGGAATACACGCAGCGCGAGGTGGACCTGCGCCAGGAAGCCGAGAACATCGAGACACTCGCGGCGAACTTCCTGGACCTTCCCGGCGTGGTCTTCCCAACGGTGTACCCCGAGCTGTCCGGGCCGCGGGTGCTGTGTATGGAGTTCGTCGACGGCTTGCGACCGGATACGCCCCAGGCGCGGGCGCTGCCACGCAAGGCCCGAGAGAAGCTGGTCGACCTCGGCGCGGCGGCGATCATCCGGATGATCTACCGCGACGGCTTCTTCCACGCCGATCTGCATCCGGCCAACCTGCTGATCCTGCCCGGGACGAAGGTCGGCTTCATCGATCTGGGGATGGTGGGACGGCTGGACGGCGAGCTGCGCCGCACGCTGCTGTACTACTACTACAGCCTGGTCACGGGCGACGCGGAGAACGCGGCGCGTTACCTCGCCGCCGTGGCCGAGCCCGGACGGGGGGGCGATCCACTCGGGTTCCGCCGGGAAGTGACCGACATCTCGCGGCGCTGGCGGCGGCACGCCACGTTCCGGGGATTCTCCCTCGGGCGGCTCGTGCTCGAGTCGCTGTCGCGGGGCGCCCGCTATCGGATGTACTTCCCGGTCGAGCTGGTCCTGATGGTCAAGGCGCTCATCACCTTCGAGGGCGTCGGCAACGTGCTGCTGCCGGGTTTCGACGTCGCCGAGGTCTCACGGCGCCACATCCGGGAGATCTTCCTGCAGCAGTTCAGCCCCTGGCGTGTGCTGCAGGAGGAGCTCCGGGGCGCGCCGGAGCTCATGGATGCGCTCGTGAAGGTGCCGCTGCTCGTGACCGAAGGCGTCCGGGTGCTGGAGAAATCCACCAAGCAGGCCCCGGAGAATCCGTTTACCGGCGTGCGCGGAACGCTGATCGCCGGGTTCTGTCTCGTCGCGGCCGCCATCACCATGGCATTCGGCGGCCCGTGGCCGTTGTGGGTCGGCCTGTTCGCGCTGGCGCCGCTCTTGGGCCTGCGGCGGGGGACATGACATGACTCCCCGCGGCGTCCTGGCGCCTCCCGAGGAGGTTGCGTCCACACCGCAGGGCGTGGATCCGTTTGACCCGGAGTTCTGCCGTGCGCTCGAGCGCAGCGTCCTGGGCCCGATTACGAAGCACTATTTCCGGGCCCGCATCCTCGGGCACGAGCGCTTGCCGAAGCACGGGCCGGTGATTCTCGCCGCCAATCACTCGGGCAACGCATTCCCGCACGACGGCATCGTCCTCGACGCGGCACTGTGGTGCCGCGACGGGATGCGGCCGTCGCTGAAGTATCGGACCGTCTACGAGCCCGAGCTGACGCAGGTCTGGTGGATGCGGCCGTTCGGCATCGACGACTTCTGGCGGCGCGGCGGCGGCGTGGACATGACGTTCGACAACTTCGAGCGTCTGATCGAGCGCGGGGAGCGCATACTGTATTTTCCCGAAGGCGTCCCCGGGATCGGCAAGGGGTTCAACCGCCGCTACCAGCTGCAACCGTTCAAGACCAGCTTCGTGCTGCTGGCCGGCCGCCACCGGGTTCCCGTGTATCCCGTGTACGCGATCAACGCCGAGTGGGTGCATCCGTTCGGCTACTGCTTCCCGCCGCTCGACCGGCTGATGCAGCGCGTGTTTCACGTCCCGTTCCTACCGTTGCCGATCGGACTCCTGGCCTGCGTCTTCCCCTGGATGTGGTATCTCGCCTTCCCCTGCCGGATGGTGTTCGTCGTGGGGAAGCCGATCGACGTCCCGGGGCTCCTGTGGCTCGAAGGGGTCACCGATTTCGCACACCCAGATCGCAACGTGCTGCGGCGCGTGGGCGAGCGGGTGCGCCGCCTGATGCAGGGAGAGCTCGACGTCCTGGTCGCCGAGCATGGTGGGCGCCCCTACCACGCCCGCTCTCTGTGGCGCTCCCTGCGGCACGCCTGGGGACACTGGCGCACCCTGTTGCCGTGGGGATGGCCGGTGGCCTATGTGCGGCTCGATCGCGACAGTCGCCGGCCGCCCGCGCGCAACCGGTGGCATGCGATTCTGCGGGACTGGGATCTGATCGGGTTCTATCTGCCGTTCGGCTGGCCGTTCCTCTCACTGTTCCGGGCGCTGCGTCGGCCGCCCTGCGGGTACCGCGGCCTGTCCCGGGAAGAGAAGCGGGAACGGCAGGGCAACTTCATCTGGCGGCTGTCGGAACGCCCCTTGCCGCCGGTGGCGGGCTAGCCTCGTGGTCCTGCCGTTTTCCAGAGATCAGTTCTTCGGCGTGTTCACCGCGTACAACGAGGCGATCGCCCCGGCGCAGCTCCTGTTGCTGGCGCTGGGGATCGGGGCGGCGGCGCTCGCGCTGCGACCCACCCGATGGTCGAATCGGGCGATCGGTGCGGTGCTGGCCGGGCTCTGGCTCTGGATGGGAATCGCGTATCACTGGCGGTTCTTCCGTGCAATCAACCCGGCGGCGACCGCGTTCGCGGCATTGTTCGTGGTGGAGGCGACACTGCTCGGATGGTACGCGGTGCTCCAGCCCCGGATCGCGTTCCAGGCTTCGCGGACGCTGCGGGGCGGTCTCGCGCTGGCCCTGCTGGTGTACGCGTTCGCGGTCTACCCGGCGCTCGCGTGGGCGCTCGGTCATCGCTACCCGGCCACCCCGACATTCGGCCTCCCGTGCCCGACCACCATCGCCACGCTCGGCGTCCTGGTATGGACGGTCGAACGACCGCCGGCGGTGGTCATGGTCATCCCGTGGGTGTGGGCGTTGATTGGATCCTCGGCGGCGTTCCAGCTCGGGGTCCGGGAGGACCTGGGGTTGCCGGTGGCCCTGGTCGTTTCGATGTGGGACTGGTTCGCTCAGCGGCGGACCGCGTCCTCGAGACCCGCCACCGCCTGAGCGAAGCGTTCGCTCGTCCCGGCCTGCGCTTCTCCCGGCAGCCCCACGCCCGACCAGAGATCCCGCGTGTCGTCGTCCAGCACGTCGTCACGCAACCGGATGCCGTGGCGCGCGAGCGCGGGGCCCATCGTAGCGCGCCGGCGTCGCAGCTCCCGTCGGGTGGCCGCGTAGGCAACCTGGCAGACCGTGCGCCGCGAGGAGAAGCTGAAGATCCGGGTGAAGAACATCTGGTACTCATCCGTCTCCGGCTCGAACAGCAGCACGTCGGCGCCGGGGTAGCGTGTCTCGTAGGCCGCCATGCCGACTTCGAGTCGGGAGTGCACCATCG
This sequence comes from Gemmatimonadota bacterium, assembly GCA_041484445.1. Taxonomy (GTDB): domain Bacteria; phylum Gemmatimonadota; class Gemmatimonadetes; order Gemmatimonadales; family GWC2-71-9; genus DASTHG01. The sequence continues at coordinate 11,210 of JBGPHP010000078.1, forward strand.
TCCGGAACGTCTGGGACAGCACCGCCGGGAGGCCGCGCCGGATCAGCGCATCGGGACGGAGGACCCCGCGGGCGATGCCCGCCGCCGTATCCGTCGGCACGAGCGGGTTTACGCACAGCACCAGGCCGACCCCGTGGTCCAGCGCCACCGACGCGTGCAGCGTCTTCAACAAGACCCCGTCCGCGCACTGGCGGCCATCGATCGTCACCGGAGGGTACAGACCGGGAAAGGCGGTGCTGGCCTGCACGGCACGCGAGATCGGGACGTGGTCGTGTCCCGGCTCGCCGAAGCGAACCGCCTTCCCCGACTCCAAATCCGTGGCGATCACGATCAGCTGATGCGCCAGCTCGCGGAAATCGTCGGTCCGCCCCTTGATCGAGTAGATCTTCTCCAGGTAGCGCCGGATCAGCTCATTGTCGAAGATCCCGATCGGCAGCGCGTCGGCCAGGCGCGTGAGCGACTGCGCCAGGGTCTGATCCCCGGGGCGTTTGGTGAGCTGCAGCAGGGCATCGGTGACGAGGCGGGGCAACATCAGGCCGCGCCGCGCCAGCTCGCGGTAGGCGGGTGTGAAAAAATTTTCCGGAACGAACGGGTGCTCCCCCGGCTCGTGCTTCACGAGGGCGCGGGCCAGCTGACTGGGCGTGATGCCGTTGGCCAGCGCCGATGCGATGAACGCGCCGGCGCTCACCCCGACATAGGTATGCAGCGCATTCAAGTTCAGTCCCTCGAGCGCCTCCTCGAGGGCGCGAAGGGCGCCGATCTCGTACACGGCGCCCTCCGGTCCGCCCCCCGCGAGCGCGAGCCCGATACGCCCGGGCTGCGTGGGACGTGCCGACCGCCGGCTCATGAATCCCTCAAGCGGTGGCGGCAGTGGCCAGGTGCTTCTCGGGCTTGGCGGCCCGGGGGCCCTTGCCCTTGGAGCGCGCGACCACGCGAGTCAGCTCTTCCACGCGCTTGGTCAACGTCACGATCTCTTTCCGCGTGGGCACGCCGAGTTGATGCAGCGCCACGGTCATGCCGGAGTCGAGCGGATTGCCGATGCGGTTGATGGCCCGGCCCGCGTCCTCGCGGACCCGCTCACCGACTTTCCCGACACGCGTGAAGACCTTCTCCAGGCGCGCCTTGTTGAGCTTCTCGACCCCCAGGCCTTTCTTCACCAGGCTGGTGAACAGCTTGCCGCCCTCCTCGCCCGCCAGGGCGAAGGCGCCCAGGCCCGCGAGCCAGATATGCTGTGCGGACCGGCGGATCGTTGTAGGCTGGAGACGCTTCGTGGGCTTCTTCATTGCTCCTCCACATCAGTCCGGATACGTGTGCGGTCGGCGCGCGCGGAGCGGACCCTCCGTGGGCGTCGGCGGCCACCGGAGCGGGGTGCCCCATGGCCTACCTGATTCAACGATTGCTCGAGCTGGCGCAGGCCGCTGCGCAGAAGATCGAGCTCTCCCCGCGAGCGACGAGCCCGCCCTTTCGACTCGCCGGGCGATGCCAGCAACCGATCCATTTCGCGTCGCACGGTTCGCACGCCGTCGGCGAGCAGACGCTCACCGCTGCGGATGATCTCGTGCAGCGCATCGGCCGACAGGAATGACACGCCGCGCCGCTCGCTCTCCGAGATCACCTGCGCCAGCACCTGCCCGGTCACGTCGGCACCGGAAGCGTTGTCCACCACGTGGAGCACGTCGCCCCGGCGGATGAGATC
>JBGPHP010000079.1:0-12819 GCA_041484445.1 Gemmatimonadota bacterium
GAAGGCGAGCGCGTCGAGTTCGACGTCGTCCAGGGCCAAAAGGGCCCGGCGGCTGAGAACGTCGTCAAGCTGTAACCACGCGCGGTACCACAAGAGGCACGGCGCCCGCTCGCAAGAGCGGGCGCCGTGTTGTTTTCCGCTCCCTCAGACGCGCAGGGCCCGCTGTTGGCGCGGCTCCGGCTCGTGCGAGCGCAGCACGATCTTCATAGCGTGCGTCTCGAGATCGATGTCCCAGGTGGCGATGCGCGGACGCACGTACACCTCGTGGTCGGTCACGGTGAGCGAGTCGGCCGTGACGTCGAGGAAGTCGATGAGCCGCAACCGCATATCGATGTGGGTGCAGCCCTCCCGGTTCGCCGCCACCCGGATGCCCACTTCGTCGTCCAGCTGGCGGCGCACGAACCCCTGCGCCACCTCCAGCAGCCGCTGGGCGATGATGATTTCCAGCGCCGGATCGCCCTTCTTCTCGGTCAGCCGGCGGCTCAGCGCGCGCGCCCGGGTCGGCTCGCACAGGTCGAGCAGCAGCTTCCGCACTTTCTGATCCGGCCGGCGATGCCCGCCCGTGTCCTCCTCCCGCTCGGCGCGGGCGGACGTGGACAGCTCGTTGCGGTGCAGCCGGAGGAATTTGGTCATGCGGTCGTACACGTCGGTGCGGCCCGGTGCGGGCGGACGGCGGCGTCCCGCCAGCAGATCGGCGATGTAGGACTCCGGAACCTGCATCGCTTCCGCCAGCTCGCCCGGGGTGCGCTGCAGCTCCTTGAGCCGGCGGCGCATGAGCTCACTGACCTTGAGGGGGTGCTTCATCGGCGCGGCAGCCGCCATCGGGACTCCTCGTGTCATCGCGAGAACAACCCGCTGGCGGCGCTCAGCCAGGCCGGGGTCAACAAGCTGGTAAATATCGCTAGTTCTCGCGTTCCGTGCAGACTCCCGAGCCCCGACGGGCCTTCCGGGGCGGGTGGGGTCAGGCCGGTAACCGCCCCGGCAGGTGTCCCACAACAGCACTCCGCGCACCCGGCCGTCCCGGAGGTAGTAGACGACGCCCTCGCGAACGGCTGTTTCCAGTCGGTGACGATCTTGCACCGTGGATCCAATTCGCCCACCGCCTCGTAGCCGAGCGCGAACAGGTCCGAATAGTCGCGTTGCAGCGGGCGAGGTAACGGCCGCGCGCCCTATATTGTCCCGCACTGCGCGTTCCCCGGAGATCCGCAATGTGGCTGGCTGTCCTCATCGGCGCCGTCGTCGTCGCCTGGGCGATCGCGATGTTCAACCGTCTCACCCAGCTGCGCCAGCTGAGCGCCAACGCCTGGGCCGACATCGACGTCCAGCTCAAGCGACGCCATGACCTGATCCCCGAGGTGGTGGCCGTGGTGAAGGGGCACGCCGGGTACGAGCGCCAGACGCTCGAAGCCCTGGCGGCCGCGCGGGCCCGCGCGCTCCAGGCCTCGGGGCCCGCGGCGCGCGCCCGCGAAGAGGACCCGGTCGCCGGGGGCCTGCGCAATATTTTCGCGATCGCCGAGGCCTATCCCGACCTGCAGGCGGCCGCGAGCTTCGTCGCCCTGCAACGCACCCTTACCGACGTGGAAGACCACCTCCAAAACGCGCGCCGCTATTACAACGCCGTGGTGCGCGACTTCAACACCGCCATCGCGCAGTTCCCCACCGTCCTGTTCGCACGCCTGATGGGATTCGCCCCGCGCGAGTTCTTCGGTCTGGACGATCCCGCCGAGGGGGCCGTGCCCCGCGTCGAGACCGGCGCATGACGCTTCCCACGAGTCGGCGCCTGCCGGTGTTGCTGCTCACGCTGGGCTGGACCGCGCCCCTCCTGGCGCAGCGCTCGCTCGCCATCGAGCGATTCGACGCCACGATCCGGGTCGAGCCGGACGGCGCCATCGCGGTGGCCGAGTCGATCGTGGCGCGATTCACCGGGTCGTGGAACGGCGTCTATCGCACGATTCCGGTGGAGTACCACACCGACCAGGGCTTCAACTGGACGCTGCGACTCCAGCTCGTGGGCGCCACCGACGAGAACGGACGCAAGCTGCGGGTCGACGCGAGCCGCGAGCGGCACTACGTCAAGTACAAGATCTGGGTGCCGGGTGCCCAGGACGCGATGCACACCGTCGTGCTGCGCTACCGCGCCCGGAACGGGCTGCGCTTCTTCGAGGATCACGACGAGCTGTACTGGAACGTCACCGGCGACGAATGGGACGTCCCGCTCGATGCGGTCTCGGCCCGGATCGAGTTGCCCGCGGGCGCGGGCGGAATTCGCGCGATCGCCTTCAATGGCGCCTACGGCTCCACGGCGCAGGAAGCCACGGTCGAGACTCGCGGCACGACGGTCAACGTGGTGATGCCCCACGCCCTCGGGTTTCACGAGGGACTGACGGCGGTGGTGGGCTGGGACAAGGGCGTGGTCACGGCGCCGAGTACCGCGTCCCGCGTCGCGGGCTTCCTCGGCAGCAACTGGCCGCTGGGCATCCCGATCCCCGCGTTCCTGCTGGCCTTCGCCGTATGGCGCCGCCGCGGCAAGGACCCACGCCGCCTCCCCGTCACGGTCCAATACGACCCGCCCCAGGGCTTCACCCCCGGGGAGGCGGGCACGCTGCTCGACAACACCGCCGACATGCGCGACATCACCGCCACGCTCGTGGACCTGGCGGTGCGCGGCTATCTGCGTATCGAGGAGCGCGACGATCGCAAGTTGTTCGGGCTCATCGGGGGGCGGGAGTACGTGTTGCATCGGCTCGAGCCTGCCGCCCAGGGGAGCCCGTTGGCCCCGCACGAGCAGGGCGTGTACGACGGCATCTTCTCTGGACGCGGCGCTGCGGTGGAGATGTCAGAGCTCGAGAACCAGTTCTACAGTAAGCTGCCCGGGATCCGCACCAACCTCTTCGACCGGTTGTTGGAGAAGGGCCTGTACCACGCCCGTCCGGACCGCGTGCGCGCCCGCTGGACCGGCGGCGGCGTCTTCGCCGGCATCCTCATCGGCGTTCTGGGCGGTGCCATCGCCGATCGATTCCTGCTGACGCCGGTGCCGTTCATCGTGGCGGGAGTGCTCGTCGCCTTGATCCTCATCGCCTTCGGCTCCGTCATGCCCGCGCGCACCGAAGCCGGCGCCCGCACGCTGGAGCAGGTGCTCGGCTTCGAGGAGTTCCTGCGGCGCGTGGAATCCGAGCACTTCAAGCGCGTGATCCTGGAGCAACCCGAGCTGTTCGACCGCTATCTGCCCTACGCGATGGCGTTCGGCGTGGAACGAAACTGGGCCCGCGCGTTCGAAGGCATTTACACGCAGTCGCCGACGTGGTACACGGGGTCGAGCGGCGTCGCGTTCAGCCCGAGCCGGTTCTCGAGCAGCCTGTCCGCCATGTCGAGCAAGGCCAGCTCCACCCTGTCGTCGTCGCCGCGCAGCTCGGGCGGGTCGGGATTCAGCGGCGGGTCGTCGGGCGGGGGCGGCGGCGGTGGCGGCGGCGGAGGGTTCTAGGGTGCCCCCCACCGACCTCCTCGATCGCCTGAAACAGCACGCGCTGTTGCGCGACCTGCCGCACGAGCAAGTCGCGTGGGTGGCGGCGCACGGCCGGCCGCGCCGCCTCGCCGCCGGTGAATTGCTGTACCCGCAGGGGACCAAGGTCGACGCCCTGTACCTGGTGCTGTCGGGCCATCTCGCGATTCACGTCGACCGCGGGGCCGGACGCCGCAAAGCGATGGAGTGGCGCGGCGGCGAGGTCACCGGTTTGATGCCCTATTCCCGGCTGTCCACCACCCTGGGCGACGTCGCCGCCGATGAGCCGACCGAGCTGGTGTCCGTGCACCGTGACGATTTCCCCGAGATGATCCGGCAGTGCCACGAGCTCACCGCCGTGTTCGTGCACGTGATGCTCGATCGCACCCGGCAATTCACCTCGAGCGACATGCACGACGAGAAACTGATGTCCCTGGGCAAGCTCGCCGCGGGTCTCGCCCACGAGCTCAACAATCCCGCCTCGGCCATCGTCCGCAGCGCCAAGGGATTCGCCCAGCACCTCGCCGGCGCCGAGCAGGCGTCGCGGACGCTGGGCGGCGCCGGACTCACGCCCGCACAGCTCGCCGCGGTCGATGAAGTCCACACGATCTGCCTCGAGACGCCGGTCACGTCGGTGCGTTCCCCGCTCGAGCGGGCGGACCGCGAGGACGCGATCGCCGCCTGGCTCGAGGAGCACGGCGCCGACGTGTCGCCCGCCGGGCCGCTCGCGGAAACCGCGGTGACGATCCAGACCCTCGACCGGCTGGCGGCGACGCTCGCGCGGCCGGCGCTCGATGCGGCGCTCGCCTGGGTCGCCGCCGGCTGCGCCACGCGGCGCATCGCCGTGGAGATCGAGCAAGCCGCTACCCGCATCCACGGCCTGGTGGCGGCCGTGAAAGGGTTCACGCGAATGGACCATGCCACTGTTCCCGAAGCCGTGGACGTCGGCCGGGGGCTCACCGACACGCTCGCGGTGCTGCAGGCCAAGGCGCGCGCCAAGGCGGTCGCGGTGATCGTCACCGTGGAGCCCGATCTCCCCCGGGTGCGGGGGTATGGCGGCGAGCTCAACCAGGTATGGCTCAACCTCATCGACAACGCGCTCGACGCCGTGGGCGCGGGCGGCCGGGTCGACGTCACCGCGGCCCGCAGCGACGGCGCGATCGTGGTGCGCGTGATCGACGACGGCGCGGGGATTCCCGACGATATCCGGGGCCGCATCTTCGATCCGTTCTTCACCACCAAACAGGTCGGCGAAGGCACGGGGCTGGGGCTCGACATCGTCCGGCGGCTGGTGCAGCGGCACGACGGGAGCATCGAGGTCGACTCGCGGCCGGCGCGCACGGAATTCCGCGTTCGTCTCCCCGTGACGCCATGACCTCGTCCAAGCCGGTCATCCTGAGCGTCGACGACGACGCCCTGGTGCTGGGCGCGATCGAGCGCGATCTGCGACAGCACTACCGCAACGACTACCGCATCCTCAAGGCCGGCTCCGGTGCCGAGGCGCTCGAAGCCGCCCGCCAGCTCCAACAGCGTGGCACACCGATCGCCCTGTTCCTGGTGGATGAGCGGATGCCCGGGATGACGGGCACCGAGCTGCTCCGGGAGGTGCGCGCCTTGCACCCGGTGGCGCGCAAAGTCCTGCTCACCGCCTACGCCGACAGTGAAGCGGCGATCCGCGGCATCAACGAGGTCGGGCTGGATCACTATCTGATGAAGCCGTGGGATCCCCCCGAGCAGCACCTGTATCCCGTGCTGGACGATCTGCTGGTCGACTGGGCGACGGCGTTCCGGCCGCCGTTCGACGGGATCCGGGTCGCCGGCTCGCGCTGGTCGCCCCGCAGCCACGAGGTGCGCGATTTTCTCTCGCGCACCCAGACACCCTACGGGTGGATCGACCTGGACACGGACGAAGCGACGCGGGCCCTGGTCGAGACACTCACGCCAGGGCTCAAGCGGCAGCCGGTCGTCTTCTTCCCGGACGGCACGTCGCTGCTGGCGCCCACCATCCGGGAGCTGGCCGAGCGGATCGGACTGCAGACCGACGCGCGGCAGCCGTTCTACGACCTCGTCGTCGTCGGGGGCGGCCCGAGCGGCCTGGCGGCCGCGGTGTACGGCGCGTCCGAGGGACTGCGCACCATTCTGATCGAGCTGGATGCGACGGGCGGACAGGCCGGCACCAGCTCGCAGATCGAGAACTACCTCGGCTTCCCGAGCGGGATCGCCGGCGCGGATCTCGCGCGCCGGGCGACGACCCAGGCGCGACGGTTCGGCGCCGAGATCCTCACGGCGCGGGGCGTGTCCGCGATCCGCGCCGAGAACCCGTACCGCGTCGTGGCGTTCGAGGACGGCTCCGAGCTCAAGTGTTACGCGCTGCTGCTCGCGACGGGGATGCAGGTCCGCCGCCTCGAGGTGCCGGGCGTCGAAGCGCTCACCGGGGCCGGCGTCTACTACGGCGCGGCGCTCTCGGAGGCCGCCGCCTGCCGCGGGGCCGACGTGGTGATCGTGGGCGGGGCCAATTCGGCCGGCCAGGCCGCCCTGCTCTTCGCCCGTTACGCCCGGACGGTCACCCTCCTGGTGCGCGGCGGGTCGCTCCAGGCCTCGATGTCCACGTACCTCATCGACCGCATCGCGGCCACCGACAACATCCAGGTGCGGACGCATACGTCCGTGGTGGGCGTGTGCGGCACCGGCCGGCTCGAGAGCATCGATGTGGTACGCGACGACACGGGGGAACGGAGCTCGCTGGCGGCCGCCGCCATGTTCGTGCTCATCGGATCGACGCCCCAGTCGCACATGATCGCCGGTCTCGTGGAGCGGGACGAGGCGGGCTTCGTCATCACCGGCCGGGATCTGATCCGCGACGGCAAGCGGCCCAAGGGATGGGCGCTGGATCGTGATCCGTTCCTGTTGGAAACGAGCGTGCCGGGCATCTTCGCCGCCGGCGACGTGCGGCTCGGGTCCACCAAGCGCGTCGCCTCGGCGGTCGGCGAGGGATCGGCGGCGGTGGGCATGATTCACACGTACCTGGAGACCGTCTAAATGGAGCCAGTTGCCGTGTCGCCGTTCGCCGCCTGGGAGAGCTTCTACGTCATCATCGGCTCGTCGGCGGCGGCGCTGACGGGCCTGCAGTTCGTGGTGATCGCCCTGGGGGCCGAGGCGCGCTCGGTGCGCGGCCCGGAGATCGGCGCGTTCGGCACCCCCACGATCGTCCATTTCTCGGCGGTCCTGCTGATCTCGGCGATCCTCAGCGCCCCCTGGCAGGCCGTCTCGAGCGCCGCGCTCGCCCTCGGGGCCTGTGGGATGGCGGGCATCGTCTACACGTTGATCGTCGTGCGGCGGGCGCGGTGGCAGACGGGCTATGCGCCGGTGCTCGAGGACTGGCTGTGGCACGGCGCCTTTCCGCTCGCCGCCTATTCAGCCCTGCTGGTCGCGGCCGTGCTGCTGCGGCGTGGCATCGGGTCGGACCTGTTCGTGATCGCCGCGACGGGGCTGTTGCTGCTATTCATCGGCATCCACAACGCGTGGGATGCCGTCCTCTACCTCGCGATGCAGCAGCCGGATCGCCCCAAGGGTCCCGCCCCACCGAAGTAGACGGCGGCGGGGCCGCGATGCGAACTCACGACCCCACTACCGTCGCTATCGCTTTCAATGCAAGAATCCGGACGGTGTTTCTCCTCCCGCCCCATGCATGGCGGCGTTATTGCTCGATACGATGAGATACGCCCCCAGCAGCACGACCACGATCAGCAGTACCAGGATCGTCGGGGCCCGCGAGTGTCTGAGCATGGAAGCCTCCCAGTCCTATTGATGTGAGATCAACGCCGGTTTGCCGGAACGGATCACCCAGACCGCGGGCGTCGACTGGAACGTGCCGCTGCCGGGCGCCTTGGTGAGCGTGCCGGCGTTCCCTTCGTACGTGGCGACGTCACGCAAGTAGACGGCAGGGTTCTCCCCGCGCTCGAACGCGTGCACGATCATGGTGAAATCGTCGTACGCGTAGGGCATCATGTGCGTGGCGAACCGAGTGCCGGGGTACCGCTCCTCAAAGCGAGCCCGGAACGCGTCTTCGCGAAGATTGCTGTCCGTGTACCACGCACCCTCGAACAGATCGGGCCGCTGGCTGACCGACGGGGCCACGACCGACGCGATATTGCGAATCCGGACCTCGGCCAGCTGTTGCCCGAGCACATCCAGCTGGGGGTTCAGCGCCTCGACGTAGTAGACATCGGGATTCGAGCTCCGGGCGCGGGCGATCATCGACCGGAAGTCCGTCACCGTGTCGGCAAACTCCTGACGGTACGTGACGGGAAGGCCGACGCGCTTCGTCTCGGCTTCGACGGCACGGACGTGACCCTGGATGCTCGGATAGTCCTGCGTCAGGAGCGCGATCGACCGGATGCCCCGCCGCTGCGCTTCATGCACCCAACGAACCGCTTCGGCTTCGGGCGAGGGGATGTTGGTGAAGTTGTACGCGCCGTCGCCGATCGCGGTGACGCTGCAGACGCACGTATGGGGGATCCGCGCCGCGGTCGCCAGCGGCCTGGTCACCTGGCCGAAGCGGGAGATGCCGCCGACGATCGCATCGACTCGCTGATCGCGGATGGCGTGTTGGATCGCCGTTCTCGCCTGGCCTGGGTCCTGCCCCACGTCGACGATCACCAGCTGGTAGCGGTACTGCGTGCCGCGCAGATCGGCTTGCGCCATCTCGACCGCCTTGAGAAACGAGCTCCCGAGGATCGCATACGGCCCACCGGTCGGGACAATCACCGCGATCTTGACCACGCCGTTGACGGGCGCGTTCCAGCGGTCCGCCTGCGTGACGGCAAAGGCTCCGACTATGACCACGAGGGCCATGAGCGCTCCGACGGACCACACGACGGTGCGCCGGGCGCCCCGTTCGGCTGCCCGCCTCGCTTGCATCAGCCGGTAGGCGTAGTACAGCACGAACAGACTGCCGATGAAGCTCAGGATGCCGGTCAATTCGAACGGCACCGGACCCAGGGTCGGCCGGGGGAATCGCGTCGACACCGCGGCGAGGACGGTGCCGAGGAATACCGGCAAAGTGCTTTCCCACAGCCCCTTGATCAGTCCGAAGCCGAGCACGATCCACAGGTTCATCAGCAGGTAGCCGACCAGTGCCGGCGTGCTTCGGGTATTCCGGAACCACCACAGCAGGGCCGCCGGGACCACCAGCAGGATCGCGCCCAGGGCGAGGGCGCGCGGGCCGAGCGAGTACAGATGATTCACCGTGATGACGACCGCGGTCAGCATGACGCTGAGCAATGAACGCCGAGCAATCGTGTGCATGGTGACCTCCGAACACATTGTTCGTTACTTGACATCTCGTTCTCTATCGAACATCATGTCTCATAACGTGACGAGCAACCGACACGTGTCGGTCGCTTGTTCGATTCGGAACAGCCGCGGGCGATTCGTTCGGTTCGGGACAGCGGCGGCACGACGTGTTCGACACCGAGGGGACATGGCGAAGCGACCGACGGACCGGCGGGTGCAGCGGACCCGGCAGCTGCTGCAGGACGCCCTGATCGCGATGCTGATCGAGAAGGGCTACGCGGCCACGACCGTCCAGGACATCATCGACCGGGCGAACGTCGGCCGGGCGACGTTCTACGCACACTTCGCCGACAAAGAGACGCTGCTCGCCAGCCGCATCGAGGACCTGCGCGCCATGCTGACGCAGGAACAGAAGCGCGCGCTGGCGACGCCGGGCGGAGTACCGGAGCGAAGCCTTGGCTTCAGCCTGGCGATGTTGGAGCATGCCCGGGGGCACTTGCCGCTGTATGCGGCGATCGTGGGTCGGGAGAGCGGCGCCTTCGTGCTACAGCGCATTCACCGTTTGATCGCGGATCTCGTCGGGTTCGACCTCAAGGCCCTGGCCATCAAGGGCCCGGCGGCACTGCACGACCTGGCGCAGGAGTACATCGCCGGCGCCTTCATGGCCGTGCTCACCTGGTGGCTGGATCATGGGGCCAAACTGCCGCCGCAGGAGGTCGACGGGATCTTCCGTCGCCTGGCGATGCAGGGCGTGGCGGCGGAATTGGGGCTGAGACCGGCGGCCAAGGGCTAGCGGATTGGGCGGGTCGAGTCCGGCGGCTGTCCAAATCGCGGCGGTTCGCGCGTCATTGAACGGCGGTGCATGGCGCCCGCCCACGACCCAGGACGGAGACGGCACGTGAAATACATCCTGCTGGACTATGTGAACGAGGTCGGTTGGCCGACGATTCCGCCGGAAGAGATGAAGCGGTGGCTCGGAGCCTACCGCGCGTACGTCGAGGCGATGTCGCAGGCCGGCGTGCTGCGGGCCAGCAACGGCCTGCAGCCCACCTCGGCGGCGACCACCGTCCGCATCGCGGATGGCAAGACCCAGGTGCTGGACGGCCCCTATGCCGATTCGAAGGAGCAGCTGGCCGGCTTTCACATCATCGACGTGGCCGATCTCGACGCCGCGATCACATGGGCGGCCCGCTGCCCCACCGCCCTGCACGGCGTCGTCGAAGTGCGCCCACTGCTGGAGCGATCCGACAATCCGGTGATCCAGGAGTTCATCGACGGCCGGCCCAAGGAGTCGCAGATATGAGAAAGCTCGCCGTGTTCAATTCGGTGACCCTGGACGGCTACTTCGTGGACGCGAACGGCGACATGAGCTGGGCGCACAAGGATGACGCCGAGTGGAATGGATTCATGGCGGACAACGCACGGGGCGAAGCGGTGCTGGTGTTCGGCCGAGTGACCTACGAGATGATGGCGAGCTGGTGGCCGACACCACAGGCCGCGCAGAGCATGCCCGTGGTGGCCGAACGGATGAACAGCCTGCAGAAGGTCGTGTTTTCGAGAACCCTGGACCGGGCCACGTGGAGCAACACGAGGCTCGTGAAGGGCGACATGGTGGCGGCGATACGCAAGATGAAACAGGAGTCCGGCAACGATCTGGTCATTCTGGGCAGCGGCAGCATCGTCGCGCAGCTGGCGCAGGAAGGGTTGATCGACGAATTCCAGATCGCGTTGAATCCCGTGGCACTCGGCAACGGGCGGACGATGTTCGCCGGCGTCAGGGTAAAGCTGCACCTGAAGCTCCTGGGGACACGGACCTTCGCCAACGGCACCGTTTTTCTGCGCTACGAGCCGATGACGTGACGGCCGCGCACGCCACGGCGGACGCGGTCGCGCGGCGCAGCTACGGCAAGCTCGTAGCGTTTCTCGCGGCGCGCACGCGCGACGTGGCGGCGGCCGAGGATGCGCTGTCGGAGGCGTTCGCGTCGGCGCTGGCCGATTGGCCGCTGAAGGGCTGCCCGTCGAACCCCGAGGCGTGGCTGCTGACCGTCGCGCGCCGGAAGCTGATCGATGCCGCCCGGCGCCGCCGCAGCGGCGCGGTCGCAGCCCCGGAGCTGCAACGACTGGCGGAGGGACTGGAGGCCGCGGCGGCGGAGGAGGAAGTCCCCGACCGTCGCCTCGGGCTGCTGTTCGCCTGCGCGCATCCGGCCATCGACGCCGGTATCCGCGCGCCGTTGATGCTGCAGGTGGTGCTGGGCCTCGACGCGAAGGCGATCGCCTCGGCGTTCCTCATGGCTCCGGCCACGATGGGCAAGCGACTGGTCCGCGCCAAGAGCAAGATCCGGCAGGCCGGCATCCCCTTCAGCGTCCCGGAGCGCGCGGAGCTGCCCGGCCGAACGGGCGACGTGCTCGACGCCATCTATGCCGCGTTTTCCGAAGGGTGGACCGACCCCGGCGGAACCGACGTCGCCCGCCGCGACCTCACCGGGGAAGCGCTGTTTCTGGCACGGCTCGTGACCGAGCTGTTGCCGGAGGAGCCGGAGGCGCTGGGCCTGCTCGCGCTCATGCTGCACGCGGAAGCCCGGCGCGGTGCCCGGCGCAACGGCGACGGCGAATACGTGCCGTTCACCGAGCAGGATCCGGCGTCGTGGGATGGGCGAATGATCCTCGAGGCCGAGTCGTTGCTGCGGCGCGTCGGTCCGCGGAGTACGCTGGGCCGCTATCAGCTGGAAGCCGCGCTGCAGTCGGCGCACGTGTATCGTCGCCGCACGGGCGAGGACAATTGGGCGGAGGTGGTGCAGCTGTACGACGCACTGTCGGCGCTCACCGGCTCCCCGGTGGTCGCGATCAATCGCGCCCTGGCCGTGGCGGAGCTCCACGGCGCCGGCGCCGGGCTCGAGGCGTTGCCGGACGTCACGGCCGACGGGCGGCTCGCCCAATACCAGCCCTATTGGGCGGCGCGCGCCGCGCTCCTGGCCGGGACCGGCGCGCACGCCCAAGCGCGAGACGCCTACGAGATGGCGATCGGTCTCGAGCGGGACCCCGCGGTGCGGCGCTTCCTGCAGCGGCGTCAATCTTCCTTTACGGTGTGATCACTCCCGTTTCACGATTCCTTCATCTCGAGCCTTCCAGGTTGGCCGGATTCCGGGCTGAAGGAGGCTCCATATGCGTGCCCTGAAGGTCCTGCTGGCCATCAACGGGGCCGCCTTCCTCTGGCGTGGAGCCCTCGACATCGTCCAGCCGACCGCCTTCTACTTGGAATCCGACGCGCCTGCGTACGCGATGGATGCCATCCGCGTCATCGGGATCACCTACCTGGCGGTGGGTCTCATCCAGCTGGGCATGTGGCGGGTAACCGACCGGCTGGCGGTCCGGGTCGTCGCCGGCGCCTCGCTGCTCTTCGGCGCCGGAGTCGCGGTCCAGGCCGTGACCCAGGGCTCCGGCTCGGTGGACGCCTTCCACCGCCTCGCCCCCGGTCCGGCCGTCGAGAACGCGCTTGTCGCCCTTCTGTACGCCGCGCTCCTCTACCGGGAGAGCCGCACTGCGGCCGGACGACTTAGCGGACGGGCCGCCTCCGACAACACCTGAGGCTGCAGAGCCGAGGAAGGCTCGGACACCTAAGGCCGGGCGCGGCGGGTGAAACCGCGTCGAGCACCATGCGGGGGCACAATCGGGTCGACACTCACGTTGACCGAAGCCTGATGAAGCCCGTCGCGGGTGAACGCCGTGATGAAGACGCCGGAGCCCACCGCTTTGGCGGTGACCAGGCCCGACGAGTCGACGGTCGCCACCGTGGAGTCGGTCGATTCCCAGGTAACGACCTGGTCGGTCGCATTGGAGGGGACGACCGTCGCCACCACCAGCTTGGTCTGGCCGATCGCATCGAACACGATCACTTGAGGCGTCACTCTGACCCCCTGCACGGCCACATACGGGAGCACACTCACGTTGACAGAGGCCTGATGAAGCCCGTCGTGGGTGTAGGCCGTGATGAAGATGCCGTCGCCCGCGGCTCTTGCCGTGACCAC
>JBGPHP010000080.1:0-12710 GCA_041484445.1 Gemmatimonadota bacterium
GATCGATGCGACCGGGAAGTACGTGTTTCCCGGGTTCATCGACCCGCACGTGCACATCTCCCTCCCCTTCATGGGCACGTTCGCCGCCGACGACTACGCGTCGGCGAGCCGGGCGGCGCTCGCGGGCGGCACCACGACGCTGATCGAGATGATCTGCCCCGGTCCGGGCGACGAGCCCTGGGAGGCATTCGAGCTGTGGCGCTCCAAAGCACAGGAGTTGGCGGCGGTGGACTACTCGTTCCACATGTCGGTGGTGCGCTTCGAACCCCAGGTGCGCGACCAGTTCCGCAAGATCGTGGGCGCTGGCGTGGCGTCGTTCAAGGTGTTCCTGGCCTACAAGGGCGCGCTCAACCTCACCGACGAGCACCTCTTCGCCGCGATGAAGCTGGCGCACGAGCTCGGCGTGATCGTGACGGCCCACTGCGAGAATGCCGACGCGATCGACGCGCTCCAGCAGAGCCTGCTGGCGGCGGGCAACACCGGTCCTGAGTGGCACGGGCCGTCGCGCCCGCCCGTGGTCGAAGCCGACGGCGTCCACCACCTCTGTACCTTCGCGGAGCTCCTGGGCACGCATGTCTATACGGTGCACACGTCGTGCGACGCGGCCGTCGGGGAGGCGCTCGCGGCGCGCTACCGGGGTGTCAACGTCTGGATCGAGTCGGTGATCCCGCATTTCGTGCTGGACGAGAGCTATGCCGCGCGCCCCGAATTCGAGGGCGCCAAGTACGTGATGTCGCCGCCGCTGCGTCACCAGGCCAATCAGGCGGTGCTCTGGAACGGCGTGAAATCCCGCGCCATCAGCACCGTCGCGACCGACCACGCGCCGTTCCGGTTCCGGGAGCAGAAGGAGATGGGACGCAAGGCGTTCACCCTGATCCCCAACGGGATCCCCAGCGTGCAGGAGCGGGTGGACCTGTTGCACACCTACGGAGTGAACGCCGAGCGGATCGACCTCCACACGCTCGTCGACGCCGCCAGCACGCAGGCGGCACGGCTGTTCGGACTCTATCCCCGCAAGGGCGCGATCCGGATCGGCAGCGACGCGGACCTCGTCGTGTACGACCCGGCGTTCCATGGCACCTTCTCGAAGGCGGACAGCCACTCGAACGTGGACTACAACGCCTACGAAGGGTGGGCGCGGATCGGCCGGGCGAGTGTGGTCACGGTGCGCGGCGCGGTGCAGGCGCGCGACGGGAAGTTCGTCGGGACCATCGGTCGCGGGCAATTCCTCGCACGCGAACCGACGCATTGAACAGCTGACGTCTGACGTCAGACGTCAGCCAGAGGCTCCATGACCGACAGCACAGCCCACGATCCCAACCTCACTAACCCCGACCTGGCACCGGTCGAGGCATCCCGGCGCACCTGGAACTGGTGGCACATCGCCGCCCTGTGGATCGGGATGGCGATCTGCATCCCCACCTATACGCTGGCCTCGAGTCTGGTGGACAGCGGTTGGACCTGGCAGGCCGCCGTGGGGGCCGTCATCCTGGGCAACCTGGTGGTGCTGGTGCCCATCGCGCTCAATTCGCACGCCGGCACGCGCTATGGCATCCCCTTCCCCGTCCTGGCGCGCGCCTCCTTCGGTGTCCTCGGCGCCAACGTGCCGGCGCTGCTGCGCGGCCTCGTCGCGTGCGGCTGGTTCGGGATCCAGACGTGGATCGGCGGGTGGGCGATCTACAAGCTGCTCGAGGTGCTCTGGCCCGGCATTGCACACCTCCCGGGGTTCCTGCCGGCCTTCGTCGGACTCGGGACCGGGGAATTCCTCTGCTTCATGCTGTTCTGGGGGATCAACGTCTGGATCGTGCTCCGGGGCATGGACTCGATCAAGTTCCTGGAGACGTGGGGGAGCCCGTTCCTGCTCGTCGTGGGCGTCGCGCTGTTCGTCTGGGCGCTGGTGCGCGCCGGGGGCATCGGGCCGATGCTCCAAAACCCCGGCGGACAGGCGGTCGGGCGGTCGGGGGGCCTGGGAGGCGTGTTCGGAGCGGGGCTGACCTCGGCCGTGGCATTCTGGGGAACGATGGCGCTTTCGATCCCCGACTTCTCCCGCTTCGCGAAGAGCCAGCGGGACCAAGTGATCGGCCAGGCGGTGGGACTGCCCGGCACGATGGCGCTGTTCGCCTTCATCGGGGCGGCCGTTACGAGCGCCACCGCGGTGATCTTCGGCGCGCGCATCGCCGATCCCGTGGCGCTGCTGGCGCGGATCGGCGGCCCGCTCATGATCATGTTGTCGATGGCGGGCCTGTCGATCGCGACGCTGACCACCAACATCGCCGCCAACATCGTGGCCCCCGCCAACGGATTCTCGAATCTGGCCCCGAGCCGAATCTCGTTCAAAATGGGCGCGATGATCACGGCCGTGATCGGCATCGTAATGCTGCCCTGGCGGCTCTACAACGACGCCGCCGCCTACTTGTTCACCTGGCTGATCGGCTACGGCGCCCTGCTCGGCCCCATCGCCGGCATCATGATCGCCGACTACTTCGTGATCCGTCGCGGGCAGCTGCTGGTGGACGATCTGTATCGCCGCGGCGGGGCCTACGAGTATCGGGGCGGCGTCAACTGGATCGCGATCGGGGCGTTCGTCATCGGCGTCCTCCCGAACCTGCCGGGGTTCATCGCGGCCGTGTCGGGGCACGCGACGACGCTGTTCTTCGGACGACTGTACAACTGGGCATGGTTCGTCGGGTTCGGCCTCGCGGCGCTCGTCTATCTCGCCGGTATGAAAGCGCAGGGGAGCAGGACGTGACACATCCCCATCATACGACACGCCTGTCGGATGAAGATCTCGCACGGAACTTCACCGAGATTGCCCCGCCGCTCACTGCCGACGCCGCGCTGCTCGAGGCCAACACCTGCCTCTTCTGCTACGACGCCCCGTGCACCGCGGCCTGTCCCACGCATATCGACGTCCCGGCCTTCATCAAGAAGATTGCGACGGGCAATACGCGTGGCTCGGCCCGAGTCATTCTCGACGCCAATCCGTTCGGCCATTCCTGCGCCCGGGCCTGCCCCGTCGAGGTGCTGTGCGAAGGCGCGTGCGTGCTGAACCAGCGGGACGAGCAGCCGATCAAGATCGCGCTGCTGCAACGCCACGCCACGGACTACGTCCTGGAGCGCCGGCTGCGCTTGTTCCAGGCCGGCGCGCCCAACGGCAAACGGGTCGCGGTCGTGGGCGCGGGCCCCGCGGGACTCTCCTGTGCGCGCGACCTGGCGCGCTGGGGCTACGCGGTCACCGTGTTCGAAGCGAAGGATCAGCCCGGCGGGCTCAACACCTTCGGGATCGCGGAGTACAAGCTGACGCCCGCGGTGGCGCTGGCCGAGGTGCAGGACATCCTGGATTTGGGCGTGCAGCTCAAGACCGGCGTCACCATCGGCCGCGACGTGTCGTTCGACGCCCTCCTCGCCGCCCACGACGCCGTGTTCGTGGGTGTGGGGCTGGGCCGCACCAAACGCCTCGGCATCCCCGGCGAATCGCTGGCCGGGGTGGTGGATGCCCTGACGTTCATCGCGCACTTGAAGACCCATCCGTACCGCGACACACGGATCGGCCGGCGCGTCGTGGTGATCGGCGCCGGCAACACGGCGATCGACGCCGTCACCCAGGCCAAGCGGCTGGGCGCCGCCGAAGCGACGATCGTGTACCGCCGCGGCGAGGCGGACATGCCCTGCTTCGACTACGAGCACGCGCTGGCCCAGCGGGACGGCTGCGCGTTTCGTTTCCATTGCACGCCGCAGCGCATCCTCGGGGTGACCCACGTCGAGGGACTCGAGGTCGAGACCGCGGACGGGGGGGGGGTCGAGGTGCTGGCGTGCGACATGGTCATCACGGCGCTGGGGCAGGCCGCGCGCGACGAATTCTCGCCCCCCTCGCACCCGAAGGTGTTCGTGGGCGGCGACTACGCCAACGGCGGCGCCGAGATCGTCAACGCCGCGGCCGAGGGCATACAGGCCGCCGCGGCGATTCACCGACAGCTGAGCGACTCCCATGGCTGACCTGCGCACGACGTTCGCCGGGATCGAATCCCCCAATCCCTTCTGGCTCGCCTCCGGACCGCCCACCAACACCTACGGCCAGGTGGCGCGGGCCTTCGATCTGGGCTGGGGCGGCGCCGTCTGGAAGACGATCGGCGAGCCGATCATCAACGTCTTCTCGCGCTACGGGTCGGTCGATCTCGGGGCCACCCGCATGATGGGGTTCAACAACATCGAGCTCATCACCGACCGCCCGATCGCCGACAACCTGAAGGAGATCGCGGAGGTCAAGCGCAACTACCCGAAGCACGCGGTGATCGCGTCGTTGATGGTCGAATCGAAGCGGGAGGCGTGGCACGAGATGGTCGCGCGCACCGTGGACACGGGCGCCGACGGCATCGAGCTGAACTTCGGCTGTCCGCACGGCATGAGCGAGCGCGGCATGGGGAGTGCCGTGGGCCAGGTGCCCGATTACACCTGCCAGATCGTCGAGTGGGTGAAGGAAGTGGCGACGATCCCGGTGATCGTGAAGCTCACCCCCAACGTCACCGACATCACCTACATCGCGCGCGCCGCGGTGAAGGGCGGCGCGGACGCCCTGTCGCTCATCAACACGATCAACTCGATCGTGGGTGTGGATCTCGACAATTTTGCCCCCTACCCCGCCGTCGCCGGCAAGTCGAGCCACGGCGGATACTGCGGGCCGGCGGTGAAGCCGATCGCGCTGCACCTCGTGTCGGCCGTCGCCGGAGACCCAGGCGTCCGCATCCCGATTTCCGGCATCGGCGGCATTTCCAGCTGGCGGGACGCGGCGGAGTTCGTGGCGCTCGGCGCCGGCACGCTGCAGGTCTGCACCGCCGTGATGCACTACGGCTTCCGGATCATCGAAGATCTCACCGACGGGCTCGCCACCTGGATGGACGACGCAGGCCACCGCACGCTGGACGACGTGCGCGGCAAAGCCCTGCCCAACGTAGTGAAGTGGGAGGACCTGGACCTCAACTACCACCTCGTGGCCGAGATCGATCAGGACACGTGCATCGGATGCGAGCTGTGCTGGGTGGCCTGCGAGGACGGGGCGCACCAGGCGATCAGAAAGCTCGGGAGGGGGGACGAGGGACGGGGCACGGGTGGACCGGTGGTGGAGATCATCGACGAGGCATGCGTCGGCTGCAACCTGTGCTCGGAGGTCTGCCCGGTGCGCGGCTGCATCACGATGCAGCGGGTCCCGAACGACTTCGCGCCGGTCAGCTGGAAGGGCTACGCTGCCGGGAAGGGGAAACTGGCGCCGCGCTCAGAGCACTTCCACACGGCGACGTGGGGGAAGCGCTGAGGCCTGGTGGGCGGCGCGGGCCCACCACGCGCTCGGCAGACCGACTCCGAGCGCGTGGATTCCCAGCCCGTTGAGCAGGCGCGCGGCCGTGAGGGGCGGCATGGTGATCGCCGAGAGCGGGATCACCACGTAGTTCATCACGACCCAGACGAGCAATCCGTACAGTGGCCCGAGCAGCAGGGCATGGCGCGTGAGGCTCGGCAGCCGGCGACTCGCCAGGAAATAGGTGGCCACGACCACACTGGCGATGCAGTAGTGAAGCGCGGTCCCCACGAGCGCGGTCCAGGCGCCTCCCGCATAGGCGGCGCGGCCCAGCAACCCGGCCGCGATGCTCTGCAGCACGCGCGTCGGGGCGACTCCGCGGAATGCGGAGAAGGCGATCGCGTCGAGGATGTCCAGCGTGCCGACGGTGAGGGCCCCGAAGATCAGTGCTCGCGCCCGTGGGGTCATGGGGTGGCCGCTCGCTCGGGGTGTGGCACCGCAGAGGCGGGGGGAGGAGCGCACGTAGCCGTCACACGTCGCGCCCTCGCCACCACACCTCGTTCTGCCGTGCCGTCGCCGTAACAGTCCACGTCAAAGCGGCGGGAAACAAGAGCCACTCATCGTCACTGGCCACAGGCCACCCGGGGGCGAGCTCACGGCCCGCAGTGGACGACCCCCGACGTGACGATGAAGCCCACCGGGTCCGGACGCAGGGGAACACGGGCGACGTCGATCGGGTGCGTGACCACCTGCCCCTCGAGGCAATTCGAGCCCGGGGACCGTTCCAGGGCCTGAATCCACATGCCGGTCCTGTCTTCCCCCGCCCCGGTGAGCACCACGTCATAGCCCAGAGTCGGCTGCACACCCGACGCGAACGCCACGATCATGTCGGTAGCGAAATCGACCTCCGGGAGTGGCGGCGGTTCGTTCACCCCGCCCCACATCCGCTGCCAGAACGCGCTCCACGCCACGGCATCCCGGATCACCAGTGTGGCGGTCGTGTCGAAGCCGCCCCAGTTGGAATTCTCGATGCGCGTGAGCGGCAGTGGAGCGCCGGCCAGCGGCGGAAGCGTGGTGATCACGAGTCCGACGCGATAGTCTTCCACGGGCGCCGGCACGGCGTGGGCCGGATACGGGGTGAGCGCCGTGAACTCGATCGTGTACCCCGGGACGATCGCCGGCTGGGGGAGCGCGCCCACGGTCAGGCGCAGCACGAGATCGCTGTCCCGAGATGGCTGCCGGACGAGCAATTCGACATCGGCGAACCCGGCCGCGATGCACTGGCCATCGAGTGGACAACGCGAGTCATTCACGATCGCCCGGGCCGTGATGCTGAGATCCGCCCCGACGACCGCGGTCTCTCCGATGGCGAGCTGGTATTCCCGCGCCACCGCGGGATCCCCGTACACCAGGCGCGGCCCCGCCGTGGGCTCCTGGTGAGTGCACGCGAGGAGCAGGAGTGAGGCGGCCGACAAGGAGTTTCGCATGGCACCCTCTGGAGAACGTGAAGAACGACGAGGCGGCACCGGTGGACACACGGGGATACCCGTCGCGGATCGATCGGGTCACGCGCGCTCGCGCTGCAGAAGCCACTTTCGTTTCGACGACGCAGACCACTTCTCGCGCGCGACACCGGCTCATCACGGCACAGCCGGGGTAGATTATGAGCACCCGACATCCTGAGTCGAAACTCATGAACGAAGTTGGCGAGCCGAGCCGGCAGGTCCCGCCGCGACGTGGATCCGCGCTCCTCATTGCGCTCGATCCGGCAGCAACGGAGCCCCTGCACCGACAGGTGTTTCGCGGCCTGCGCGAAGCGATCCTGTCGGGCCGGCTCGCCGCCGGCGTGCAGGTCCCTTCCTCGCGCTGGCTCGCCGACTCCCTCGGCGTGTCCCGCACGACGGTGTTGGGAGCGTTCGATCAGCTGGTCGCGGAAGGGTACATCGTGGGCGTCGTGGGCTCGGGCAGCTACGTCGCCCAACAGCTGCCGGACCATGTGCTGCAGGTGGACTCCGCTCCCGTCGTCCCCGAGACCCGGGCGGGCCGCGCCGCACCGCTCGCCGAGCGTATCGCGCGATTGCGGGAATCGCCTCGGGCCCCGGCGCACGTGGCGGGCCGGATGCCCGCCTTCCGTCTGGGAGTGCCACCGCTCGACCTGTTTCCACTCCCCGTGTGGTCCCGGCTCGCGGCGGCGCGCGTGCGCGCCCTCAAGACGTCGGAGCTCCATCATGGCGCGGCCTGCGGCACCGCGGCGCTGCGCCACGCGATCGTGACGCATCACGCGGCGGCGCGCGGCGTGCGGTGCACCCCGGAGCAGGTGATCGTCGTGTCGTCGGCCCAGGAGGCGATGGACCTCGCGTATCGCGTGACCCTGAACCCGGGTGACGCGGCGTGGTTCGAAGACCCCGGATACTGGAGCGCCCGCGGCGCCCTGGTCAGCGCGGGGGCCCGGATCGTCCCCGTGCGGGTCGATGCCTGCGGTCTCGACGTAGCGTACGGCATCGCGCTGGAGCCCGGGGCGCGGGTCGTGTACGTCACGCCCTCGCACCAATTCCCGACCGGCGCCACCCTGAGCCTGGAGCGGCGCCGCGCGCTGCTCGCGTGGGCCGGCCGCTGCGAGGCGTGGGTGCTGGAGGACGACTACGACAGCGAGTATCGCTACACCGGACGTCCCCTC
Source organism: Gemmatimonadota bacterium (assembly GCA_041484445.1). Classification (GTDB taxonomy): domain Bacteria; phylum Gemmatimonadota; class Gemmatimonadetes; order Gemmatimonadales; family GWC2-71-9; genus DASTHG01. The sequence goes on from JBGPHP010000080.1 coordinate 7,968, forward strand.
ACCGCCCTGCAGGGACTCGATGCGGCCGACCGCGTGATCTATGTCGGGACGTTCAACAAGACCGTCTTCCCGGCGCTGCGGCTCGCGTACCTGGTGTTGCCGCTGGGACTCGTCGAGGCGGCGCTCACGGTGCGCGCGCAGGGCGCCCAGCACGCGCCCACGCTCGACCAGGGCATTCTCACCGACTTCCTCGTCGGGGGTCACTACGCCCGCCATGTGCGCGCCATGCGCGTCGTGTGTCGCGAGCGGCGCGACGCCCTGATCGAGGCCGCCGAGCGCGAGGCCGCCGGCCTGCTCCAGATCGAACAACCGGAAACGGGACTCCACGTGGTGGCCTGGCTGCCGCCGGGGGCCGACGATCAGGCGGCCAGCGCGGCGGCGCTTTCCCACGGCGTCGAGGCTGCCGCGTTGTCGAGTTACCGATCCGCCGGAGCGGGCGGCCGGGGCGGCCTGGTCCTGGGGTACGGCGGGGTCCGGCCCAAGGAGATCGCCACCGGCATGCGCGCCCTCGCCCACGCGTTGCGTACCATCATCTAGGGAGATCTTCACGATGACCTGGCATGTCCGACTCGCCGCCGCGGCCGCGCTCCTGCCGGCGCTGGTGGCGTGGCACGAACCGAAGCAGACGGCCGTCTTCGCGGGCGGGTGCTTTTGGGGCGTCGAAGCCGTGTTCGAGCATGTGCGCGGCGTGCGGTCGGTGGTCTCGGGCTATGCGTCCCCGGCGGCCGACCCCAAGGGCTTCGCCGAAGCGGTCCGCGTCGAGTACGACCCCGCCCGGATCAGCTACCGCCAGCTGCTGCAGGTGTTCTTCCTGGTCGCGCACGATCCCACCCAGGTCGACCGCCAGGGGCCCGACGTCGGCCCGCGCTACCGCTCGATCGTGTTCGTCAACGGCGACGCGGACCGGCAGAGCGTGGACGCGTTCCTCGACTCGCTGCGGGCCCGCCGGGTGTACCCCGCCCCGATCGCCACCGAAATCGCCACCCTCCGCACGTTCCGCATCGCGGAAGACTTCCATCAGGATTTCGTGGTGCGGAACCCGCGCGACGCCTACGTCGTGATCAACGACCTGCCCAAGCTCACCGAGCTGCGACGCCGGTTCCCGGACCTCTACCAGCAGTGACCCGGAGCGTCAGCCCTTCGGCTGCACGCGCTCGATGCGGCAGTCGTAACAACCCGCCTCGGTATCGCGCACGTGGATGTAGTCCACGTCGGCCCGCGTAAGCAGGCGGTCCAGCACGGTATCGACGTCGCCGTCTTCCACGTACTCCACTGCGACCAGCCGGCGCCCGCGCGCGTACGCATTGAAGGTGAGCGCATGCCGACGCAGGTCCTCCGGGAACCCGGCCTGCTCGGCGTGACGCTCGCACGCGGCTTCGTGGATCCAGACCGGGCCGGGGAGCGGCAGTGTTTCCGTGCCGGCAAACGAGTCGTAGGTCAACAGGATGCGGCGCTCCGCCCCCACCGCGAACGTGTGCAGGCACAGCCGGCAGGGACCGTAGCCCTGGGCCACCTCCACGTGCGTCGGATGGGCGGAGAACGGCGACGTCCGCGTGGCACGGACGTCGTCGGCGATGCTCTGTGGAATGGCGATGACGCGGAACGATGACATCGATCCCTCGCGATCGTTGGGCTGAACCTCGACGCGAAGGCTAGTGATGTCGCCGCACCACGGCTATCCGATTCCTGCGTCCGAACCCCGCGCGGGATCAGGGAGCTGCAGCGAGCGTGTACTCGAAATCGTAGAAGTGCTTTCCGTCCACGATCGTGATCGCCATCGTGCCCACGATCCCCACGAACTGTCCCGTGCCCGAAGCGGGTGCCACGACGACGGCCAGGTTACGCCCTTCGCGCGTCATGGTACCCTGGTGCGCCAACACGAACGACCCACGCCGCCCCTGGAGCGTTGCGGTCACGCGTTCGATGGCGACGTACACGGCTGAACCATTGCTGTCGGCCCCGGCGGTGACCATCTCCCCCGTGCCGGTCCCTTCGAGATCGCCATGGTATTGCTTGTCGAGCGAGAATCGGCCCAGCGCGATGCCTTCAGCCTTGTCCTCCGGGGCCAGCGGCTTCACGGTGACATCGAAGGGTCCTCTGGCGTGCGTCGACATGGATGACCTGGTGGTTGAGTTCGGTGCTGGCGTACGCGCCTGCCCCAGGGAGGAGCCGCCGACGCACAGGCAAAGAGAGGTGAGAACCGTGGCGCAAGCGCTGGATCGGTTGGTCATGCTCGCTCCGCTTCAAAGGGTGGCTGGTGCTGCAGCATAGCATACCAACGACGCGGAGCTTGCAGTAGAGTCGCCGCACCTCCGGGCCGCCCGCGAGTGGACTCATCCCCCTCGTGGTGACTGGCTCTGGCGTGATCGCCGATCCCTGCCGAACTTGCGCGCTCCTGCGCCAACGGAGCCACTTGATCCCAGGGGAGTGTGACCGTGCTGCTTGCGTCCCTTCGTGCCGCCATCCTGCTCACCGCCATCGGACCCGCGACCCCGCCCGACCCGTGCTCGACCGTGCCGGCAGGGCGTCAGGTGGCCGTCGACATACGTGGACACCGGTTCTTCGCGGGCTGGCCGCTGCAACGCGGCGGCGCGCTGCACTTCTATCTCGACACGGGCGGCGGCACCAACATGCTGTTTCCCGAGACGCTCCGCCGCCTCGCGTTGACGCCGGACACCGCCATCATGGGCGGCGACACCGTGACGTCGGTGCGGATCCCCCGCACCCTCGGGACCGCGCTCTTCCCCACCCTGACCGATGCGCTCCCGAATCCTGACAGCCAGACCGTTCGCCTGTATGTCCCTTCTCTGACCGGTGAGGCCGGGCGGCTGGTGCAGGACTTCCAGCTCGACAGCCTAAGCGTGGATGGATTCCTCGGCCAACGGTGGTTCGCCGACCGCGTATGGACATTCGACTATCCCGGCCGGCGTCTGCTGTTTCACGGGAGCGAGCCGGTCGCCTCGATCCCGGCCCGGTGCTGGGTCCCCTTGGGGTTCCAGACCGACTCCGCCGGGCATCGGACCCTGAGCTTCCCGCGCATCACCGCCGTCGTCGACGGCGATACCGTGGACTTCCTCTTCGACACGGGCGCCATGACGACGCTGACCGACAGCGCGTGGCGTGTCGCCGATCCCCAGGAGCCGCGGCACCGCGCGACCAGCTTCATCACGCGCGAGCGCTTCGATCGCTGGCAGGCCCGGCATCCCGATTGGCCGCTCGTCCGGAACGCCGAGCAGGGGACGGGCGCGCCGATGATTCGCGTTCCACAGATCGAGGTCGGCGGCAGGCGGATCGGCCCCGTCTGGTTCACCGAGCGGCCGGACGAGAATTTTCACGGATTCATGTCCCAGATGATGGATCGGCGCATCGACGGAGCCCTGGGAGGGTCCGCCTGGCGCTACGTCGCCATCGTGGTGGACTATCCGCGGGCCCGGGCGGCGGTGCTGCAGTCACCCCTGCGGTGACCGTCAGCAGATGACGAGCGCTCGCCGGTCAGGGCGGTCCCAACCCGAGCGGGTGCATGGCGATGCGATACATGTCGCCTTTCCCGTCGCCGATGCCGGTGATGTTGCGGTCGTCGGACGGCACGTCGAAGCGCTCGCCGAGTGGACCGGCATGCGGTCTGGTGCTGCTGAAATACAGCCACCGCCCGTCGGGTGAGACGCTCTCATTGAAGTCCGATGCCGCCGTGTTCACGCCATGGCCGAGGCGCTCGGGGCGCTGCCACGTGCCGTGCGCCCGGCGGCTGACGTAGAGGTCGTAGCGGCCGAGGCTGTCGGCCCGCCGGTTGCCGCTGAAGATGAGGTAGCTCTGATCCGGTGCGATCCAGGGCTCGACTTCATTCCCCGCCGTGTTGACCGGGTCACCCAGGTTCTGCGGCGTCTGGTACACGCCGTCCATGCGTCGACTGACCCAGAGGTCGAAGCCGCCACCGCCCCCGGGACGCTCGCTGCCGAAGTACAGGTCGCCGTTTGCGGCCACGGACGGTGAGAATTCATCCACGCCCGGCATGCTGACGGGGGGAGGCAGGAGACGTGCCTCACCCCACTCGCCGCCCGGCTCCCGGACCGCATACCAGATGTCATAGGTCGCCTGGGAGCCGTCCTGGCCCGGCCCGGGGCGGTTCGAGACAAAGAACACCGTGCGCCCGTCGGGCGCGATGTGCGGATCGGCGTTGCTCCCCGTCTTGGCGAATGGCGGTTTCCAGGGTGCGCGCCACGCGCCTCCCGAGTCTCGCGTGGTCGCAAAGATGTCGTAGGCGCTGAAATCGTCGTTGGCCCGGCAGAACAGCACCTCCCGCTCATCCGGCGAGAAGGCCATGAAGAAGTCCCAGGAACCGGTCGAAAAGAGGCCGGCGCCGTAGAGCGCTGCGGTGGCCGGATCGGGCGCCGCGCGGCGAGGGCCGCAGCCGACGAGCAGCCCGCCGAGGACGACGAGTGCCCTCGCTCCGCGTCGCAGCTGAGGGCGACCTACGGCAGCGGGTAGAGCCAGATGCGAACGACTCCCCCGTCGTCCGTCGAAAGCACCACGGAGCAGCAATTGGAGGTTGTGGAACCGAACCGAGAGCCGGGCGGAGGCGTGGCGTTGAGGAGATAGAATCCGGCCTTGGCGGTGAACTGAAAGGCTCCATCCGCGCTGGTCGTCGTGGAGCCGACGAACGCCGGTTGAACGTGCATCGTGTCTGAACCCGGGGGGATTGGCAGCAATCGAATCAGGTAGAGATCTACCCGCGCCTGGGCGATC
>JBGPHP010000081.1:0-12642 GCA_041484445.1 Gemmatimonadota bacterium
AACCAACAACGCCTGGAGAACATCCGCCGGGAGCGGAGCCAGGCGCAGCAGGACCTCGAGCGGCTGCGGGCCCAGGCGCACAGTCTCGCCGACGAGCTGAGCAACCTCGAGCACCAACGCGAGACGACCAACCGGATCGTGAACGAGCTGGACCGCCAGATCCTCCAGCTGGGCGACGCGATCGACCGCATCACGGTGGATCTGGTGCTCGCCCAGGATGCGCTGGACGAAAAGCGCGCGGTGGCGGAGCGGCGCCTCGTGGACATCTACAAGCGCGGGGCGTTGTACAGCTACCAGGTGCTGCTCGCCGCCGAGAGCTTCGGCGACCTCTTATCGCGCTACAAGTACCTCTATCTGGTGAGCCGGCAGGACCGTCAGCTCGCCGACGAAATGCACCGGTTGCGCGACCGGATCGCCCAGGAGCGGCGCGGCCTGGTCGAAGCCCGCGACGCGCTCGAGCGCCGCCGCACGGAGCGATCGGAAGAGCTGCAGCGGTTCGTGGACCTGGCCGGGGAACGGCAGCGCCGGCTGCGCGAGACGCGGCGCAGCGTGGAGCGGGTGCAGGAGCGGCTGACCGCGACCGACGCGGAAGAGCGGCGCGTGACCAACGCGATCGCCGGGCTCGAGCGCGCCCGCCGCGACGCGGAGGCGCGCGGCGCCGTGCCCACGACCGGCGCGATCACGAGCGGCAGCCTCGGCTCGCTCGACTGGCCGGCGACGGGCCGGGTTGTCTACGACTTCGGCCCGGCGGCCGGTCCCGACAACACACGCATCACCTGGCACGGCATCGGCATCGCCGCGGAGGAAGGGACGGCCGTGAAAGCCGTCGCGCCGGGCACGGTGGCGCTGGTCGGCCCGCTCGGTACGTACCTCACGACGGTGATCGTGGACCACGGCGGCGGCTTCTACACGGTGTACGCCACGCTCAACGACGCGGCGGTCGTCAAAGGCGACCGGGTGATCCGCGGCCAGGTGATCGGACACGTGGGTGGCGGCTCGACGGAGCAAGGTCCGCATCTGCACTTCGAGATCCGCGGGCCGGGACAGATCGCCCTGGATCCGCTGAATTGGCTGAAGCCTCGATAATGAGGAAGATGCGCCTTACGCTGCTTCCCTACGTCGTCGCCGTTGGCTGCCAGTCATCCCCCACCACTCTGCAGGTAGCCGGCACCGTCGAAATCCGAGACATCCGCGTGGCTCCCCTCGCGGCGGGCCGGGTGGCGCGCCTGCTCAAGGACGAAGGCGACTCGGTGCGTCGCGGGGACACCATCGCGGTGCTGGAGCAGCCCGGCCTGACGGCGCTGATCGGGCAGCGGCGCGCGCAAGCGCAGGCCGCCGAGCGGCGCACCGCCGAAGTGGCCGCCACTGTGGCCGACAGCGCGCGGGCGGCGAACGATCTCGCCCGCGCGGCGCAGCTGCGTGCCCAGGGGATCATGTCGGCGCAGCAGTACGACGCCTTGGCGACCGCCGCGGCGGCCGCCGCGGCCCGGCTGCAGGCCGCCCGCTCGGCCGCGAGCGAGTCGCGGGCCGCGGCCCAGGGGCTTGCCGCCACCGAAGCGGTGCAGGACGAGCTGGTGCTGCTGGCGCCGGCCGACGGCGTGATCCTCACGCGCTACCTCGAGCCGGGGGAAACCGCCGGGGTCGGCACACCGGTCGTGTCGCTCGGTGTCGTGGCCCGGCCCTGGATCCGGGCGTATGTCGGCGAGTCCTACATCGCACGGCTGCACCTCGGGCAGACCGTGACGATTCACGCCGACGGCCTCGCCACGCCCGTCGCCGGACACATCGTCGAGATCGCGTCGCGCGCCGAGTTCACCCCGCGCGCCGCGCTGACCGAGCGCGAGCGGGCGGACCTGGTGTTCGCCATCAAGGTCGAATTCGACGATCCCGGCGGCCGCCTCAAGGCCGGCCTGCCGGTGACTCTCGAGGTGCCGCTCACGCCGTGAGCGACGCCGCGGTCGACATCCAGCAGCTCACGCGCCGCTTCGGCGCTCTCACCGCCGTTTCCCGCCTCACGCTGTCGATCCCGCGGGGCGAGGTCTTCGGGCTGCTGGGCCCCAACGGCTCGGGGAAAACGACCACGATTCGCATGCTGTGCGGCCTGCTGGACCCAACCGAGGGCACCGCCACGGTCGCGGGGCTCGACATTCGCACGTCCTCCGAGCGTGTCAAAATGCAGATCGGCTACATGTCGCAGCGCTTCGGGTTGTACGAGGACCTCACCGTCGCCGAGAATCTCGACTTCTACGGCGGGATCTACGGGCTCCGGGGCCACGCGCGCGCCAGCCGCGTCGCGGAGGTCGTCGGGTTTCTCGGCATCGGCGGACGGCTGGGCCAGCTCGCGGCGCAATTGTCGGGCGGCTGGAAGCAGCGGCTGGCGCTGGGCTGCGCGTTGCTGCACCGCCCGCCTGTGCTGTTCCTCGACGAGCCGACGGCGGGGGTGGACCCCGCAGCGCGGCGCAACTTCTGGAAGGCCATTCACGACCTCGCCCACGGCGGCACGACGGTGCTCGTGACGACGCACTACATGGACGAGGCGGAGCGCTGCGACCGGCTGGCGATGATGAGCCTCGGCCGCCTGATCGCGCTGGGCACGCCGGCGCAGGTGGCGTCGCAGGTCGGCGGCAAGACGCTGGAAGATGCGTTCATCGTCCTCCAGGAGCGCGACGAGCGATGATGCCCCGCTTCTGGCCGATGTTCCGCAAGGAATTCATCCAGATGCGGCGCGACCGGCTCACGCTGGCGATCATGGTCGCCATCCCGGTGGTGCAGCTCCTGATGTTCGGCTACGCCATCCAGACCGACGTCCGGCACATCCCCACCGTCGTGTTGGACCAATCGCGCACGCCGGAGAGCCGCGACCTGATCGCCGCGTTCCAGAACACCGGCAGCTTTCGCATCGTGGCCCACGTCGACGGCCAGTCCGCGCTCGACGCGGCGATCGCCCGGGGGCAGGCACAAGCCGGCATCATCGTCCCCCCGGGCTACGCGCGGGATCTGGGTCGGGGCCTCACGGCGACGGTGCAGGTCGTGATCGACGCCTCGGACCCGCTCTCGTCGCAGTCCGCCCTGGCGGCCTCGGCGGGCGTCGGTCAGGTACGCAACCTGGCGGCGCTGGCGGCCGCCGCGGGCGGGGCCCGTCTGCCCATCGACGTCCGGGTACGGCCCCGCTACAACCCCGGGCTGCGCAGTCCGAACTACATCGTGCCCGGCCTGGTCGGCGTGATCCTCACCCTCACCCTCGTGCTCGTCACCGCCATGGCGATCGTCCGGGAACGCGAGCGGGGCACGTTGGAGCAGCTCATCGTCACCCCGATCACCAAGACCGAGCTGATGCTGGGGAAGATCGCCCCATACATCGGCGTGGGCATCATCCAGATGACCGCGGTGTTGACGCTCGGCCGGTTCGTGTTCGACGTGCCGTTCTCCGGGAGCCTGGTCCTGCTCTACGGCGTGTCTCTCATATTCGTGATCGCGAGCCTCTCTTTCGGCCTGTTCATCTCGACGCTCGTGAAGAACCAGCAGCAGGCGATGCAGGTGAGCTTCTTCTTCGTAATGCCCAACATCCTCCTGTCCGGCTTCATGTTCCCGCGCGCCGCGATGCCCGTGCCGTTTCAGTGGTTCAGCGAGATCCTGCCGCTCACTCACTATCTCCAGGTGCTGCGCGGCATCCTCCTGAAAGGCGTCGGGATCGAAGCGATCTGGCCGCAGGTGCTGATACTGTGCGGGTTCGCGATCGGATTGATCAGCCTGGCGGTGCGGAGGTTTCACAAGACGCTGGACTAAGCGCATCTTTGTCGCATGCGCCCGGCTCGCGAGACGTTGCCCGCTCGAAAACGAATGGTCCGCCGTCAGCTGGCGGGGCGCGGCATCCGCGACCGGCGCGTGCTGGCCGCCCTGGCGTGGGTCCCGCGGGAGTGGTTTCTCGCGTCCCCGCTCGCGGCACAAGCCTATCGCGATGGCCCGTTGCCCATCGGGAACGGGCAGACGATCTCGCAACCCTACATCGTCGGATTGATGACCGAGGCCCTCGCCCCGCGCCGGAGCGATCGCGTGCTGGAGATCGGCACGGGGTCCGGCTACCAGACCGCCGTACTCGCTCACCTGGTGCGACGCGTGTATTCGGTCGAGCGGTTACCCGATCTGCTGGTCGAAGCCGAGGAGCGCTTCCGCCGGCTCGGGCTCGGCAACGTCGAAACGCGGCTGGGCGACGGTGCCGCCGGATGGCCGGAGGCGGCGCCGTTCGACGGCGTTCTCATCACGGCGGCGACGCCCCGCGTGCCCGAGCCGCTGCTCGCGCAGGTGGCCCCGGGTGGACGGATCGTGGCCCCGGTCGGTGACCAGGCGGAGCAGGAGCTGGTCATTCTGGAGCGGCGTGCGGAGGGATGGGTGGAACGCCGGGCCGGTGGCGTCCGGTTCGTGCCGCTGGTTTCGCGGCTCGCCTTCCCCGCGGAGTCGCCCTGAGCACCCACGACGATCTGCTCGGCGCGCACGTCTCGACCCAGGGCGGCGTGGTGAACGCCCCGGAGCGGGCGCGGACGATCGGAGCGACCGCCATCCAGGTGTTCACGAAGACGCCGAACCAGTGGCGGGAGCCGCAGATCGATCCGGATCACGCCGTCGCATTCCGGATCGCGCTGGCACGGGCCGGGGTGCGGGTCGTGGTGGCGCACGACAGCTACTTGATCAACCTCGCTTCCCCGGATGCCGCGTTGCGCGCGAAGAGCGAGCGCAGCTTCACGCTCGAGTTGGAGCGCTGCCGGGTGTTGGGGATCCCGTGGGTGGTGAGCCACCCGGGCAATTTCATGGACGACCGCTCCGCGGGCTTGGAGCGCAACGCGCGCAGTTACGCCGCGTGCCTCGCGCGCGTGGACGGTCCGGGGGTGCTCATCGAAGGAACGGCGGGGGCCGGGACGGCGCTGGGAGCGACGTTCGAAGAGCTCGCGACGTTGCGCGAGGGCATCCCGGCCGAGTCGCGCAGTCGCGTGGGATTCTGTCTCGACACGGCACACCTCCACGCAGCGGGGTATACCGTGGCCGCGGACCTCGGGGGGGTGTGGGCGTCGTTCGATCGTGTGGTGGGGCTCGGGCTGCTCAAGTGTCTGCACCTGAACGACTCGCGGGCGGCGGCTGGCTCCCGGCTCGACCGTCACGCCTGGATCGGCGAGGGCACGATCGGTCCCGACGCGTTCCGCCGCATCATGCGGGACCCCGACCTCGCGAAAGTGATTAAGATTATCGAGACGCCCAAGGGGGACGATGCGGTGCGCCACGACCGGCGCATGTTGCGGCGACTCCGCGCATACGCGCGTGGCCCGCGTTCCCCGGTGCGTTGAGGACATCCATGCGTCGCTGGCTCATCGGAGTGCTTCCCGCGGGGGCGCGCGGCATCGCCGCCCTGCTGCTCGTCCTGCAGGCGGCGGGGTCCGGCGCGGTGGCACTGGTGCATGCGACGGACTCCGGCGGCGGACCGGCGCATTTCGAATCACATCACACGGCCCAATGCATCACCCTCCACGACGCCGCGCGCTGTGCGCAGTGCCAGTACGACGCGACCCGGCCGCTCCCGGCGGCGAAGCGGCGCGGGCCGTTGCCCCGCGCGAGCGCTCGCCGGCTGCCGGCGCGTAACCGCCCGCGTCGCTCCCCGACTCGCTTCCGCCTACGCGCGGCACCGCCGCGCGCTCCGCCCGCTCTCCTGGCCTGAGATCCGGCCGTCCCCGGATGGGTGACGGCCCGTTCGCGCGAATCGCCCCTGACGGGACCGTTCGCGCGCAACCGGACCAGACAGGAGCTCGACAGACATATGAAGGCATCTACCCAGCGCTGGCTCGTCGCCGCAGCGGTCTGCACCGCTCCGGCGGTGCTGGTGGCGCAACGCCCAACGACGGCTGCCACGCAGCGCCAGGTTGACTCGCTCGCCGCCGAGCTGCGGCGCGTGCAGGCGCGATTGGGCAGCGTGCTGGCTGTGCTGGCCCGGTTGCAGCCTGCGGGGCCGATCGACACGACCGTCGCCGCAGCGCGGGCCGATTCCATCCGGTTGGCGCGGGAGCGCCAAGTGATCGACTCCCTGGCCATGGTGATGCGTTCGCTGGAGGGACGGGTGGACAGTCTTGCGCGCACTGGAGGAGCGCCGGCCGCGCAGGTGCCCCAGGCCCAGACCGCACGTACGGCTGGAGCGTACATGAACGTCGGCTTCGATGGGCTGGCGGACGCCGGGTGGTCCACCGAGCCGGATCTGAGTTCGCTCCAGCGAGGCGATCACGATCCCGCGGTGCGCGGCTTCACGATTCCCAACATGGAACTCACAATGGACGGGGCCGTAGATCCCTACTTCCGAGGCTTCGCCAACATCGTCTACAAGCTGGGGCCGACCGGAGAGACCGGCGTCGAATTGGAAGAGGCGTACTTCCTCACCACCTCGCTGTTTGGAAATCTCCAGCTTCGGGGTGGGCAGTTTTTCACCGAGTTTGGCCGCCAGAATCCCCAGCATCCGCACGCCTGGTCGTTCGTCGACCAACCGCTGGTGCTCAACCGCATGTTCGGCCCCGACGGGCTGCGTAGTCAGGGCGCCAGGCTGTCCTGGCTGGTGCCGACCTCATGGTACACCGAGGCCATGGTGAGCGTGCTCAACAGCACCGGCGGATCGACGTTCAGCTTTCGCTCGGACGAGTCTGCGGAGATCCATGGGGGGGAGCCGGTAACGCGCCCGGTGCGCCAACTCCAGGATCTCCTGATCGTGCCGCGGCTCACCACGTCGGTCGACCTGACCACGACACAAACGCTGCTGGTTGGGGTCTCGGCGGCTTTCGGCCCGAACAACTCCGGGCCTGATGCCAGAACGCAGATCTACGGCGCCGACCTCTACTGGAAGTGGAAATCCGCCACGGCGAGCGCGGGATTCCCCTTCGTCTCATGGCAGGCGGAGGCGCTCTTCCGCCGGTATGATGCGGCGGCGCGCGTCTCGGCAACTGATCCGATGGTCACATTGCCCGAGGAGAGACTCACGGATTGGGGCATGTACGCGCAGCTGTTGTGGGGCATCAAACCCCGCGTCGTGGCAGGGTTGCGCGGGGATTTCGCCGGCGGAAACACGGGTGCCTTCGAATCGGAACTACGCGCCGATCGGTATCGCCTGTCGCCGAACCTGACCTGGTATCCGACCGAGTTCTCCAAGATCCGGCTGCAATACAACTACGACGATCGCAAGGGACTCGGCATCGATCATTCGCTGTGGTTGCAGTTCGAGTTCGTTCTCGGCGCGCACGCAGCCCACAAATTCTAACAGAGGCAACCGCTACTCCCATGCAGACCATTGGCACACTCAAGATGGCAGCCGCCGCGCTAATTGCCGTTTCGGGCATCGGCCCGTCCGTTGCAAAAAGACTCAACGTCGTGGCGACCACACCCGATTTCGCGGCGCTCGCGCGGGAAATCGGCGGCGATGCCGTCGAGGTCACGGCTCTGGCGAAACCGACGGAGGACGCGCATTTCGTGGATCCGAAGCCCAGCTTCCTCGTCGCCCTCAACCGGGCCGATGTGCTGATCGAGGGGGGCGCCGAGCTGGAGCTGGGCTGGCTGCCGCCATTGCTCGATAATGCACGCAACGAAAGGATCGCCGCCGGATCGCGCGGGCGCGTGGTGGCATCGCAAGGCATCCGGATGCTCGAAGTGCCGTCCACGTTCGATCGCTCCAAAGGCGATATTCACGCGCTCGGCAATCCGCATTTCACGATCGATCCGCTTAACGCAAAGATCATCGCCGCGAACATTGCCGACCATTTCGCGCAGGTGGACCCGGGAGCGGCACCGGTATTCAGAGCGAACCTGGAGCGATTTGTCGCGACCGTCGATCGGAAACTGGCGGAGTGGCAAAAGCAACTCGAGCCGTACCGGGGCGCGACGCTGGTGACCTACCACAAGGACTTCGACTATTTTGCGGAGCGTTTCAACCTGGAGATCGTCGAGACCCTGGAGCCCAAGCCGGGTATCGCGCCCTCGCCTGCGCATCTGGTGCAGGTCATCAGCACGATGCAGGCGCGCAAGACGCGCGTGATCCTGGTTCAGCCCTACCAGAATCGCAAAACGGCGGAGACGGTGGCGCGCCAGACCAACGCCGTCGTGCTCGACATGCCGCAACAGCCCGGCGCGATCAAGAATATCACGACGTACTTCGACGTGATGGATCACCTGGTGCAAACGCTCGCGGCCGCGTTGGAGGAAAGACAATGAATCCGGTCGATTTCCAGGTCGCGTGGGAGATCATGAAATGGCCCTTGGCGGCGTGCCTCATCCTGCCGCCGCTACTGGTCTATCTCGGATTGCACGTCGTGAGACGCGAGGTGATTTTTGTGGACCTGGCGCTCGCGCAAGTGGCGACGTTGGGCACCTGCGTGGCCCTTCTCCTCGGGTACCACTTCAGCGACCGGATCACGTTCTGGATTTCGCTCGGCGTGACGTTCCTGGGCGCGGCGTTCTTCAGCTGGTCGCGTGGCAGCTGGAAACACGTCCCGCAGGAAGCGATCATCGGCATCACCTTCGTCGTGGCTGCCGCGGGAGTGATTCTGTTGCTGAGCAGAGTGGTGGGGGGGAAGGAGGAGCTCGAGCACTTGTTGACGGGCGACATTCTCAACGTCACCAAGGCGGAAGTCGGCCAGCGCACCGCGCTCTTCGCGGCGTTGGCGGGATTCTATGCCGCATTTCACCGGCGGTTCGCGCTGATATCTTCCGATCCGGAACAGGCAGGAGCGCAAGGGCTGAAAGTGCGGTTGTGGGACTTCCTGTTCTACGCTGCGTTTGCGCTGATCGTCGTCAGTTTTGTGCGGATGGCCGGGGTGCTCCTGACCTTTGCCTACCTGATCGTGCCCGCCGTCTGCGGGGTCATGCTGGCGCAGCGGTGGCTGGGGCGGTTGGCCATCGGCACGGGGATCGCGGCCGCCGCCAGCTTGCTCGGGCTTTGGGCCTCGTATCGCCTGGATCTGCCGACCGGGGCCGCGATTGTGGTCATGTGCGGAATGCTCCTGGTCATCGCGAGCATCGTCGCCTCAATACGGCGGGCTTGAGGTGCTGGCGCTGATCTCCTGGGGGACGGGCGCCCTGGCCTCGATCCTGGGCTTGTGGTTGTCGTATACCAAGAGCCCGCCGACCGGACCGCTGATCGTTTGCGTGTACGGGGCCCTGCTCCTGGTGGCAGTAGCCATTCGGGCGGCTCGAGGGTACTCTGCATAGAGTGGCGGATGCGGCGGGTGGTCGAACCGACGGTCCAGCAGCCGGCCTCCCGGTCGGAGTGGTGCTGTTCCTGCTGGTCGCTGGTTCGGCCACCCACCTCACCGCCCAGACATCCTTCCACGCCACCCTCGGCGTGCGCTACACCTCCTCCCTGGTGCACGATTCGATCGTCACGTCCCTGGACGTGCGCGCCGACCTGGCGCCCGCCCTCACCGGGGCCGTGGATCTGCCATTGTCCGGTCCCTGGAAACTCGAGCTGCTCGCGGATGTGAGCACGAGCCCCGTGCGACGACACGATGCGGGCGGCTTTACGGCACCCATCACGCGGGCGTGGACGGTTGGCGTCGCGGTGGGCCTGCGGCGGCGTCTCAGGTCGTGGCTCGAGGGACGGGGCGCGGTGGGCGCCTTGAAGTACATACCCGCAGCATCGGTCGGGGTGTTCAGCTCCGGCAGTGGCGGAGTGATTCCCTTCGGCTCCCTCGCCTTCGACGCGGCGCCCGAGATCCTCAGGCACCGTCGCCTGGCCGTGGAAATCGGCGGCGACCTGCATCGCTTCCTCACGCCGGCGCTGCGCAACGTCGGATTCACCGAGTCACGTGTGGTCTATCGCGTCACGGCGGGCCTCCGTTTCGATATCCGGAGGGCACGATGAGTCGCCCACGGCGCGCTGCGCTCACCTGCCTCCTCGCCGTCGCGTGCGCCGATCCCCTGTTGCCCAGTCACGCCCCGGTGTACGTGTTCACCGATACGTTCGGCGACGTGTATCACTGGCCCGCCGATCGCCTCCCCGTCCGCTTCTACGCCGAGCCGCGCGGCAACCTGCCTGCCCTGCTGGGCCGGGCGGTAGATGTGTGGGAGCGACAGTTTCTCTACGGTGAGTTCCGGGGAGTCATGGTGCAGGACTCGAACGCCGCGGACGTCATCGTACGCTGGGAGGACAGTGTCCCGCTCGACGTCCCGCCCGACAACGGTCCACCCGTCAAGGCGTGCGGCGGATTGACGCAGGCCTTTCTCGACACTAGCGGGACGGCGTTTGTGGGCCCGTTCGAGACACAGATCCGGATCGTCTTCGATTCGACGTTCACGCCCGGGCAGATACAGGCCTGCGTCGCGCGCACAACGATTCATGAGATGGGGCACGCCCTGGGCTTGCTCCGGGAAGCTCCCGATTCGCTACAGGACATCATGTTCTCACCACCGCTCGTGTCGCTCCCGGGGATCCGGGACCGCAATACGGTACAGACGCTGTACCACACGACGGCGACGCTCGGCCCGCCGCCGCGCTGACCCTGACCCCGCACAGAACGGCGCTCAGCGGATCCGAATGATCCCGAGCCGTGGCGCCACGGCCGAGGGGATCAAGGTCGTACCGTTGGCGGTGAAGGACAGCGTGAACCCCGCTCCTCCCGGAGCCTGAAGCACCCGTTGGAACACTCCCGATCCCGACCGCAACGTGCCACTGAGATTCACGGTGCCGCCCGCGCTGGGCGCGGGCACGAGCGGGAACGGCTGGGGGAAGTCGCTCGGGTCCTGGGCATTGAGCGACGCGCACGTCGTGCGGAATTGCCATGAGCCGTATTGCAGCTCGGGGGGTGGCGAGAATCCCGGCAGGTCAGACACCCAATTCGCGAGGGCCCAGCGGGTCACCAGCGTGGTGAACGGCTGACCGGTTTGCGCTGCGACGTTTGCCGCCCCCACGAGCGCCGTCTGGTGCAGCTTGCGCGGCAGGGAATCTCCGTACTGGTCCACCAGATAGCGCGTGAACAACCAGCTCGCGCCGATGTTGGCGAGTGTGCCATTGTCCTGCGGGATCAGCAGCGCGGACGCCCCGGGCGCAGCGAGGTACTGGTAGCCGTCGTACAGATCCTGGACGGCATACGTCGAGAATCGCGCAGGATCCCGGGGGAGATAGCTGCGCGCCGCGAGCTCCTCGGCGTACTTCGACAGCCCTTCATCCAGCCAGCCTTCCTCCGGTTCTCCGCCCTGCACCAGGACATGCTGGACGAAGCTGATCATGTGCTGGAACTCGTGCGTGAACGTGAGCGGCGTCAGCAGCTTGACCTGATCCGCCGAGTGCGCGCAGCTCAACGTGCTGTCCGGATCGGCGACGATGGAGTAGAACACCTCGCCATGGTTGTATTGGGTGGCGAACGCGGGATCGAGGTCGGCACCGAAGAAGAAGCCAGCGATGAATCCGGAGGCGCGGCATTGCGTCCGGGTCACGAGCGCGTTCACGGCCCCCGTCATCAGAACAATCGCCACCGAATTCGAATCGATGTCGGAAACGCCGCGAAGGCGGCGGTGTCGAGCGGATACAGACGGGTGTCGAAATCCTGCTTGAGCGTATCCAGGTCCGCAGAATCGAGCCCCGCGGCCGGCGCCAGGGTGTCGATATAGATGGCGATGTGGGCGCCGACGATCTGCGCACGCGCTGTTTACGGTCTTCAACGCCGAGCAGGTGAGGTTGCCACACACCTTGAACGAGCGCAGGCTGCCGAGCACCGGGGGGCCGGCGACCATAGGCGTGCTCGAGCGGCTCGCGGCGAGACCGGTGCTGGTGGAGGGAACACTCGAATAGGCACGAGTCCGCGCGAGACGGCGCAGGTATTGATCGAATTGGACGGCCGCCGTTCCCCGCTGCGGCTGTAGTGGCGCAACGCCAGCCGCCGCCGTCGCCACGGCGGCTCCGCCGCGCAGCTGAAATAGTGAGGACTGCCCCGAGGTCCCCGCCGCCGACTGGGGCACCACCAGGTACTCGGTGGACTCGGAGGCGGAGGTGTTCACCGCGAACCGCACACACCCTGAATCGGTGGCGGGATCCACCGCGACATAGCCGCCGACGCCGAGCACGATGGGCGTCCCCACCCCCGCTGTACAGTCGGTCGCCGGTCCCGGTATGAATGCACGGTCGCCGCTGCAGGCCGCGATCGAAAGCACCGTCCACAGGAACAGCGATGAGTCACGCGTACGCATGATCTCTCCTCGAGGGAGGAGGCGCCGCGGCGCCTCCTCCCAAATGGTCACGCCCCGAGGTTCAACCGCAGCTGGACGCTGCGCGGCCGCCCCACCGACGAGTCTGGTCCCCACGACGCCGCTCAGAACCCCGCCGTTATTCTCGCGATGAAACTGCGCCCCATGCCGGGGTTGGCCGCGAGCGTCTTGAGGTGGCTCAGATAGTCCACCCAGTCCTGGTTGAGTGCATTCCTAAGCTGGAAGTCGAATTCGACCGTATGCCCGCCGGGGGTCGGCAAGGAGAACCCCGTGGCCAGATTGACCAGGGTGTACGCCGTGGAGTGATAGCCCAGTCCACCGAACGCGTCGGCGTAGAATACCGCCTCGGCCGGATCCAGCCGGGTCTGCCGGGCGTTGGTCTCCCCACCCACGGAGAAGTACGGGCCGAAGAGCCGGCCCCAAGAC